>NZ_KK073872.1:1920476-2234074 GCF_000585335.1 Cloacibacillus evryensis DSM 19522
AATTCGGGACACCCGGCGCGGTCCCCTGCGCGGCCTCGTCTCAGACGGCCAGCGGGTACCTCATATTTTTTCTCTGTCAGTGATAACCGCATAACGGCTTACCTCGGAACCGGTGCCGCTTGTGGTGGGGATCACAACAAACACAGCCTTATTGTCAATGACGCCGCCGGAAATGTGAGAGATCGACTTCGCGGCGTCTATCGCAGACCCTCCGCCAAAGGCGACGATCGTGTCGGCGTCAAAGGCTGCCAGCCTTTTTATTCCTTCGGCGACAGTATCCACGTCCGGGTCAGGGCTGACGTCGGAAAATATCACATATTCCGCTCCTATTTTATCAAAAAAATCGCTTACATAGGATACTTTACCACTTTCGTGCATAAATTTATCCGTAACGATAAACGCCTTTTTGGTTCCGGAGAGCACCTCTTCCAAAGACGACGCCCCCATATACACCGTTGGTCCCAAACAAAATTTATGCATAACCATTCTCCTTGTACGATGAAAGTTTATAAACCGCAGCGATAATTACGGTTACTTTCACTATAGACAGATCGAAATAATTTTTCTGGTTATTGTCTGTCCAAATTATGGCAAAAAATTACAGTATTATTTTGTTTTGCGGTAAATATTGCGAAAGATGAGCCGTGGCCGGCATCGGTTGGCGAAGCGGTCAGCGAGGATGATTTTACTGGGGGCGGCGCACGCCGCGGATCAGGAGTATTCGGAGATAACTTCCGAGCTCCAGGAGATCAGCCTCTCCGAAGCAGCCCTGAAGTCAACGGCGCCTTGCCCGTCATGGCGCAGGGAGGCCCATAAGTCAAGCACGGCGCGGTCGCCGCCGCAAAGCAAACCGGCTAATTCCGTCATCTTTTTTACATAAAGGCCGCTCTCACAGAAATACTTCGCGCGGAGCACAAAAAAGGCCGATTTGCAGAGAGCTTCGAGGGTATCCTCGCTCTTTTCGTACAGGTAATTATGACAGCAGCCGTGATATATGGAGCAGGCCCCGTCGCGCACCGCTTTGGCCGCCGCTCCCTCGTCGAAGAGCCTGCTGAGAAACCCGAGGGAACCGTACAGCGGCACCGTGTCAAAATAGAGAAGGAACAGTTCAGAGGGGGTCCATGACAACAGTTCCCTTTCGCCTGAGATAAAACCGCAGGCGCGCTCGCCGTACGGCATCTCCGCTATTACCGCGCGGTATCTGTCAAGGCCCGCGACCGTAAGAGCCTTAAGTATCACAACGACGTCGATGTCGCTGCTCTGAGTAGCTTCTTCACGTCCGTAGCTGCCCTGAAGCCCCACGAAGAGAAGCCCCCCTCCGTAGACGCCGAGCAGTTTATCCGTCAGTTCCGCGCTCCAGCGCTTTATATCGATCTGCATACGGCCGTCTCCTCACCCTTGCATTGAATATTCATCAGCTTACAAAAAACGCAGTCGCCTTGAGGCAACTGCGTTATGTTTGAAAAATGGCAGTCCCAAGGGGATTCGAACCCCTGCCGTCGCCGTGAAAGGGCGATGTCCTAGACCTCTAGACGATGGGACCGTCAAAATGGTGAGCCGTCCGGGACTTGAACCCGGGACACCCGGATTAAAAGTCCGGTGCTCTGCCAACTGAGCTAACGGCTCACTCAAGTATCACGAGGAGATATTTTACAGCATTTTAGGATTTTGTCAATATACTTATTTTGACGATGTCAATAGCCAGAGAAAAAGTCACCCCAAATGGTCAAAGAAAATGTCACTATTCCTTTGAATTATGGTATCATCCTTGGTAGTCACATTTGTAGATCTGCCCCGCCAGGGGTGGTCTGAAGCAGGTTTGTGTGGTGACACAACACCTGCTTTTTTCTTTGAATCACTATGGGTCGCTTTTTTCGGCATCTCCACCTGTTTCATCAATATAGCCCTGTCGTTACGCATGATGTATATCTCTCCTTTAACGGTCTGTCTAACTTCAACGGTGCTTCCTGGAGTCATGTATATACTGCCGTCAACCGGAATATATATCCGACTGTTGTAAGATATAGTGTTTCCGCCGCCTATCTTTCTTTCACAGCGCAGAACAAAGACCAGATCCAGATCAATTCTCTTGTCGAATTTGAGATACACAGAGTTTTCTACTTTTGGTTCAACGGAAAATCTGGCGTTGTAATCATCCAGAAAGAGTGGGAGGAAGCTATTAGCCTCTTCAATGTTCCTGATTCCATTGAGCCTGAGTTCCGCCGCAAGCCTGTCCTGAAAAGTATTCCACAGCCGTTCTATACGTCCTTTAGCCTGGGGCGTATTGGCAAATATCTGCTTTATGCCTAAATCATTCAGTGCATGGCCAAAATTCGACAGGTGAATTGATACGCCTTTCAATTCGTCTTCGAGGGTCAGCTCCTTAGGAGACTTGAATATCGTGTGCCTGTCGCTGTAAATATAAAGGGGCAGTCCATAATCCCTTATACCCATCTTTATAGCCTCCGCATATCCGACAAAACATTCACTCTCTATGAAGAATGCACCGGTAACAATACCTGCGGCATCGTCCATAAAAGCATGCAGGGTTGCACTATCTCCATCTTTGCCAAACCACTTATGGCTGCTCGCGTCTGTCTGCCATAACATGCCGGACGATTCCTTCCTTTGCCTCGGACGATGTGCTTTGGGCTTTTTATTTACCGACCTCTTACTCCTTATTCCCTCCAACTTCAGAATACGAGACACCGACGACCGGCTGATACTGATACATTCCCTTTCATTAAGATGTTCGGTAAAATGAGAGATATTAAAGTCATAATACCTTTCCTTAAAAAGACTCACTACCTCCCCTCTGACCTCATCGGTAATCGCATGGACGGGATTCCTACCACGATTACCGTGAACCAACCCTTGTGCTCCTTCCTGTAAAAACTTCTTCTTGATTCTGATAAACTGCCTGACGCAAACACCGAGCAGCTCCGACGCATCTTTGTTAGTCAATCCTCCTGATAATGCGATACTCAACACCTCAACGCGCCTTACTTCCTTCTTCGTCATTGTCACTAGCTCCTGGCTCATAGTGACATTTTCTCAGATCTGTTATGGAGTGACTTTATCTCTGAGCAATAACATATACTTATTTTGACGACCCCGCCGTGAATCATCAGACGGACGCCGCAGCAGAGCGCGGCACTCCGGCTGTGCCGTAAGGCCTGCCTAGGCTTCCCGCCCTGCCTTGAGCAGCGTCAGCGCCTTTGCGCAGCGCCCGGCGGCGCAGTCCTGCGCACCGATCTTTTCCGCAAGCCATTCCCCGGCGGGATGGCCGCCCATGCCAAGCCACGTGGCGGTTTGCAGATGGAGGCACTTTACCGCCCGCGGCGCGTCCCGCCAGTTTATGCCGCCCACGCCGAGTTCGGCAAGCGAACGCCGCATCCCGACGCTCATGCCGGAGAACGCGGGGGCTGCTTCTCCGCCGGCAAGCGACAGGCGCAGCTTCGCGTAATCCAGGTGCATCTTTGCCACCGCCTCAGGCATCGCGCCGAAGAGCTCTTCCAGCTCCGCAATCCGCTGCTCCGACTCAAGTTCACCGCAGCGATGGTCAAGAAACGGGCATGTTAGCCAGAAAACGGTCGGAAATGGCATCCCCGACGACGAGATAGGCGATGAGACGACGACCTGCGGAAAACCATGGCGGCAGCGCCGCGCCACCGCCAGCACGGCGGAGGTGTCAAATTTCCTGCCCTTCGTCTGCTCGCACAGTATGGGGAGGTCCTCCTCCCGCAGGTCCGTCCAAAAGGCCGGAAGAGCGTACTCTTCCGGCCCAGTCTCTTTTATTGTATGACCTGTCACGTTACTTCTTTCCGGAAGTCCCGCCGCCTGCGCGGCGTTTCGTTCCGCGGGGGTCTTTGCATTTGCTGTTCAGGTCAGCTATCTTTTCGTCGCTGAATTTGAGAAAGTTCGTCAGCTTCTTTTCAAAATCCTCTTCACGATGTACCGGCGGGCGGACCTCTTTTACCTGCAGAGCCTTGATCGACAAATCGATACGGCCTTTATCGTCGATCTTTATGACCTTTGCTGTGATTTTTTTACCCTGTTCGAGAACATCTTCTACTTTCTTCACATAGTTGTGGGAGAGCTCTGAGATATGTACCATGGCCTTCTGCCCTGATTCAAGTCTTACAAAGGCCCCGTATGGAGCGACATGTTCTACCGTGCCGCTTACTGTTTCTCCCACGCTTACCGCCGGTGCTGCTGCAGCCGCCTTCTCTGCCATCTGTGGTTTCTGACCTCCAAAATTTGTTTTAAAAGACAATAATACTCTCAAGCCCTTTTAAGACTATGAAGCGAATTGTACCATATTTTTTAATTTAAGTATTGCGAAAGAGTTATTTCAGCGCTCTTTCTATCGCCTCGGCGACGCGTTCCGATTGGAGCGGCTTGATAAAAAAGTCCGAGGCCCCCGCCCTGATCGCCTCTATCACCTGGTTCTGCTGGTTCATTGCGCTGACCATCACCACTTTGGCATGCGGGTGCTCGTTTTTTATCGCTTTGAGCGCCGCGATCCCGTCCATCTCCGGCATAGCGATATCGAGCGTTACCACGTCCGGGTGGAGCTCATTGTACATCCGTACGGCCTCTTCACCGTTTTCAGCCTCGCCTACAACGTCGTATCCGTCTCTTATGAGTATGTCCTTAAGGATCATACGCATGTGTGTGGAGTCTTCCGCTATCAGCACTGTAGCCTTCATCTTTGCCGCTCCTTTCTTATTTTTCTTATTATCTGGCCGCTATTCCAAGCTCCTCAAGGAAGAGGGGGCTCAGCACCTTGATGTAGGTACCCTTCATTCCAAGGCTTCTGCTCTCTATTATACCCGCACTTCCCAGTTTTCTCAGCGCGTTCACGATGACGCTCCTGGTAACTCCGACTCTGTCCGCGACTTTGCTGGCAACGACGACGCCCTCGGGGCCTCCGAGGTCTTCGATGATGTGGCGGACGGATTCCACCTCGGAGTATGAAAGGGCGCGCATCGCCATTTGAACGACGAGGCGTTCGCGTCCGCGCTCTTCTATCGATTTTCCGCGGTCGTTAAGTATCTCAAGGCCGACGACCGTCGAAAGGTACTCGGCGAGTACGAGGTCGCGGGTGTCGAACTGGCAGCCGAAGCGGGCGAGTATAAGGGTGCCCAGCCTATCGCCGGCGCCGTTGATCGGTACGATCAGGACGTGCTTGTTGGAGTAGGCGCAGGGCTGGTCGGCATAGGCGCAGAGGCCGTGGTCTGTGTGGTTGAGGACCGATTCGTGGAACTGGTTCACCTTTTCGACATAGGGAGCCGGCATTGCCCCATTTATGAGGATCTCCGCCATTATCGGGCAGTCATATTCGCTGACCCAGGCGTAGCCGAGTATCCTTCCCTCTCTGTTTATCACGTAGACGTTGGCGGCCGAGAGGTCGGACATCAATCTAGCGAGTTTCGGGTAGTCGGGCGTGCCCCTGTCTTTTCTGGCCTGCAGCACGCGGCTGACGACGCGGGTCTTTTCAAGCAAGTCCTGCATTGCTGACTGGTTCATTATTTTAGGACGGTTTTCGATAAGTTCTTTCGGCGTATCCATTAAAATTGCCTCCCTGATTTCTTTCTATATACAAAGACTATAATTCTCCGTCTTCCAGCGCTCTGGGGTGTGCCTCCAGATAACTCTTTTTGATCTGCTCGGATGTGATCAGCAGATATCTCTGCGTCGACGCGATGCTCTCGTGTCCGAGCATCTCCTGCACGACGTGGAGCGGCGCTCCGTTTTCCAGCATGTGCGTCGCGCAGCTGTGGCGCAGCGTATGCGGCGTCACTCCGTGCAGCCCGACGCGTGCCGCGGCGCGCAGCACTATACGGTCTACGGTGCGGACCGTAAGGCGTTCGGCCCCCTTGGCGGAGAGAAATACCGGGGCCGCACCGTCAACGCAGGTGACGTCGCGCCAATCTTCCAGCAGCTTCTTCAGCGGCGCGCCGATCGGCACGAGGCGTTCTTTGTCGCCCTTGCCCATAACGCGCAGCATCCGCTCGTCAAGCTCCACCATGTTCCAGTTGAGCCCGATCAGCTCCGACACGCGCAGCCCGGCCCCGTACATCAGCTCAAGCACGAGCCTGTCGCGCCGGAAGCTCTTCGAGCCCTCCTCCGGCCCCTCCGTGAGCAGCTTGTCGATCTGCTCATATGAAAGAGCGCGCGGCAGCGCCTCGGACTTCTTGGGGCCCTTCAGCCCCAGCGAAGGGTCTTCGGCGATCAAACCGCGCCAGCAGAGCCACGCCGTAAAACCGCGTACCGCCGAGAGCCTTCTTGAAGCGGTGGTCTTTTCCTCGCCTACTCCAAGTATACTGCTTAAGAAAATCCGTATCGCGCGCGTATCTATTTCACGCACATCGGTAATTCCCTGATTGGAAAGATAGCCTTTGAAATGCGAGAGGTCTATCTTATAGTTTACCGTTGTATGTTTAGATTTTCCCAGTGATGTCAAATACTCAATATAAGCATCGATATTATCAGATATATTTTCCATCATGAACGGTATTTTAACAGGAAAATTGTAAATATCAAGCGGAATTTTAAGAAAATTCGCAAGTAACTGTACAATGTGTACGATTTAACAAACTCGTTACGGCAGAAGGCGGGCAAAGGCGGCCAAAAAGCCGGGCCGCGGCGGGCTCCGCCGCCGCATGGTCCGGCTCGGTCGAGTTCTATTGATCCGGAAACAATCCCTTATTTTCCGCGATCAGTTTTTCCACGGCGGCCAGGGAGCGCGCTGCATAAGCCTCGCAGCGTTCGGTCCTTTTGCGTATTTTTTTCCCGTGCAGGCGCGGGAAGATGCCAAGGTTGACGTTCATCGGCTGGAAGCTCTTCGGCAGCGCCGTCCTCAGATAGTTCAGAAGGGAGCCGACAGCGGTCTCCGGCGGAAAATCGATCATCGGCCGGCCGCTGAGCCGCAAATATGCGAATATCGCCGCGGCAAGCCCCATCGCCGTGCTCTCCATGTATCCCTCCACGCCGGATGCTTGCCCGGCGATAAAGAGCGCCTCGCGCCCGTTGAAGCGAAGGTAAGGGTCAAGCACCTTCGGAGCGCAGACGAAGAGGTTGCGGTGCATCACGCCCTTGCGTACAAATTCGGCCTCTCTGAGCGCTGGGATGAGCCTGAACACGCGTTCCTGTTCGCCCCATTTCAGGTTTGTCTGAAAACCTACGATGTTGAACAGGGTCCCGTCCTCGTTGTCCTGACGCAGCTGTACGACGGCGCAGGGCTCTTCGCCGCCGTTCGCCGCCTCGAAACCTACCGGGCGCAGCGGGCCGAACAGCAGCGTCTTCTCACCGCGCTTGGCGATGACCTCTACCGGCAGGCAGCCGTCAAAATGGCGCATCTGCTCTTCCTCAAAATCATGGCGCGGCGCGGTCTCGGCATTGACGAGTTCCTTCCAGAAGACAGCGTACTCTTCTTCGTTCATTGGGCAGTTTATATAGTCCCCCTCCGTGCCGTAACGGTTGGCGCGAAAGGCTTTAGTCATATCAACGGTGCTTACGTCGACGATCGGCGCGACCGCGTCGTAAAAATAAAGGAAATCCTCTCCCGTGAGCGCCGCGAGCGCCCGCGCCATCGGCGCGCTTGTGAGCGGCCCCGTGGCGATTATCGCCGGCTCTTCGGGTATCTCCGTCAGTTCTTCGCGCGCCAGCTCGATATTCGGGTGGTTAGCGACGCTGCTGTCGATGAGATGCGCGAAGACCTCCCGGTCCACCGCAAGCGCGTTGCCGGCTGGTACGCGGCTCGCCTCCGCGCAGCGCATGATGAGGCTGCCCATACGTTTAAGTTCTGCCTTCAGGATGCCGGCCGGGGTCGTCGGCCTGTCGCCGCCGAGGGAATTGCTGCAGACGAGCTCGCCGAGCAGCGGCGTCTCGTGCGCGGGGGTCATCTTTAGGGGGCGCATTTCGCAGATGCGGACGCGCACGCCGCGCTCCGCAAGCTGCCAGGCGGCTTCGGAGCCGGCAAGTCCGCCGCCGGCTACGGTCACATCACATGTCGGTTTCATTTGTCTCCGTTGCCGGCGATCCCTCTTCCCCGGCCGCGCCATCTTTGCCGGGCTTCTTCCAGGAGACGTAGTCGCAGTCCGGATAACGTTCGCAGCCATAGAAGAAACGGCCCTTCATCTTGCCCTTCGTCGCCTTACGGCGGATCAGTTCGCCCTCGCCGCATTTCGGACATTTTATGCCGGTCGTTTTCACTATCTTTCTCGTATATTTGCATTCGGGATAGCCGGTGCAGGCGATGAATTCCCCGAAACGCCCGCGTTTTATGATGAGGTCGTGCCCGCATTCGGGACATTTTTCGCCGATCAGTTCCGGCTCCGGCCTCATGCTTTCGCCATGTGCCGAGACCTCATCGACGACCGGTTTAAAACCGCGCCAGAAATCGGCCATCAGCTTCTTCCACTCGATATCTCCGGATTCGATCTGGTCAAGCTCCTTCTCCATCGTCGCCGTGAAGCCCTCGTTGATGATCGAGGAGAAGTATCTTACAAGAAAATTGTTGACAAGCCTCCCCAGTTTCGTCGGGATCAGCTTCTTATCCTCTTCGCCGCGGTCTACGTAGCCGCGCAGCGAAAGAGTGTCGATTATCGTCGCGTACGTGGAGGGGCGTCCGATGCCCTTTTCTTCGAGCGCCTTGACAAGTCCGGCCTCGGTGTAACGCGGCAGCGGCTGCGTGAATTTCTGCTCTTTGATTGTGTTTTCGATCGAGAGCTCCTCGCCCTTCACCGCGGGCTCCATCGTAACGTCCTTGATGCCGAGCGGATAGACGCGCCCCCAGCCGTCAAAAGTGACGACGACTCCTGACTGTTTCATCTGATAACCGGAGGATGAGCATAACAGGTTTGTGCGCGCCACGACGGCGTCCCTCATCTGGCTGGCGATGAAACGGCTCCATATCAGCTCGTAGAGCCTGTACTGTTCCGGGGTCAGATAATCTTTGACGGACTCGGGCGTGAGCATGGGGTCGGTCGCGCGTATCGCCTCGTGGGCGTCCTGTGCCTTGCCCTTCGGCATGTATTCGTTCGGCCTGTCGGGCAGGTAGTCCCCGCCGAAGCTGTTCGCGATGAAGGCCCGCGAGGCTTCCAGCGCCTCGGGCGCGAGCCGCAGGCTGTCGGTGCGCATGTAGGTGATGAGCCCCGTCGGGCCGCGCCCCGGTATTTCGATGCCCTCGTAGAGCGCCTGCGCGATGCGCATCGTGCGCTTAGGCGCGAAGCCGCAGCGGCGGGAGGCCTCCTGCTGCAGAGTGCTGGTCTTGAACGGCGGGTTCGGCTGTTTTTTGCTCTCTTTCGTGCTGAAGTCGTCGACCGTCAGCTTGCCGGCGCGGATCTCGCCCTCTATCTTGAGCGCCTCTTCCTCGTTGTTTATCGTCAGAGGCTTGTTTTGATATTTTTCAACGCGAAGCTTGTAGCCCCGTTTTTTATCAAGGCTTTTCGCATCGACGTCCATGAGCCAGTATTCTTCGGGGATGAAGCGTTCGATCTCTTCCTCGCGCTCACAGACGATCCGCAGCGCCACGGACTGGACGCGTCCGGCGGAGAGTCCGCGCTGGACTTTGTACCAGAGAAGCGGGCTCAGTTCATATCCGACGAGCCGGTCGAGCACGCGGCGCGCCTGCTGGGCCTCGACGAGCTCCATATTTATCGTGTCAGGCTCGGCGATGGCGCTCTTCACGCCATGCTCCGTGATCTCGTGCATCCTGATGCGGCACTGCTGCCGCGTGTCGATGTCGAGCAGAGAGGCAAGGTGCCAGGCGATCGCCTCTCCCTCGCGGTCGGGGTCGGAGGCAAGCAGCGTGCGTTTGCTCACAGCGGAAGCGCCTTTGAGCGTCTTTATCAGGTCGGCTTTGCCGCGTACCTGGATATATTCAGGGTCGAAGTCATGCTCGATGTCGATCGCAAGGCGGCCCTTCGGCAGGTCTCGCACATGTCCCACGCTCGCAAGCACTTTATAGCGCGCGCCGAGTATCTTTTCAAGCGTCTTGGCCTTCGCGGGAGACTCGACCACCACCAGCGTCTTGCCGTCATACTGAGAAAATTTCTGGCTGCGGGAGGTTTTTGTCGTGCTTTTCGTCCCCGGCGCCTTTTTTTTCGCCGTCGTGCCGGCGCTCGTTTTAGCGGTCTTTGTTGTTTTGGCCGTCTTTTTCACAGTTTCAGCCTTAGTCTCTTTCTTTGCGGAGGCGCTTTTAGCGCTTTTTTTTATCTCACGGGGTGCTGCTTCTTCCTGTTCCACGGTTTTTTTTGCAGCCATCGTTGCGGACACCTCTTTCTTACAAATTACCCTTTACGCTGTATCGTCCAGGCGCGGACATAAAAACAATCCCTTTTGCGGATAAGAGTGCAATATTTTTTAAAAGGTCAGCGGGGCTCATTTTAACGGCAAGCGATAGGTTGTCAATCGTCATCGCCCCGTTTTCCGCGAGAAAATTGAAAATTCTCTTCTCTTCGCCGGATATCCCCGCGCCTTCCGGGCCTTTCTTTTCCGGCGGCGAGGCGGCAATGTCAATGCCGCAGGCGTCGAGGAATATCTCCTCGCCGATATATGGGTAAGCCCCGTCGTATATCAGGCGGTTCGTTCCCTCAGAATTGGCGCCGTATATCTGCCCCGGCACTGCCCATATCTCGCGGCCGAGTTCCAGCGCGAGACGCGCCGTGATCATCGATCCGCTTTTGAGCGGGGCCTCCACCACCACGACCTTTTCCGAGAGCGCGGCGACTATCCGGTTGCGCTGAGGAAAGTGCCACGGCTCGCCGTTCGCTCCGAGAGGAAACTCGGATATCAGCGCGCCGCGTTCGGCGATCCGCTCAAACAGTTTTTTATTGGCCGCGGGGTAGACCAGATCGATGCCGGTGCCAAGCACGGCGAAGGTCTCCCCTCCGCCGCCGCAGCAGGCCTCCTGCGAACAGCCGTCGACGCCCCAGGCGCCGCCGCTTATCAGTATGATATCATGTTTCGCGCAGGCGGCCCCTATACGCATAGAGACCTCTCTGCCGTAGCGGCTCATGCGGCGGGTGCCGACGACGCCGATTTTCTTTTTATCGGGCAGTTTTTTTGCGCCGCCTTTCCAGTAGAGCACCAGAGGGGCGTCTTTAAGGTCAAACAGCTCTTGCGGATAGTCGCCGTCGTCCACCGTCAGCAGCCGCGCGCCAAGCTTACCGGCGCGCTCAAGCTCGCGCTCCGCCCAGGCGGCGTCGTTGGCGGCGCGTATTTTCGCGAGGCTCTTTTCGCTGAAGACCTCTTGAGCGACGTCTGTTTTTGCCGGATTCCAGAGCTCGCGCGGCTCGGCCCCGCGCAAAAGGAATTTCGCGAGCGCGGCGGCGTTGGCGTTGACGCTGTTTAGAAGCAGCATCATCTTCAGGCGGTCATCCATGCGGTGGCCTCCCCTTCGCGGTAGCTTACCGCCTCGGCGACATGCTTTACCTCTATCTGCGCCGCGCCCTCAAGGTCGGCGATCGTCCGCGCCACGCGCAGCACGCGCGAAAGGCCGCGGCCGGAGAGTTTGACACCCTTGAGCGCCTCTAAAATGAACGAGCGCACCTCCGGCCTCATAGAGGCGTTGCGGCGCAGGAATTTTTCCGGTATCTCGGAGTTGCATTGAAAACCAAAGCGCGACCAGCGTTCCGCCTGTATCTTACGCGCCGCGGAGACGCGCGCGCGCACCCTCTCGCTGCGTTCCCCGCAGTCTCCGCCGAGTGAAACGAGTTCTTCGGGGGTGAGGCGCGGGACCGCCACATGCAGGTCGATCCTGTCCAGGATCGGACCGGACAGCTTTCGCCGGTAGCGCTCAAGAGAGGCGGGGGTGCAGACGCACTGCTTCTCTCCGTCTCCCGCGAATCCGCAGGGGCATGGATTGCAGGCCGCGACGACGAGGACCTTTGCCGGATAGACGACGCTGCCGGCCGCGCGGCTCACCGTGATCGAGCCGTCCTCAAGCGGCTGCCGCAGCGCCTCGATCACGTCGCGCTGAAATTCGGGAAATTCATCAAGAAAAAGCACGCCGCGCGAGGCAAGGCTTATCTCGCCGGGGCGTAGCGCGGAGCCGCCGCCGCAGATCGAGACGGCGCTCGCGGTGTGGTGCACGGAACGAAAGGGGCGCTCGCGGCTGAGCTCGAAGCCGAGCCCGGCCGTGCTGCGCAGGAGGACGACCTCCATCATCTCCGCGTCGGTAAGCGGCGGCAATATGCCCTTCAGGGCGCGGGCCAGCAGCGTCTTTCCCGAACCGGGGGAGCCGACGAACAGTACGTTGTGATGGCCGGCCGCCGCTATCTCCAGAGCGCGTTTAGCGGCGGCCTGCCCCTTGATGTCGGCAAAATCGGGATCGGCGGGGGCCGGGACATCCTCTATTTTACGGGCGGCTATCGGTTCAAGCCGCCTCTCGCCGCGCAGATGCGCGAAAAGCTCGCGCAGATCCTCCACGGCGTAGGCGCGCGCGCCCTCGACGAGGGAGACCTCGGCGGCGTTATCCGCGGGGATAAAAAGCTCGATATTATTTTCTTTGGCAAAGAAAGCGGCCGGCACGGCCCCTCTGACACCGCGCAGCCTTCCGTCGAGCGCCAGCTCGCCGATGAAGAGCGACGGGGCGGGGACGGAAATATATCCGGAGGCGGAGGCCATGGCGACGGCGATCGGCAGATCGAGCAACGCCCCCTCCTTGGGGACGTCGGCGGGAGCGAGATTTATCGACACGCGCCCTCTTATGTTGACGCCGGCGGCGCGAAGCGCGGCGCGCACCCTCTCGCGCGCCTCTTTGACGGCGGTGTCGGCCAGGCCGACCACCGATATCGAGAAGAGCCCCCCTGTGATCTCGACCTCGACTTCGACAGGGACGCCCTTCACTCCGCGCAGCGTCAGCCCCGAAACGTTGTTCATATTATCGGCTCCGTTATATCGCGCAGGTGTTCTATCAACGGCTCTCGTCCCTCTGCCAGGGTCACGGCGACCAAGTCGACGCGCCAGAAGCCGTCATAATTACGCCCTTCGGTCCAGGCGCGTCCGGCATATTGGAGGTTGGCGAGCTTCTTTGGTCCGACGCTTTCCGCGGGAGACATCATCCATCCCTCGCTGCGCGTGCGCACCTCGGCGAAGACCAGTTCGTCCCCGTCCCTGGCGATGATGTCTACCTCGCAGCGCCCGATCTTTACATTTCTGTCCAGTATTTTAAAACCGTGTCCGGTGAGATATTCGGCCGCGATATCCTCGCCCATGCGCCCCTTGGCGAGATGCGGAGCCCGGGGAGGCTCCGCCGCCGCACGTTTCGCGGCGGGAGCGCCGCCGCACCCGGCTTCGCTCTTCAGCGCGTATTCAAGAGAACGTTTTGTCATCGTCGGCAAGCACCCCTCTGAAAGAGAGTCTGTGTATCGGTGACGGCCCGTATTCCGCGATCAGGCTCTTGTGCAGCGCGCTGGGATAACCCTTGTGGCTGGCGAAGGAGTACCTGGGATATATGCGGTCCATGGCCTCCATCACGCGGTCGCGCAGCACCTTCGCGATCACCGAGGCGGCGGCGATCGCGGGGACGCGGTCGTCTCCCTTGATCACCGGCTTCTGCGGCACCGATAGGCCGGGTATCGCCATGCTGCCGTCAACAAGCACGAGCGACGGCGAGACCGACAGCCTTTCAACGGAACGCCTCATGCACCAGAGCGAGGCCTGAAGGATATTTATCCTGTCGATGCGCCTGGCACAGGCGGCCTGCGCCCGCCAGACCACGCCGGTGCGGCATATCTTTTCAAAAAGCGCCTCCCGGCGCTTAGGCGTCAGCTTTTTTGAATCGCGGAGCCCCGCGGCGAGCAGCAGTTCCCGCTGTTCCGGCGTCAGCACCGCAGCGGCGGCGACCACCGGTCCCGCAAGAGGACCGCGCCCCGCCTCGTCTGTCCCCGCAATGATAAATGCGGCCACGCCTACAGGCTCTCCCACAGCGGCGGGTCTTGAGGCTTTTCGAGACTCATCCGCCCGAGTTTGCCGGTCGCGAACGAATCGATAAAGACGCGTCCCGCGGCCTCCATGTCAACGGTCCCGCCCGCCTTAAGCTTTCCAAGGCGGCGGCCTATATTTTCCAGAATATCGTTCGGAGGGCCCTCCGGCTTTATGCCCCACGCGGCCTCAACACCGCGCCAGAGCCCCTTGTCTATCATAAATTTTATACAGTCTTTAGCGTGTTCTTCCAGGTTTCCGATAACCTGACCGCGCGAAGAACCTATCCATGAGATCAGCCGGTGCGCGCGCGCGTCGCTGTGCGGGTCAAGTATCCCGGGCGAGTCCACAAGCAGGAAGCCCTGTCCCTTGAACCAGGAGACGCCCTTCGTGATGCCGGGGATGCCGCCCACAGGGGCCGCCTTGCGCCCCACAAGCTGATTGATCAGCATCGACTTGCCGACGTTCGGCGTGCCGACGACCGCCATCCGCAGATCGCGAAAGGCGGGCTTTTTGTCGGTGAGATTTTTTATTATGCGGCTCATACCGCCCTTACGCAGATCGAGGGGCCAAGCGGTCAGCCCCTCTCTCCTCAAATGCTCCACCCATAGCTTCGTTATCCTGTCGTCGGCCAGGTCGGCCTTCGAGAGCACGACCATCGTCTCTATCTTCGGCGCAAAGAGCGAAAGCATCGGCGAGGAGGTGAGGCGCGGCGCGCGGGCGTCGCGTACCTCTATCAGCAGGTCGATGTCGGCGGCAAGCGCTTCCAGCTGACGCCTGCCCTTCGCCATATGCCCCGGATACCAGACGGTGCGCGGCATCTAGTCGAGCAGCCCTATCCGGTTCAACGGCCAGTAACGGAAGACGGCCGGGCCGCGCACGAAGTTCGCGGGGACAAAGCCCCAAAAGCGCCCGTCCTGCGAGTTGGGGCGGTTGTCGCCGAGGCAAAAATAGCTGTCCGGCGGCACGGTGACGGGAGCCATGTTGTAAGTGTCGGTATTTTTTACATAGGGCTCGAAGAGTTCATTGTCATTCACATAGACGGTACCGTTCCTCATCTCCACCTTGTCGCCCGGCAGTCCGATGATACGCTTCACAAAATCGCGCCGCGGGTCCACAGGATACTTGAAGACGACGATGTCGCCGCGCTTTGGCTCGACCTTCGGCAGATGATACCAGAACTTCAGCACCAGCACCCTGTCTCCGATCTCCAGCGTCGGTATCATCGAACCGCTCGGAATCCAAAAGGCCTGGACAACGAAGGTCCGCAGGATCAGAGCGAGCACCACCGCCCATAAAACAGTCTCTATAGTTTCACGCCACCAGGGTTTGGCCATTACATGTTTACCTCCAAAGTATATTACAGATTGCCTTTTCGTATTGCATTACAAATTCAGCGCAGCGCCTCGGGGAGGATCGTTATCTCCGCGATCATCAACGCGCCGCCCTCAAGCCGCGGGGATATCAGGTCGCTTCCGGAGAACTCCAGGCTTACGCGGTTCACGCCGCCTGGATTTATCACTTCGACACGCTCTCCCGTGATACCCAGCAGCAGCCCCGCGATCGCGCTGGCCGTCGAACCGGTGCCGCAGGAAAGCGTCATGTCCTCCACGCCCCGTTCGTAGGTAATCACGTCGAGCACGCCGGTGCGCTCAAGGCTCGGGAGCACGAAATTGACGTTCGTCCCCTCAGGGAAGAGGTCGAGCCTGTTGCGTATCGCGCGCCCGATAGGGGCATAGTCCGCAAAGGAGCGGCTGCGTTCCCTCTCGAAGATCACCGCGTGGGGCACGCCGACGGTAATAAAAGTATAGTTGAATTCAAAACCGTCGACTTCGGCATGGGCGTCTACGACGGCCTCCGCCACCGATACCGGCGCGAGGTCGAGCGTCACGCGGTCGCCGCGCGCCGCCGCGCGGACGCTGCCGCCCAGCGTCTCGAAGGTCATATCATTTGACTTCACGATCCCCTTTTCAAAGGCGAAGCGCGCGATACAGCGCGCGCCGTTTCCGCACATCTCTCCCTCCGAGCCGTCGCGGTTGAAGAGGCGCATCTTAAAATCGGCGCTCTCCGACGGTTCGGCGGCAAGGATGCCGTCCGCGCCGATCGCCTCGCGGCGGCGGCAGGCCAGGCGCGCGGCATCGGCAAGCGCCGCCGCGCCAAGCGCAAGCGACATGTTATCTATGACAAGAAAATCATTTCCGTTCCCATTCATCTTAGAACAATTTATCATCGCCGGTCTGCCCTTCTTATAGGGATACTCATACATGCGGTATTTTATCACATAAAGGCAGGGAGGGCGAAAAAAAGAGAAAAGAGCCGGCAGAGGCATCAAACCGTTTAACGAAATCATTGGACGGCCCGCGGCGAGCCGATATTGGACACGGAGGAGATGCGAAATGGGCTGCGGCGCCCGGCGGCGTTCCGCAGCCCACTTCGCCTTACCGTCCGCCCTCTCTTACGGCGGCCTTCATCTCCCTGACGTACTCCGCCACATAGGGCGCGGCCTCCTCGCCGTATTGCGCGCAGAGCTTGACGACGGCGCTGCCGACGATCACCCCGTCGGCGGCGGAGGCCATCCGCCGCGCCTGTTCCGGCGTCGAGATGCCGAAGCCTACGGCGCAGGGGATTTCCCTCTCTTTTTTCACGAGCCGCACCATCGCGCCGACGTCGGTCGTTATCTCGCTCCTGACGCCCGTCACGCCAAGCGACGATACGCAGTAGACGAACCCCTCCGCGGCGCGCGCGATCAGCGAGATGCGGTCGTTGGAGGTCGGCGCGATCAGCGAGACGAGCTCCAGCCCCGCGGCGCGGCAGGGCGCGGCAAATTCCTCTTTCTCTTCAAAAGGAACATCGGGCAGTATCAGTCCGTCTATTTCAAGATCAGAGGCAATTTTTACAAAGCTTTCTGTCCCATAAGAATAGACCACGTTGGCATAGGTCATAAATACCATCGGCGTATCGATCCTCTCGCGGAGACGGCGGACCATCGCGAAAATTTTATCGGCGGTGACGCCGCCCGCGAGAGCGCGCACGTTGGCCGCCTGGATCACCGGCCCCTCCGCCGTCGGGTCGGAGAAGGGAATGCCGAGCTCGATAATATCCGCCCCGGCCTCCGCCGTCGCGCGGACGAGCCGCTCAGTGGCCGCAAGGCTCGGGTCGCCGCAGGTGATGAACGGGATGAAGGCCTTGCCGGCCTTGAATGCGTCGCGCAGCCTACTCATGGATATCCTCCCCCCGGTAACGGGCGATCGCCGCGCAGTCCTTGTCGCCGCGGCCCGACAGGTTGATGACGATTATCTGCTCTTTGCCCATCAGCGGCGCGATCTTCCGCGCGTGGGCGACGGCGTGCGCGCTCTCGATGGCGGGGATGATCCCCTCCGTGCGCGAGAGGTATTCAAAGGCCTCTACCGCCTCCGCGTCGGTGACGGCCACGTATTCGGCGCGCCCAGTGTCATGCAGGTGCGCGTGTTCCGGCCCGATCCCGGGATAATCCAGCCCAGCCGAGATGGAATAAACGGGAGCGATCTGCCCGTATTCGTCCTGGCAGAAGTATGATTTCATGCCGTGGAAGATGCCGGGCCTGCCGGTGGCGATGGTCGCCGCCGTCTCCGGCGTATCCGCGCCGCGCCCCGCCGCCTCGCAGCCGATGAGCCGCACGCCGGCGTCGGGGATAAAATGATAGAAGGCCCCGATCGCGTTGGAACCGCCTCCGACGCAGGCCAGCACCGCGTCCGGCAGTTTGCCCTCCGCCGCGAGCAGCTGCTCCCTGATCTCCTTTGAGATCACCGCCTGGAAGTCGCGCACGATCGTCGGGAATGGATGCGGCCCCATGCATGAGCCCAACACATAATGGGTGTCGCTGATACGGCTCGTCCATTCGCGCATCGTTTCGCTGACGGCGTCCTTGAGGGTGCCGGTTCCGCTCTCCACGGCATGCACCTTCGCCCCCAGCAGCCGCATACGGTAGACGTTGAGCGCCTGCCGCTCTGTATCCTCGCGCCCCATGAAGACCTCGCACTCTAGCCCCATCAGCGCCGCGGCGGTGGCCGTAGCCACGCCGTGCTGCCCCGCGCCCGTTTCGGCGATGACGCGCCTCTTTCCCATGCGCACGGCCAGCAGCACCTGCCCCAGCACGTTGTTTATCTTGTGCGCGCCGGTGTGGTTTAGATCCTCGCGTTTCAGATATATCTTCGCGCCGCCGAGGTCGGCGGTCATGCGCCGCGCGAAGTACAGCCGCGAGGGACGCCCCGCGTAATCGTTGAGCAGCGCCGTCAGTTCCCGGTTGAAATCGGCGTCGTCCTTGTAATGGCTGTATGCCTCTTCAAGCTCAATAACGGCGTTCATCAGCGTTTCTGGTATGTATTGTCCGCCGTGGACGCCAAACCGTCCTTTGCTCATTATGAATACCTCCTGACGGCGGCCACCGCCGCCTCTATCTTTGCGGGGTCTTTGACGCCGCCCGTCTCCACGCCGCTGCTCATATCCACCGCGAAGGGCCGCAGCTCCGCCAGCGCAGCGGGCAGATTGTCCGCTCCCAGTCCTCCGGCGAGAAAGTACGGCCTTTTAAAACCCTTTATCAGCCGCCAGTCGAACGTCCGGCCGGTGCCGCCGCCGCTGTCGAGCAGAACGTAATCCGCCGGGCTCGCCGCGGCGCGCTCCATATCGGAGGGCGAGGCGACGCTGAAGGCCTGGATCAATATCCCGCCTGTGCACCGCCGCAGAGCGCCGATATAATCCTCATCCTCGCTCCCGTGCAGCTGGGCGGCAAAAATTATCCCGTCGTTCAGCATGGAGGCTACGACCTCGGCCCTTTCGTTGACAAAGACGCCGACCGGCATGATATCGGGCGAAAGCAGCGCCGAAAGCGCCCGCGCCTCTTCCGGTGTCACGCTGCGGCGGCTCTTGGGCACGTTGACGACGAAGCCGGCGTAATCCGGCCCGCAGCGATTGACAAAGCCGATATCGCAGCGGCGCGAAAGGCCGCATATTTTTATCTTCGTCATCTTGCGCCGTCCCGCAATTCGTCAAGCATCGCGCGCCTGTCCGCCGCGCGCATCAGCTTTTCACCGATAAGCACGGCGTCTACGCCGTATCGCCGCAGTTTTTGAATATCTTCCGCGCCGTTCACGCCGCTCTCGGAGACGAAGACGACCTCAGAGGGCACCAAAGGGCGCAGGCGGCGGCTCACCTCCATGTCGACCTGAAAGGTCCTGAGATCGCGGTTATTGACGCCCACGACCCTCGCTCCCGCCTTAAGCGCCCGCTCGACCTCCTCCTCGTCGTGCGCCTCGACCAGGGAAGAGAGGCCGAGCTCGTCGGCCAGCTGCCTGTAAGAGAGCAGCCGCGCGTCGTCAAGGATGGAGACTATCAGCAGCACCGCCGAAGCGCCGAGCGCCCGCGCGGCGTAGACCATGTACTCGTCCACGGTAAAATCCTTGCGCAGGACCGGGATCGAGAGCGCCGCGGATATCTCGCGCAGGCAACGGTCCTCCCCTTTGAACCAATAGGGCTCGGTGAGGCAGGAGACCGCCGCCGCGCCCGCCGCCTGGTAATCGCGGGCTATATCCAGGTAAGGAAAATCCCGCGCGATGAGCCCCTTTGAGGGTGAGGCCCGTTTGACCTCGCAGATGAAGGAGATATCCTCCCCGCGCAGAGCCCTCTCAAAGGCAAAGGAGGCCGCGCCTTTGGCAGCGGACTCGGCCAGACGCCGCACCTCCGCAAGCGGCAGGCACTTCTTATCCTCGGCCGCCCGCAGCTTCGTCCGCGCGGCGATCTCCGCGAGAATATTCAACGATTGCTCTCCCTGACAAATTCGTCCAGCTTTTTCAGCGCCGCGCCCGAGTCGATAAGGCTCTCGGCCATCCGCACGCCATCCTCCATCGACACGGCGCCGCCGCCGATATAGAGAGCCGCTCCCGCGTTCAGACAGACGGCCTGCCGCTTCGCGCCGCATTCTTTGCCGGTAAGGATATCCCTCGTTATTACGGCATTCTCCGCCGGCGTGCCGCCGACTAACTCGGATTTGTCGCAGCGGCTGTAGCCGAAACGCTCGGGCGTTATCTCGTAGGACTGGAACCAGCCCTCCCTTATCTCACATACCGACGTCGGCGCGCTCATCGATATCTCGTCCAGCCTGTCCTGTCCGTAGACGACCATGCCGCGCACGACGCCGAGCCTGGACATCACCTGCGCAAGCGGCTCCACGAGGGATTCCTCGTAGACGCCCATCAGCTCGCGGTTCGCCCCGGCGGGGTTGGTGAGCGGGCCGAGTATGTTGAATACGGTGCGGATGCTGAGCTCTTTGCGGATCGGCGCCACGTACTTCATCGCGAGGTGATAGTTCTGCGCGAAGAGAAAGCAGATATTTATCTCCTTCAGCAGCCTCGCGCTCTCCTCCGGGGGGAGGGTTATCTTCACGCCGAGCGCCTCGAGCACGTCGGCGGCGCCGCACTTGGAAGAGGCGGCGCGGTTGCCGTGCTTGGCGACAGGCACGCCGCCGGCGGCGATCACCAGCGCCGAGGTCGTCGAAATATTGAAGGAGTTGGCGTTATCGCCGCCGGTGCCGACGATCTCCAGCACGTCCATCTCGTGCAGGAGTTTGACACAGTGCCGGCGCATCCCCGCCGCCGACCCGGTGATCTCCTCCGTAGTCTCGCCTTTGAGCGACAGCGCCGTGAGATAGGCCGCGGTCTGGACCTGGCTCGTCTTTCCGTCCATCACCTCGTTCATCACTTCCTGCGCCTCGGAATAGCTCAGATCCTCTTTTTTTGACAGCTTTATGATTGCCTCTTTTATCATTTTCCTTACCTCCTGATCGATTCAAGATAATTTTGCATGATTGCCGGGCCGTCCGGCGTCATCACCGACTCTGGATGAAACTGTACGCCGCAGATGAGACGGCCGCGGTCCTCCACCGCCATCACCTCGCCGTCGTCCGACCTTGCGGTCACCACAAGCGAGGGCGGCAGGCTCTCCTCCACGGCCGAGAGCGAGTGATAGCGCGCCGCGGGAAATCCCCCTTCCAGCCCCTTGAAGAGCAGGCTGTTTGGTTCCGCGGAGACATTCGAGACTTTGCCGTGCATCAGGTTCCCCGCATAAGACACGCGCCCTCCGAGGGCGGAACAGATGACCTGCAGGCCTAAACAGACGCCAAAGATAGGGATATCTCCCGCGAAACGCCTGACAGCCGCGGGACAGATCCCGGAGGCCTCCGGCCTGCCCGGCCCGGGAGAGAGAAAGATCGCCCGCGGCGAGAGCGCCGCGATATCTTCAAGCGTCAGCGCGTCGTTGCGCGCCACTGCGACGTCGGGATCGAAAGCGCCGATAAGCTGATAAAGGTTGTAGGAAAAACTGTCGTAATTATCAATGAGAAGATACATTATAACCCTCCTTCTGCGGCGCGCAGCGCGCGCACGACGGCCTGCGCCTTGTCGGCGCATTCGCGGAACTCCCGCTCGGGAACGCTGTCGGCGACGATCCCCGCCCCGGACTGCACACAGACGCGCCCATCCTTTTTATAGGCCAGTCGAATGGCGATGCAGGTATCCATGCCGCCGCCGAAATCGAGGTAACCGACGGCTCCACCGTAGATGCCGCGCCGGCAGCCCTCAAGCTCGCGGATGATCTCGCAGGCGCGTATCTTAGGCGCGCCGGAGAGGGTGCCGGCGGGAAGGATGGAATCTACGGCGTCGACGGCGTCGCGGTCGTCACGCAGCAGCCCGGAGACCGTAGAGCCGATGTGCATCACATGAGAAAAACGCTGAACGGCCATATACTCCTCCACGCGCACCGTATTCAGCCGGCACACGCGGCCGAGGTCGTTTCTTCCAAGATCCACCAGCATATTGTGTTCGGCGAGCTCCTTTTCGTCGGCGAGTAGCTCGCGTTCAAGCGCCGCGTCCTCTTCGCCGTCCTCCCCGCGCCTGCGCGTACCGGCGAGAGGGAAAGTATAAAGCCGCCCCCCGTCGAGCCGCGCCAGCGTTTCGGGAGAGGCCCCCGCGATCTCGATATCGTCGCTTGAGAAGTAGAACATATAGGGCGAAGGGTTAAGCGAGCGCAGCACCCTGTAGGTGTCGAAAAGGCTGCCCTCGGCCGCAGCCGTGAGAGGATCGGAAAGCACGACCTGAAAAATATCCCCCTCGCGGATATAGTCCTTCGCGCGCCGCACCAGCGCGCAGAACTCCTCCTCCGAAAAACGCGGACGCAACTCCTCTTTAAGGCGAAGCGGCCGGAAGACCGCCTTAGCGCCGCTCTCCAGCAGCGCCTCCATTTCATCTAGCGCCTCGCAGGCCGCGCGGTATCCCTCCGTGACGCCGTCGGCGGGAACTCCCGCGATCAGCACAAGCTTCTGACGATAGTGGTCGAAGGCGATGACCTTGTCAAAAAGCATCAGGTCAACATCGCGGAAGTCCCGCCCCTCATCCGAAGCGCCGCGCAGCGTCGGCTCCGCGTATTTCAAATAGTCGTAGGAAAAATAGCCGACCAGCCCGCCGCAGAATGGCGGCATCCCCTTCACCTTGGGGGCGCGGTGATCTCTGAGAATGGCGCGGATCGCCTCGCCCGGATGCGAAACCTCCTCCACGCGCTCCCGGACATCCTCGCCGTCGACGCCGCCGCGGATACGCAGCAGGCCGTCGGCGCAGGTCAGCTCCAGCGTAGGGGCGTAACCAAGAAATGAGTAACGGCCCCACCGCTGGCTGTTATCGGCGCTCTCAAGCAGAAAACAGTGCCTGCCGGCGGCCCGCAGCGTCCGCATCACCTCCACCGGGGTATAACGGTCGGCGTACAATTCACGGCAGACCGGCACCCTTCGGTAATCTCCCGAGCGGGCCAATGCCCGTACCTCTTCCAACGTCGGATACATAAAAAAACCTCCATTCCCGCCGGAGGGAACAAAAAAACCGCCCCCGGCAGAATATCATTCTGCCAAGGACGGGTAAATTTTCCCGCGGTGCCACCTTGCTTCACGGCTGTGCGTGCTCTTTGCGAGATACCATCATATCTCCGGCAACTTACGTATGCCCCCACGTCGCGGAATACTCGGCCGAAGCGGCCTTTCCCCGCGCCCTCGGTGGTCCATTTGCCAGCCTGCGTTCCATCCGGTTCTCATCATCCCGGACTCTCTGTAAGTGCACGGCGGACGTTATCTCCACGTCAGCGGTTTTGCCATATTCAACTAGAAGAAAGTATATTCAGAAATCTTTATCTGTCAATAGACTGCCGGCGATTTCCCCGTATATCTTTGCCAAGGACGGGAGCCAGGCTGTAGATACTCGCTCCCACCGTCGAAAGGTTATGCAACAGCGCCGAAAGGGCGGGAGAGATGAACCCGCCGAGGCCGAGCGCCAGCAGCAGCGTATTCGTCCCGACGATAAAGCGGTAATTCATGTGTATCTTCCTCATCGTCCGAACGCTGATGCGCCGCGCGTCCACTAGCGTGCGCAGGTCGTTTTCAAGCAGGACGACGTTCGCCACCTCCTGCGCGATATCCGCGCCGCTCCTCATCGAGACGCCGACGCTTGCCGCGGAGAGCGCGGGGGAATCGTTGACGCCGTCCCCCACCATGATGACCGCGCGCCGCCTTTCCGTAAGCCTCCTGACATACTCCGACTTATCGACCGGCAGCATCTCGGAGCGGACCTCGCCGATGCCGAGCTGCGCCGCGGTGTTCTCCGCCGCCCGCCGACAGTCGCCCGTGAGCATCACAAGGTGCGGCACACCCTCCGCCCTCAGCCCGGAGACGACCTCGCGGGCCTCGCCGCGCAGCGGGTCGTCTATACAGATTATCCCGGCCAGCTCCGTACCGACGGCGAGGTAGAGCAGCGAATAGTGCGCGCACTCCTCATCGATGACCTTTTTATCAGCTTCGGAGACCTTTACCCCCTCGTCCTCAAACACGAAATGGGAGCTGCCGATGATGACCCTCTCGCCGCGCAGACTGGATACGATGCCGTGCGCGACGGCATATTCCACCTCGGCGTGTTCTTCCGCGTGGTGCAGATCGTCCTCTTCCGCGCGGCGGACCACCGCCTTCGCTATCGAGTGCGGGAAATGCTCCTCAAGGCAGGCCGACAGTTTCAGCACATCTTCTCCGCCGTATCCGTTGAGGGCGATGACCTTGGCCACCCGCGGCTCGGCGACGGTCAGCGTGCCGGTCTTGTCAAACACCGCGGTGTCCGCGTCGGCTAACGCCTCAATATATTTTCCGCCCTTGATCAGCACGCCGCGCTTTATGCCCTCGCGCATCGAGGCGAGGATGGCCAGCGGCGTCGCGAGCTTGATCGCGCAGGAATAATCCACCATCAGCGCCGAAGAGGCCCGCACGGCGCTCCTCGTGGAAAGATAGATGACGCCGGCCAGGATGAAGTTGAAGGGAACGATGGAGTCGGCGAGACGTTCCGCGCGCCCCTGGATCGACGCCTTGCGGCTCTCCGATTCCTCCACCACGCTGATTATCCGGCTGATCCGCGTGGAGCTTCCGAGAGCGGTCGTCTCCACGACGATCATCCCCTCCTCCACTACCGTGCCGGCATAGACGCTCGCGCCCTCTTTCCGGACGATGCCGAGCGGCTCGCCCGTCATCGACGACTGATTCACCACCGCCTCGCCCTCGGCGACCCTGCCGTCCACGGGGATCACCGTCCCCGCGCGGACGACGACCAAGTCGCCGACATGAAGTTCCGAGAAGGCCATTTCTACGTCACAGCCGCCACGCCGCACCCAGACGGTATCGACGCGCAGCGCGAGGCTCTGGGCGAGATCCTCCTTCGACTTGCGCTGCGTCCAGCTCTCAAGGAGGTCCCCCAGGGAGACCAGCGTCATTATTATTCCCGCCGAAACAAAATCGCCCCTGACGACGGCGCTTAAAATCGCCGAGGCGTCAAGTACGGATACATTGACCCTGCGGGAAACAAGAAGAGACCGCGCCCCTCTTTTTACAAATGACGAGGCGCGGCATATATTTATCACTTTACGCAGGGGCAGGGGAAGCAGAAGGCGGAAGAGCGTGCGGGCGGCCATTGCCGCCAGGCCCGCCTTCAGGCTCTCCTGCGGCGCTTCGCCGCGGAGCCCCTCAAGCTCCTCGTCGTCATAATAATCTCTGGTCATGAGAGCCGCCGCCGAAAGGACTCCTTCGCGGCACGAGACTTCAAAACAGATAAGGATGCTGCCCGTAAGATATGACGCCTTGACCTTCTTTACGCCCCGCTGCGATTCAAGCAGCGCCTCCACCGCCGGCGCGTTTTTTTTCGAGAAGGTCCCCTTGGGGGTACGCAGGCGGATACGCCCGGGCAATTCGTGGGCTACGACAAATTCCATAAAACATTCCTCACAATTCCGGGCCCGCATTCACGAAAAAATGCGGACCCTGCAAAAAAATAATTACCGCGTTACCGCTGCCGGAAACGGAATTACTTCTCCTCTTCCATGCAGCACTTTGCCTCGGCGATCGTATCCGCGACAGATTCCTTCGTCCTCTCGGCCGCGGCGGCGACCTTTTCCTGAAGCTCCATCCCCTTTGCCAGCGCCTTGACGGCGGCCTTCTTCGCCTTTCCGTTCTTCACCATCGCGTAAGCTCCGGCCCCGACGATCAGTCCGGCCGCAAAGACCAGGCAGCGTTCGCATTCGATCCTCATAAATATATACCTCCCTAAGTTAGTTCTAGCTAATTAGCCTTAGCTAATTATACATCTTTTTTAGAACGACGTAAAAGGATTTCAAAAAAAACGGCGTTTATAGCCGCAATCGCAGGGTAAAGATAAATCGGCGTTTATACGCGCCGTCTGCGTCATAACTTGCCCTCTGAGTGTCCTCGCCGTATGACCAATACGGCTCCGGTACTCAGAGGGCAAGTTATTTAGCATCCGGCACGTCTGGTGGACAAACTCATATAATATGGACATCCTGACCAAAGGAGGTCAGAGATAGAAAACGTCAAGTCCCATTTAACAACATAAGGTCATACGGGTAGAATTACCCTGATGATATAGGAGAGACGGAAAGACCGAGTACAATCTACGCGATTCACACAAAACGCAAAACCGGCGTTTTGGTTCACTGCGTATAAACGCCGATTTAGCGCCCTTCCGTCGCTCCGGCCTCCGAGCCAGAGTGGCGTTGGTTTTACTTTTTTAAAGGCTCCCTCGCCGAGGGAGCTCCCCGCGAAGCGGGGTCAGGGAGTGTTGACCTTGGGTTTTGTTTTTGTTCTGACCTTATCCTCTTCCGCGGCTTGCGCCGCGGGCACTGTGTAGCGCGGAAAACATACGCCACACAGTGCAACACTCCTTCCGACCCGGCGCAAAATCACGCGCCGGCCCACCTCCCTCGGCGAGGGAGGCTTTAAAAGATAAATCGCAATTTATCTTTCCTCGCAATCGCGTAAATCGGCGTTTAGACGTGCGAATAACGAAATAACCGAGGGCCTGCCAAGCGGAGGCGCACTAGTGTGCGGTGAGCATTGGCAGGCCCTCGGTTATGAAGTTAGTCGTGCGTATAAACGCCGATTTACGCCGATTTACAACAGAGGGGGAAGGTCCTCATGTCAGAGACCTTCCCCTTCTGTGCGGTTTATGGCCGGCATGGTAGCCATAAAACTTTATCGACAGCCGCCTTTGGCGGTCAATCTTTTAAAATTTGGCGAAGCGAGCTCCGAATTCCTCGCACTGTTTTATTCCATCTTCATCGGGAGTCAGGTTGATGATCAGCCCCGTTTCAAAGAGCAGGCAGCCGTCGTCCGCCATTCTCTTCTCCCAGTTCCTCATCCACTCGCCGTCGCCCCAGCCGTAAGAGCCGAAGAGCGCCACCTTTTCGCCGGCAAGCCCGGATTCTATCGAAGAAAGGAACGGTTCAAACTCGCACTCCTCAAGAACTTCGGCCCCCATCGAAGGGCAGCCGAGAGCGAACTTCTCATAATCGTTCACGCTCTTATTACCGAACTCCGAGACGCTGAATACCTCTGCCCCGACGTTTTCCGAGGCTATGCCCTTGGCTATGGCCTTCGCCATCGCCTCGGTGTTTCCCCCCGCGCTCCAGTAGATCACTGCGATTTTACTCATTTTTCTTCCGCCTTTCTTTTATCTGTGGACTTCTAGCCGAATGTCGGTACTACGTTCAAAAGCTGCGCCATTTCGCATCCCGCCTCGAACTTATTGTAAAAATACTCCGTGCACCTCTTATAGCGCTCAAAAAGGGCGAGAGCGCTCTCTCTGTCGCCGTAGACCTTCCACGCGCCGCAGGCTTTGCAGCCCTCTCCCCTCTTTTCGATGAATCCCCTGACGTCTTCCAGCGGATAGCCTAGAAAGACTCCGATCTCATGGGGAAACTCGCCGCACGTAACAAGACGGCTCTTCAGAGCGGCTATCTTTTCCGCGATGTCGGAGCCGGCGGCATATCCGCAGCCCTCAAGGAAGCGTTCGGCCTCGGCGGTGAAGAGCCCGCGCAGCATATCCGCGCGGTAGACGAAGATCAGGGCATGGCTGTCGCACCGGCAAAGGACCTCCATACTGATGCCGTAAGGAGCGAGTTTTGCGCGTGTGACGTCCATATTGCCGTCCGTACTCTGCCCATTCGTATGATGCCACGTAAAAAGGTTGGCGGCCTTTATCCCCGCCAGCGTCGGAGCGCAGTGAAATGTGATAAGCGATTCCAGAGAATTTTTTACCATCAGCCCCGCATCTCCCTTTTAATATTTGTTAGCGTCCGCTAACCAACGCGAATATAATACATTAGCATAGGCTAACTTGTCAACAGGCAATTTTATCCAATATACTATTCGCAGTACAAATAAAAGAGACAGACTGAAAGGCTGCGGGACAATATGAAACTGGTAAGGATAAAAAACAGCGGGCACGAGAAATTCCCCGAAGCGACGGCGCTCTATGCGGCGAGCTTCCCCCTCCATGAACGTCGTGAGGACGAAAGCCAACGCGCCGTGCTTGACGACGAGGAATATCACTTCAACCTTCTCTTCGAGGGAGAGACCTTTCTCGGCCTGCTCCTCTGCTGGGAGACGGAGAGATTCATCTACGTGGAGCACTTCTGCATCCTGCCGGAGATGAGGGGCAAAGATTACGGCGGCAGGGCGCTGGCGCTGCTCTCAAAGAGGGGGCGAAGCGTCATCCTGGAGATAGACCCGCCCGAAGACGATATCTCGATCCGCAGGAAGGCTTTCTATGAGCGCTCGGGATACCGCGCGAACGGATTTACACACGTCCACCCGCCGTACAGGAGAGGCTTTGACGGACACCGGCTGGTCGTCATGTCCTCTCCCGCGCCGCTGTCGGATGACGGATATAAAGACTTTTTCCGCTATCTCTGCGAGCGGGTCATGAAAAACGAACCGCGTTAAGGAAACCACCAAGAGCCGCAGAGATACAGCCGGCGCTCGTTTTTCAGCGGCGCGCCGGCATGTCGTTAAAAGGTTTCGCTATAGTTCAAATGTACCGACAACCGCCGTGTGGTCGGAGGGCCTGTCCATCGCGCGCAGGCCGCGTTCCACCCTCACGCCTTTGCATAGCTCCGCGGCGCTCTCGGTCCCCAATATGTGGTCTATCCGCCAGCCGATGTTCCGAGAGAGAGAGTCCTTGACGCGGTAATCCCAGAAGGTGTATTGCCCCTCGCCTGGTAGGTGTTCGCGGAATATGTCCACCAGCCCCCACGACATCGCCTGCGCCAGAGCCTCCTTCACGTCCTCGTGAAAACAGACGTGATCCTTTTTGTTTTTCGGATTCGTCACGTCGATATCGGTCGGGGCGACGTTCAGGTCGCCAAGCCAGACCACCTTGTCGGAGGAGCTGCATTTTCTCTCCAGCAGCCGCTTCACGCGGCCGATGAAGCGCAGCTTGTAGAGATAGTCGGGGTTGTCTATCTCCTTCCCCTGAGGTATGTAAGTGTTGAGCACGGTAAGGCCGCCGAAGCGGACACGCGCCACGCGCGCGTTCTCCGACTCTTCGCGCCCCTCCTCGCCCTCGTCGCAGAGGCCGAACTCAAATTCGTCCGGCTCGGCGCGCGAGACCACGGCAACGCCGTTGTAGCTCTTCATTCCCTTGAATACGCAGTGATATCCCTTATCCTCAAAGAAAGCGGCGGGGAAATCCTCGTCGCGGCACTTCGTCTCCTGCAAACAGAGGATGTCGGGGGCGTTCTCCGAGGAGAGCCATGTATCGAGTATCGGCAGGCGGCTCTTTACTGAGTTCACGTTAAATGTCGCTATGTCTGTCTTTGGCATTGTCAGCACCTCATATACGTTATTTTGATGATTAGATTATAAGGCACGCGGCCCGCCGCCGGAATAGCCTATTTACATTTGTAATGGTACTATTACCGCGTATTTAATCCTTATTTTGAGGTGCGAAAAAATGCCACAGACGACGGCGGTTAAGGCAAAAGAATATCTTTCGCGGGACGCCCTTTCCCATATCGACATGCTGGAGGCGATCGACAGGGGCAGCGCAGATATCCTCTACGCGGAGCGCGGCGGCGTAATCCTCATCGAACGGGAGAGCCGAAGCTGCATGATCTCCGTAGACGAGATCAGTATATGCGAGGAACTGCCCTCTCTCGGCAGTTATCCGCAGTACGCGGCGCACCAAAGGGATGCGGCGGCATATATCACGCAGGGACGGAGTTTTCCACATTCTCTCACCGTCTGCCAGGCCGCCTATCTGGAGAAAGAGCCGCCTCGCGCTTTGGAGGCCGATATCCGGCCACTGACAGAGGAGCAGGCGGAAACTGTCTTTCACAGCTACGAGGCGATGGACGATCCGGCGTATATCAGGGAACTGATCTCCCGCGGACAGATGTGGGGCCTCTTTAAGGACAGCCTCTTGGCGGGCTTCATCGGCGAACACCTCGAGGGCAGTATGGGGCTGTTGGAGGTCCTTCCAGAACACAGAGGGCGCGGATACGGATACGCGCTGGAATCGTTTCTCATAGGGCGCACGCTGGCACGGGGAAGTATCCCCTTCTGCCAGGTCGTGACCGGCAACCGCCCCTCGCTGGCGCTGCAGAAAAAGCTGGGGATGGCGATTTCTAAAGGAAAGACATACTGGCTGTTTAACTGAAAAGGACAAAAAATACGCCCGGCAGTTCACGGCGTTCTGCCGCAGGCTACCAGGCGTTGGGGTACGCCGCCTTAGGCGGCGCGTCCTCCAGCTTAGACGACTTTTTATTCAGGTTCTGGTATATACCGTCAATCAGTCAGTTTATAGACCGCCATCAGCTCGGCGAAAAGCTCTATGCCGGCGTCGGCTTTTCTCGCCGCGGAATAGCTGAATTCCACGTGGTCTTCCTGGCCGCCCTTGGTCGGGATGGAGTCGGCGCTGACCTGCATCGTCATGCCGCGCAGTTTATCGAGCAGCGCCGAGACGCGCGGCGTTTCGCCGAAGAGCTCCGCAACGTCCCAGCCCATCTCCGCGAGGATCACGCTGAGCAGGTCCATCACGTATCCGACCTGCGTGTTGCTGCAGTTGCAGCCCATGACCGCCTCAAAGGTGCCGTCTTCAAGCTCGAAGAGGTTGGGATTGTCGCAGGTGATGTTGTTTTCAAAGTCAAGTATCCCGCGGATGAATTCCACAGTCTCTTCGCAGGCCGCGAGCTTGTCGCGGTCCACCTTGCCGGCGGCGGCTTTGCGGTAATTTTCAAAGAGTCTCTGGAATCTGATGAAGGAGACGACGGCGATGCTCTGGCTCATCGTCGAGCCGTTCATCTGGGCGAGGACCTCTTTGCATTCAAGCGTGAAGGTCTCCGCCATGCCCTTCGCGCGATAGGCTTCGGCGGCGGGCACGACTTTGCCGTCAACGATCGCTCTCGCGCCGGGAAGCCCAGCGACGGTCATGATGTTCTGCGCGATCGGCGCGAGGTCGCTGAGTCCCGTGGAGCCGTCGCCGTGGACCGCGGGCGATATGCCGTTGTTGAACATATCGAGCAGTCTTTCGATCAGCGACACGCGCACGGCCGAAAAGGCGCGGCAGAGGATGTTGGCGCGCAGCAGGAGTTCGGCGCGCGTCACCTCGGCGGGAAGAAAGTCGCCGAATCCAGCGCCGTGGACGTAAGGCAGCGTCTTGTTCCACTCGATATGCTTGTCTGGCGGCACCGGCACGTCCTTCAATGCGCCCAGGCCTGTGTTGATGCCGTATATGGTCGGCGCTCCCTCTTTAAGCCATTCGTCTATCTGTCCGCGGCTCTTCTCGCAGCGCGCGCGGGCTTCGTCTGAAATTTTTACCTGAGGATGCTCGTCGCTCAGCATTTTGGCGACGTCGGCAACTGTCAGGCTGTAGCCGTCCAATATGTATGTTCCCATAATGATGCCTCCCCTACTTCAGTGTCCCGACGGCGGCTTCCACCGCTTTGAGGATCACGCCGTCAGCCGTCAGACGTTCCGCCGCGATCATATCCGGCGCGACGAAGCGGTTCTCGTCCATCATGGAGATCTCGCCGCGCAGGCATTTATGCGCCGCGGCCGTGCCGGCGCCGCAGGGGTAGCCGGGTATCTTCGCGTGTACGATGTCGAGCGCCTGCGCCGACATCAGGATCTCCACGGCCATTACGCGGTTCAGCTTCCTGATGAGTTCAAACAGTTTGCTCACCGAGTAATAGGCGAGAGAAACGTTTTTCCTCTTTATCGCCGCCGCCGGCAGCGCCAGAAGCTTCAGTTCCGCCGTCTCCGCGGCCTGCGTCGACTGTATGATGGGGAAGCCGTAATTGATGCCAAGTTCGTCGGGAACGAGGTTCATCGGCAGCCCGTATGAAAGGCGCGTATCGCAGAGGCGGAAGCTGCGGCGCTCGCTGGTATGGGCAAGGTCGGCCAGCGCCGTCGCCAGCGCGTCCATCGCGTATTCCGTCCTGTAAAGAGTATGCGCGTGGCTGTTCCAGTCGGAGGCGACCTGCGCGGCGCACCAGTGGAAGATGTCGCGCACCCCGCCGTGCGTCTGCGGCGTCGCGCGCACGCAGATGGCGTCCTGCACCCTCGGCTTCTTATCGTAGCCGAAGGCGTAGCGGCCCTCGTCGGTGGTAAGTTTCGAGCCCGCCGTGACGCGGCGCACATTTTCCGCCGATTCGATCTGTCCCGGATAGGGGCGGCCCAGCTCCTGGAGTCGCTTGTCGAAAGCGCCGAGCTCTCCGCGGATGGCTTCGAGGTTCATCGATACCGCGACGTCCGCGGTCTTTATCGCGCGTCCAGCGACGGCGCAGATATACATCGCCATACCCGTCGTCACACAGTTGCTTTTAGCGACGAAGTCCCTCTCTTCCACGGGCAGTTCTCCACCGGTTTCCAGAGCCTCGGCGAGCATCTCCGCCAGCGTCCCTTCATCCGCGTCCTCATAGGGCAGTTCGGGCAGGACCTGCCCCTTCAGGCGTTCTTCCGCCGCCTTCTGAAGCTTGAGGCAGCCCTTTTCCGCCGCACCCTCGGCCAAAAGTTCAAGGATGACGGCGACGCAGCCGTCGGGAAGCGTCTCCTTCTTTGTGCAGCATTCCGTGTTGACGACCGGTTCACGTGAGCCGCCGCGGCGAGCCGCCAGGATATCGTCGATCCACTGCAAATTTTCCAACTCTTCGCACCTCCAAGATAATAAAAATCCGGCAATCTGACCTCTCCGCCATTTTCTCTCCGGCATTTATCGCGAAGAAAGCCTTCCGGTTGATTTCTGCCTTTGATTCTACAAAACCTCCGTCGAAAATTTATAGAATTTTTATAAAAAAAGCGTCTAAAACCAGAATTTTCACCCTGATTTTGACGCGAAACTGACGCGTATCAAATAGGCGCGTTTGCGGCAAAGGCCGGTTCAGGATAAAATATAGGACATAAAATCAGGCTGGTTTTACAAGGGATCTGCGAAAGGAAATTTCGATGGGGACAAAAGTGGTCAGGATAAAGTTGATGGGCGCACCTGAAATAGCGATCGACGGCACCCCCGTCAGACTGCCCTTCCGTCAGGCCGACGCGCTGATCTATTACCTTGCCGTTACCGGCTCCGCCGCTAAGACAAAGCTCTGCGACCTCCTGTGGGGAAGCAAATGCACCGACGAAAAGGCAAAATCCAATCTGCGCAACACCGTCTATGTGATCAGGAAAGCGTTCGGCGGCGACTTCATCGACGAACCGGCACGACAGACGATGGCGCTGAATCCCCGACGCCAGATAGAAAGCGACCTTCAAAGCTATATGGAGGGCGAAGCCCCTGACTGGGAAGACTTCCTCGGCGGTTTTTATCTGAAGGACAACGAAGAATTCAGCGAGTGGACCGAGGCTACGGCGCGGCAGGTCAAAGAGAGCTACTGCCGGCGGCTCAGGGAAAGGATAGCGGCGGCCTACGACGCGCGCGACTTCACCCTCTGCCGTTCGCTCTGCGACTCGCTCGCCGGCGCCGATAAGTATGACGAATACGCCTGCCGCCGCCGGATGATGATGCTGAAAAGCGAGGGCAAAGAGGCGCAGGCGCAGAAAATATATGAAGAGCTGAGAAAACTTTTGCGGGACGACCTCGCGCAGGAACCTGAGGCCGAAACGACGCGGCTCGCTCGCGAAATAAAAAGCCGCCCGCCCCGCGCGGCGCGGCCCGACCTCGGCATTGAGACGAGACGCGCCGCCGCGGGAGCGGGGTTTTTCTACGGACGCGAGGCGGAGCTGGCAAATATCTCTCGCACGCTGCGCCTTTTCATGGGAAACGCGCCCGCCGCGAGCATCGTGGTAAAGGGCGAAATGGGGATCGGAAAGTCCGCGCTAATGGAAGAGGCGCTGCGCCGCACGGCGGCGGGCGACGCCGCGCTGATATCGGCACGCTGTTATCAGGCGGAAGAGAGCTTTCTGCTCAAACCGTGGTACGACATTTTTGAACAGCTCCTGTCATCCCTATCGAACGACGTCTCCGAGGAGGCACGCACGCTGAGAAAAGCGGTGACTTCGCTCTTCCCGAGCGCGGATTCCGTCGTCGCGCCCGCAGACGAACTTTTCTCCGCCTGGGGAGAATATTTTCTCGTCCGGGCGCTTGTCAAGTACTGCGCCGGCAGCCGCCTGATCCTCAAGATAGACGACATCCAGTGGGCCGACCCCGCGAGCCTCGCGCTGATCCGCAACATCGTCACGATGGACAAAAACCGAGCCATCCTCTTCGTCATGGGCTGCCGGAACGACGCCCCCGCAGCGACGGAGCGGCTGACGAGCGGCCTGAAATTGGCGGGTTTACTGGAGGAATACGATCTGGAGCGCTTCACGCCGGAACAGACCGCCGACTTCGCGAAGAAGTTCCTGCCGCGCCGCGGCTTCGACGCCGCATTCGGCAGTTCGCTCTTTCGCGAGACGGAGGGCAACCCGCTCTTCATAACGGAGACGCTGAACAACATATCCTTCAGCGGCTCGCTTGCCGGCTTCACGCCGAAACTGGGCGACGTCATCCGCCAGCGCATCCTCGGCGTCGAAGGAGAACCGCGCAAGGCGCTCGACCTGATCTCGATGATGCCGGACGGCGCGGCCTTCGAAACGCTGGCGCGCATCTCCGGCAAAGAGCCGGCCGGGCTCGTGGATGATCTCGAACAACTGATAGAGCGAAAACTAATCCGCGAAGAGGCGGCCTCCGGCGGCGTCATCTTCCGTTTCAGCCACCAGAAGATCAGGGAATACACATACGAAAACATCCCCCTCGTCAGAAGAAGGCTGCTGCATGAAAAGATCGCCCTCTACTTTGAGAGCACCCTGGCCGCGCAGCCTCACGGCGCTTTCGTCTTCCCGAAACTCATCTATCACTTCGAGAAGAGCCGCCTGCTGAAAAAATATCTCGAATACGTCATAAAGAATATCATCGGCTACCTCAACATAACGCAGGAATACTTCCCCACCGGCGGAGACGCCGCCCAACCGCTCATACTGAGCGGCGAGAACGGCGTATCCGTGCTGGACATGAACAACATCGAAAGCTATTTCCAGAGCGTGGAGCGAAAGATAACGGAGGACCCCGCCCCCTTCCGCGACGAAGAGGGGCAGGCGCTGCTTTCGGAATTCTACGTCCTCCAGGCCAGGCATTACACCCATAACCTGGGCTACGCGCGCGCGCGGGAGTGCATCGCGAAAATCCGCGAGATCAACGGTTCCTGCGCGACGGCGGCGCAGCGCGGATACATTTTAAAGGCCAACTATCATCTCAGCTCCATCTGCATGGACAGGATGGAGATCGCGCTTCTGCTGCGCACCGCCGACGAATCGGCGCGGCTCGCGGAAATAGACGGAGACCGCAACTGGAAGGCGGCGTGGCTGCGCATAAGCGGGATGTCGCGCGCCTTTGCGGGAAACTACGGCGAGGCCGTCCGGCTGCTGGAAGAGGCGGCGGCGCTCTTTTCCTCCTTCGGCGATACGGCGGCGTACCGCTACTCCCTCTGCGCCTGTTACGCCTGGCTCGGCGAGGCGAAGCGGAACCAGTTCGATTTCACGGAGGCCGAGCGCTGGCATGAACGCGCGGTCGGCCTCTGCCGCGAGGCCGAGGCGCGCGGAGGCGCGGCGCTTATTTACACATTATACGCGCAGTCTCTCGCCGACAGCGTGCTCTCCGGTCACGAATGCGACGAGGCAAAGCTGCGCCGCGTCCTGAAAAGGGCCCGCGCGTTCTTCGACAAATTCCATCTGCGCTGGTATCGCGGCGTCGCCTGCGCCTATTCCGCGCTCGCCGCCTGCAAAGCCGGCTCTTACGAAGAGGCCGCCGACTGCCTTGCGGAGGCGCGCGCCGCCGCGGAGCTTCTCGACAGCGATTACGAACGCTGCGTCGCGGACCGCGTCTCGGCGCAGATCAAAGCCATCCTCGCGCAAAACGGCGAAGGCACGGAAACGCTGGCCGCTTTAGTCAATGAAGATATCGAGTTCTATAAGGAAAGGGCGCTCCGTGTGACGGAACGCCTCTCGCTGCCGATAGAAAAAGCCTGCCTCGAAGGGCTGTAAAAACAGCGGACGCCGGACAAGCAAGACGCCTCTTTTGAGTTATGCGATTTTGTTATAACAAAATCAATTAACGTATCGTTCAAAGAGGCCCATGTATATGATGCCGGTAAAGCCGGCGCTAATCTTCTTTTGCGGAATTTTTGGGGAATACTTCGCGGATCGATCGTAAAAACAGCGGGAGAGCGTGGTTTTCGTTATTTGCCCTGTAATAGCAATTCATGGAAATGACGCAGTCTGGGTCTTCGAGCGGTATGATCGTGCTGTCGTGCAGGTTGATAGTCTTCTCGCCGAAACAGAGGGGCACCACGCTGACGCCGCCGGATTGCAGGATCGCCGTTTCAAGGGTGTTCATCTGGTGGGGGAATCGTACTTTTTTAGCCTCGACGCCGCGTTTTCGCATTAAAGAAAGAACAAGTTCCGTAAAGTTCGTGATCGAATCGTTCTCGTCCTCTACGGAGACAAAAAGGTCGTCCTTAAATTCGTCGAGCCTGACCGACGAACGCCCAGCCAGGCGATGTTCCAAACTCATAGCGACGGCCAGCCTTTCCCGGGCGAACTCGTATCTGCATATTTGGTCGTTGATCTCATCGATACTGATCGTCATGCTGATGATGGCGATATCCGCTTCTCCGTTGCACATTCCTATAAAACAATCTATCGGCTGAAACGACTTCGCCCTCACCTCCACGTTGGGAAAGGTCTTCGCAAAATGCGCCTTGATCGGGTCGATATATTTTTCGGCCCAATAATAGGGGCTGTTTATCTTGAGCGTTCCGCTTATATCTATCCCGTCATTGCATGAGGTCAACCGCTTGATCTGTTCGTTGGCGCTGTTGAACGCTTTCAATATCTCCTTGAAAGATTCATAGACAATCTGCCCCGCGGGAGTTATGCTCACGCCCTTCGTATTGCGGATGAAAAGCTTTGCGTCCACCATCTCTTCAATTATGGAAATATGCCTGCTGAGAGCGGGCTGTGTAATATACAGATGATTAGCTGTCTTTGTGAAGTTCAGATTCTCGGCTAAGGTCACATATTCCTCGATATAGTTCAGCTTTATCATGATATGCCGTTATCTCCTTCATTTTATTCATTATAACGGAGAACACCGCTAATTATAACGAAGAACGACGACTGTTACAAGCGGCGGCTTCAAATGCGGTTTTATCCCCCTCGCGGCGCTGGCTATACGCTCCCGTTATATCAACGTCAATAAAAGAATTTCACTAATGCCGCAGATTTGAGGATAATGCTCGTGAAGAAAATAATTAACTTAAATCGTTTGAGAAGGGGGTATACGTTCGTGAAATTCAATAAATCTTTCATCCCATACGGCGGATACTATTCAACGCCGTTCGCTCGCTGGAACGGATCATTGAAGGCTGAAAATTCAGTGGTGCTGGCTGCGGACACGGCAAGAAGGTGGTTTGTGGAAAAGCAGATCGATCCGACCGTGCTGGATTTTATCTACTATGGGATAACTACGGCTCAGCCGTTGTCGTTTTACTCTCACGTCTATTCAAGCGCGGTCATCCTCGACCGCAAGAAAAACATCCCTGGGATACAGGTGAGCCAGGTATGCGCGACCTCCTGCACGACCATGGGGTCGGCGGCGGCCGATGTTGAAAACGGAGCCTATGAAACAGTATACGCTCTGGCGGGAGACCGCTGCTCCAGTACGCCTCTGCTGGTGGTGCCCAGCCCGAATAACGGCTCGGTGGTCACGGAAAATATCGTTACCGACAATTTCAAGCGCGACCCGTCGCCGGGCGCGGGCTTGGCGATGTTCGAGACGGCGGAAGCGGTGGCGAAGCAAGCCGGCATAACCAGAGAGGAATGCGACGATATCGCGCTTCTCAGATATGAGCAATATTTGGATGCGACGGCAAACGGAAGGGCGTTCCAGAAACGCTACATGTATCCTGTGGAAATAAAAGAAAGAAAGCAGATAAAGCGGATCGACGCCGACGAGGGAGTCGCCGCCAGGACAAAAGAGGGCCTGGCCGCCTATAAAACGGTCATTGAAGGCGGAGTGCTGACAAGCGGCAGCCAATGCCACCCCGCCGACGGCAACTGCGGCGTTATCGTAACGACGAAAGAAAACGCCGGTAAGCTGAGCGCGGACGGCACCGTAACGGTTCAGATCATATCCTACGGCGTGGTCAGGGTCGCCCCCGGACGCATGGCTTCCGCGCTGGTCCCCGCGCTGACGCTGACGTTAAAAGACGCCGGCATCGGCGCAGGCGAACTGAAACAGGTAAAAACGCACAATCCCTTTATCGTAAACGACATCTACCTGGGAAAAGAGATGGGAATAGACCAAAAGCATATAAACAACTATGGCTCTCCCATGATCTTCGGGCATCCCCAGGCGCCTACCGCCGGCAGGGCCATCATCGAGCTTATCGAAGCCCTGGCCGTACAGGGCGGAGGCTATGGCGCCTTTACCGGATGCGCGGCCGGCGATCTCGGAGCCTCCTTGATCGTCAAAGTGTATTAGTTTTTCAAACGGAAGGAAGATAACATGGCTGATTTGAAAAAGACAGAAAGAATACCGGCTCCCGCCTTCATCCCCAAGTTCGGCGCTCTGTCGGGGATGCGGGTCCTGCTGACGGGGACCATCGTCGCGGGGCCGTTTACCGCCACACTGCTGGCAGAAAACGGCGCGGAGGTCATCCACGCTGAGCGTCCCGGCGGAGACAATTACCGCCTGCAATCGCCGGTGGTGACTTTGGACGGCGACGATATCGTGATAGCCGGCCCGGAAGTGCCGATGGACAAAAAAGTAAGCACCGCCTGGATACAGGAGGGACGCAACAAACTGAGCCTGACCTTTAACTGGGACTTGAGGATACCCGAAGCGAAAGAAGTATTTTTCGCTTTGATCAGGCAGGTCGACGTCTATGTGGAAAATATCCTCTGGACCGAGAAACTGGGGATCAGGGACGAGGAGCTGCTCAGCGTGAACCCGCAGTTGGTCATCTGCCATATCAGCGGATTCGGCCGCAAGGAGTTCGGTGAAGGCGACGGCTGGAGCACCCGGCGCTGCTATGACCCCATCGCGCAGATGGAGGGCGGCTGGATGAATCTCAACGGCTTTCCCGACGGTCCGCCGGTATGCGGAGCTTCGTTCATAAACGACTATATTACGGCCTACTACGCAACTATCGGGATAGTGATGGCCTACAACAGCGCCCAAAAGACCGGGCGGGGGCAAGTCATCGACGCGTCTCAGATAGAATCCATGAGCAAGGGGCTCAACGACTGCTTCGTCAACTACTTCCTGCTTGGCATGATCAAGGAAAGATCGGGCAACGCCACAGGCATATTCCAGCCCGGCGACCTCTATAAGGCAAAAGATAACTACCTCTATATCGGCAGTTCGGGAGAGGCGTCCTACAACAAGTTTGTCAAAGCCATAGGCACCAGCGCCGAACGTTTCCCGTACCATACGTGCGCCTCTTCAAAGGAAGCCATCAATTCGCCGGAAGGGCTGGAGTTTAAAAAGTATATCCAGGATTGGGTAAAATCGCGCACCGCTCAGGAAGGTTTCGAGCATCTAAGCAAATTCAACGTGGCCTGCGCCATCCCCAAGAACATCAAGGAAGTGGCGGAAAGCGCGCATTACCAGGTGCGCAACGATTTCATCGAGTATGTCGACGAGACCCTGGGGAAAAAGGTAAAGGCCTTCGGCTTCGCCCCCAAAATGGGAGGGACTCCGCAGAAAATATGGCGCGGCGGCCCGAAGATCGGGCAGGATACCGAAGTCATCCTCAAAACCCTGGCCGGACTTGGCGATCCTGAAATGGCCGCCCTTAAAGAGAAGGGCATCATCGACTGATTTTGCAGATACAGGAGGGTAAAAAAATGGTTATTAAGAAGATCGGGATATTGGGAGCCGGGGCCATGGGCGGAGGCATCGCCCAACTGGCGGCTCAAAGAGGATTTGAAGTGATTCTTGGCGACGTCGATATCAAGTATGTCGACGGAGCGGTCGCCAGAATGGAAAAATTAATGGCCAGAAGCGTGGAAAAGGGAAAAATCACGGCCGAAGAAAAGGACGCCGCTCTTGCTCGCATCACAAAGACGGCAAAGTTAGAGGACTTCGCCGCGGCCGACTTTTTCATCGAAGCGGTCGTAGAAGATTTCGCCGTTAAAACAGCCGCCCTGGCGAAAGCGGAAAAGATTTTAAGGCCCGAGGTCGTCATGGCGTCCAACACTTCTTCCATGTCCATCACGGGGCTGGGAGCCGCCACCGGCCACCCGGAGAAGTTCATCGGCACGCACTTTTTCAATCCGGCCCCGGTAATGCGCTTGTGCGAGATCATCCGCGGCGCGCTGACCAGCGACGATACTTACGCGACCGCCGCCGGACTGGCGACGGCGCTGGGCAAGACCCCGGTCGAAGTAAAGAAAGACACCCCTGGCTTCATCGTCAACCGCTGCATGATCCCCCAGTTTATCGAGGCTATCCGCCTGGTCGACGAAGGAGTCGCGACGCCGCAGGATATAGACACCGCCGTCAAACTGGGGCTGAATTACCCCATGGGGCCTTTCGAGCTCATGGACCGCACCGGGATAGACATCGCGCTGCTGACTATGGACTACCTGTACTCCGAAACGGGAAGAGAGCTCTGGAAAGCGCCACATGCCATAAAGAGCATGATCCGGGCCGGAAGGCTGGGCGATAAGACAGGGGCCGGCTGGTACGCGAAGGAGAAAACGGCATGACCTACGAGACTATTCTGCTTAACAAAGAAAACGGCGTGGCGACCATTACCCTGAACCGCCCTCCGATGAACCCTCTGAACAGCCGTTTGTTCAAAGAGCTGTACGACGCCGCCGACGATGTCGATATGGATCCGACGGTGAAGGTCGTAATAATTACCGGAGCCGGCTCCAAAGCCTTTGCCGCCGGAGCCGACGTCTCGGAGATGGCCAACTTGAGCCCGGTGGAAATATACGGCTTCAATATGGTTTCCAGAAAGGCCTTTGAGAAGATCGAAAATATCGGCAAGCCCGTCATCGCGGCCATGGCAGGCATCACTTTCGGCGGCGGCTGCGAACTGGCCCTTTGCTGCGACTTCCGCATCGCGGCGGAAAATCTCAAAGTCGCCTTCCCAGAAACGGGACTGGGGATCATCCCCGGCGGCGGAGCGACCGTGCGGCTGCCCAAGCTTATCGGAGCCAGCAAGGCGAAGGAGCTGATCTACACGGGGGCGGCGGTCGACGCGGCGACGGCGGAAAAGCTGGGCCTCGCGGATAAAGTGGTACCCGTGGACGCGCTGGTCGAAGAAGCCCGTACTTTTGCCGCCAAAATGGCAAAAAAGCCGGCCGTAGCGCTGAAGATGGCCAAAGAATCGATCCAGACCGGAGCCAATATGGACATCAATTCGGCGTTGAATTTTGAAAACCAGAGCTTTATTACCGCGTTTGCCAGCGCTGACGCCCAGGAAGGCCTCCATGCCTTTTTGGAGAAGCGCAAGCCCGATTATAAAGACAAATAAAAAAGTAAAGGAGCAGGAAAATGGGAAATAACGAAGTCAAAAAACTCACCATGGAAGAAAGGCTTGAAGCCTTTAAGAAGAAGGTTGGAGTCAACAGGGTAAACCGGGCCGTCGTCGAGGCAGGGCTGCCGCGCGGCCTGTATCTTTCAAACCATAACGCCTCCAGCGACAACATCCGCAGATGGGCGCTCGGAGTAGGCGAACTGAATCCGCGCTACATAGACTCAGAATATGCGAAAGCTACGAAATACGGACGCCTTGTCGCGCCGCCGTTGTTCCTCCAGAGCGTATACTTTGCGGGCGCGGCCCCCGAAACGACAGAAATAGACGAGTATGCGCGCCCCTTCCACAGCGGCAGCGAATGGGAATTTTACAAGCCGGTACTCGAGGGCGATGAAGTCGATTACAACGCGCTGCGCCTCATCGACGTCAAGCTGGTGCCGAGCAAGTTTGCCGGCCAGATGATGGTCATGACCTCCGCCAGCCAGTACACCAACCAGCACGGAGAGACGGTAGGCCTGATAAAGTTCTTCTTCCATCAGTCCTCCAGCGACGAAGAGGTCAAGAAAATAGGCAAATACGACAAACTGGTCGAGCCCTATAAGTATACCGACGAAGAGCTGCACAACATACAGGAAGAACAGTCAAAAGAAGAAATGCGCGGGAGCCTTCCGCGGTACTGGGAAGATGTAAAGGAAGGCGACTCCGTAGGCCCGCTCGTCGTCGGCCCCCATACCGTTATGGACAGCGTCGGCCATTTCTCGGCCATATGGGGAGGCTTCCCTCTCGGTACGTGCGACCGTTCATACAAAGCCTGGGCGAAAAAAGACGGCAACGGCATCGCGGTCTACGACGCGCGGATAAACGCTTACGTGAACGCAGACCTGCCTCACCTGGATCATGACCTCGCGCGGGCTGTCGGGGCTCCCGGCGCCTACGATAACGGAGGCGGCAGAGAATGCATAGCTTCCATCCTCATGACAAACTGGATGGGAGACGCCGGCTTCCTCTGGAAGTATTCGATCCAGTTCCGCCGCTTCAACGTCTACGGCGATACGACATGGTACCGCGGCACGGTGGTAAGGAAGTACGAGGACGACGGCAAATACTGCGTGGATATCGACCACTGGGGTGAAAACCAGCGCGGCGAGAAAAATACCGCCGGCAAGGCGACCATCATCCTTCCCTCAAGAGAGCACGGCGAAGTAAAGTATCCGGCTCCCCGTACGCTGGACGATATTTACCCGGGCAAGCAGTAAGGAAGTTCCGTCAGGTAAGGCGGAGCACGAGGAGGTGACCGCCCGAGCCCAGCAAATCAAGCGGAGGAGTAAAGAGGATGCGCTTCCATTCGTTTGCCGACCACGCACGTCTATTTTGTCGGCCGGATCTGCCAGCAGTCAGATGAGCAGATGTCAGTCACGGTAAGACAAGACAAGAAAAGAAGAGAAATAAAAAACAGGAGGACATAATATGGACACCAAAAATTCAAACAAAAACGTAGATTTCTCAGCATTGGTATCGCCTTTTAAATTCGGCCCCTTCACGCTTCCCAGCAGAACGGCCGTCGCCCCGATGAACAACATGCGTCAGCAGGACGGCTACCCGAACATGGATTCGCTCTGCTTCTATACCCGCAGAGCCAGGGGCGGTTACGGCCTTATCATCGCCGAGCCGGTATCGACGGGCAAGTTCCAGGACGAGCTCAACCCTTATCTTCAGACGAGGCTTTACACGCCCGAGCACGCCAAAGCATGGAGGCTCGTAGTCGAGGGCGTGCACTCTTTCGGAGGCCGCATCATCGCGCAGCTCGCCGGTCTGGGCGCTGGGCGCCAGCATTGGGACCCCACCGGAAAGACACGCCCGGCGGCGGCTTCTCCCATCCCCTTTGAAGTGACGAAGGACCACCTGCCGAAGAACTTCGACAAGGACCCCAACATTGAGATGCACCTGAAAGGCGACATGCCGCGGGAGCTGACCAGAGCTGAGATATATAAGGCGATAGGAGATTACTACATGTCCACAAGAATGGCCATCATGGCCGGCTTCGACGGCGTAGAGTACCATACGTGCCACGGCTACTCGGGACACAATTTCTTATCGCCCAATCAGAATTTCCGTACGGACGAGTTCGGCGGAAGCTGGGAGAACAGGACGCGCTTCGCCAGAGAATCCTTCAAGCAGATAATGCGCGCCATCAGGGACGAGGGCGTCGAGGGCAAGTTCGTGGCAGGCTGCAGGACCAGCGCCGCAGAGCATACGCCGGGAGGCTTTACATACGAAGATATGGTCAAATTCCACAAGATGCTGATCGAGCTCGGAAGCTCCTTTGTTGACCTCTCCGACAGCGCCGGCTATGAGAGATGGGACATCTTCATTCCCGATGAAGACAAGATGCCTCTTAAAATCGAGCAGGCACACTATTTTGACAAGGAACTTGACGTGCCGGTCCTGATTCCTTCGGTCCACGACCCTGTGCTCGCCGCTCAGCTCGCAAACGAAACAAAGAACATCATCTTCTCGCACGGACGTCAGTCCCTTGCCGATCCCGACTGGACGAACAAAATAAGGGACGGAAAAGTGGACGAGATCAACAGGTGCAAGCGCTGCAATATCGGCTGCATGCTCAAGTACGGCATTCACGCCGGGGTACAGCTGCGCTGCATCATCAACCCTGAGATGGGCTTCGAAATGTACGACAGCGCCAACTACCCCAAGCCGATGGCGCCCGGCAAGTATCTGCGCTAAAACCGTAAATGCGGAGGGGGGAGCTCATCCCCCCTTTTTTGATTTTTCAACATCACAAGCAGTACAGCCATACTCTTGCGATAAAGCATAGACATAATGAAGATTTTAAGGAGGCAACATGATATGGCCGCTCAAAAGCCTGTCGCCAGACCAAAATTTGAGGAATATAAAGAAAAATACAAAGACTATATAACTATGGAGCGCAAAAACGGCATCATCGTGCTGCGTATGCATCATGACGACGGGCCGGTCCTGTGGAACGAGATGATGCACTGCGCGCTGCCGCAGGCTTTCCACGATATCGGGAACGACCCCGAGAATCATGTGATGATCCTAACCTCCACAGATCCTTACTGGATCGGAGTGATGGACCACGACGCGGATTTCGTGATGGATTACAATACCTATTACGTTGACGCGACAAAATTGCTTGAAAACCTGATTTTTGACGTGGACATCCCCACCATCGCCGCGGTGAACGGCCCCGGTTTTCATACGGAAATAGCGCTGTTGTGCGATATGACTCTGTGTACGGACGACGTCGTCTTTCAGGACGGACACTTTTCATTGGGGTTCGTGCCGGGCGACGGGCAGCTAGTGACTCTTCAGGAGCTGATCGGCGCAAAACGCGCCGCCCATATGGTGTACACCGGCGAGAATATCGACGCTAAAACCGCTTTGGAGTGGGGAATGATCAATGAAGTCGTCGCAAAGGATAAACTGATGGCGCGCGCATTGGAGCTGGCGGAAAAGATCATGAAGCAGACGCGCGCGACCCGCTGTATGACGCATCATCTGTTGACGCGCGACTGGAAGCGCCGCCTGATCAACGACTTCCAATTCCACATAACCCAGGAAGGATTTGCCTCTCTCATCGACAGACCGCAGCATGACCTCAACAAGCTAAGAGAGAAGTGGGAAGAAGAATGATTTTTACTGAAAAACATGATCTTATCAGAAAGCTGGCCCGCGATTTCGCGGAAACCGAGCTGACCGGTACGATCCTTGACGAAATAGAAGAAACAGGACAGTATCCCAAGGAAATACTCGACAAAATGGGGAAGGCCGGATTTTTTGGGATCAAGACACCCAGGGAATATGGCGGACAGGGCTCCGACAATATATCCTACGTCATCGTCCTTGAGGAGATCGCCCGCGTGAGCGCCGTGAGCGCCATATGGGCGGGAACGCCCAACGCCCTCGGCAGCGGCCCGCTGCTGCTGGCAGGGACCGAAGAGCAGTTGAAAAAATACCTGACGCCGCTTGCCCTTGGGGAAAAGACTATATCCTTTGCGCTTACCGAGCCCGGCGCCGGTTCCGACGCCGGAGGCACGGTCACTTACGCCGCGAAAGACGGCGATTATTATGTGCTCAACGGCCGCAAATCATTTATAACGGGCGCGCCGGTGGCGGACTGGGCCATCGTCTACGCGAAGACTGACCGCAGGCAGAAGGGGTCGAAGGGCATTTCCGCCTTCATCGTAGATATGAAGCTGCCCGGCGTCTCCTGCGGCAAGGCCGAACGTAAAATGGGCATCATCGGCTGCCCGACCTCCGATATCATTCTTGAGGACGTGCGCGTACACAAGGACGACCTGTTGGGCGAGGAAAACATGGGGTTCCAGAACGCCATGAAAACGCTCGACGTCGGACGCATCGGCGTGGGCGCCACGAGCATCGGCGTCGCGCAGGGCGCTTTCGACGAGGCCGTGAAATACGCTAAAGAACGCAAGCAGTTTGGCCGCCGTATCGCCGATTTTCAGGGCGTCAGCTTCATGATCGCGGATATGGCGACGAAGCTGCAGGCCGCGAAGGAGCTCGTATACAGAGCCGCGCAGCTCAAGGACACGAACAGCCCCGACGCGGGCGTGGCGGCTTCGATGGCGAAGTATTACGCCTCAGAGGCGTGCAACGAGATCGCGGCCAAGGCTGTGCAGATCCACGGCGGATACGGGTTTATCAAGGACTACAAGGTCGAGCGTTTTTACCGCGACTGCCGCGTTTACACCATCTTCGAGGGAACTTCCCAGGTACAGCAGATGGTGATCGCGGGCAGCATTATCGGGAGGTGATCATAATGAAAATAATCGTTTTGGCAAAGCAGGTACCGGATACGAACGAGGTCAAGATCGACCCCGTAAAGGGAACGCTTATCCGCGAAGGAGTGCGCTCGATACTGAATCCCGACGACGCCAACGCCCTTGAAGCGGCGCTCGAACTGAAAGATAAAAACCCCGGTACTACCGTTTCCGTTATGTCGATGGGGCCTCCACAGGCCAAATATATGCTCAGAGAATGCCTGGCGATGGGCGCGGACGACGCCTATCTGCTCTCCTCGCGCGCTTTTGGCGGCGCGGATACCTGCGCCACCTCCACCACTCTTGCCGCCGGCGTGCGGCAGCTCGGAGATTTTGACATTATCTTCGCCGGCCGCCAGGCGATCGACGGTGATACCGCGCAGGTAGGGCCGCAGACGGCGCGCCGCCTCGGCGTCCCGTCGGTCTCATACGTGCAGAAGGTCCGCAAGGTCGAGGAAAAGACGCTCACCGTGGAGCGCGCCCTCGAAGATGGTTTTGAGGTCATAGAGGTGCAGAAGCCCTGCCTGCTGACGGCGATCAAAGAGCTGAACAAGCCCCGCTACATGTCGGTCGGGCGGATCGAGGAGGCGTACAAAAAGGAGATCACTGTCTGGGACGAAGGCTCTCTGCATGTAACGCCCGACGAAGTGGGGCTCAAAGCCAGCCCGACCCAGGTGTTCCGCAGCTTTACCCCTCCGCCGAAGGGCGCGGGAGAGATGCTCGCCGGCACGATACCGGAAATGGCGGGCACGCTTGTGGCGAAGCTGACCGAAGAGCATGTGCTGTGAGCGATGCGTGGTAAATATAGAGAGGGAAATGACAAATGGCTATAAAAGTTATTGAGGAAAAATGCAAAGGCTGCGGTCTGTGTGTAAAAAACTGTCCACAGGGAGCCTTCAGCGTACAGAATAAACACGCCGTCATCGGTTTGGCCTGTAACGTCTGCAATCAGTGCCTTGAGCCAAAATTCTGCCCGTTCGGCGCCATCGTGAAGGTCGAGGAACGTTCCATGGCAAGGGCCGTGGACACGACGCAATATCATAACGTGTGGATCTTCGCAGAGCAGCGCGGCGGAAAACTGATGGACGTTTCGCTGGAGCTTTTGGGTGAAGGCAAAAGGCTCGCCGACGAAATCGGCTGCGAGGTCTGCGCCATTCTTTGCGGCGATTCCACGGACGGGCTCGTTACGGAGCTGTTCGAGTACGGCGCGGACAAGGTGTATTACGCCAACGCTCCCGAGCTGAAGACCTATAACACCGACGCCTATACAAGCGTGATCTATAAGGCGATACTGAAATATAAGCCCGAAGTCGTGCTGATGGGCGCAACGCATATCGGGCGCGACCTCGGCCCCTGCCTCGCGGTCCGCTGCGAAACCGGCCTCACAGCCGACTGCACGAAGCTTGATATCGACCCCGAGGATAAAAAACTCAGACAGACGCGTCCGGCTTTCGGCGGAAACCTGATGGCCACGATACTCTGCCCGAACCATCGCCCGCAGATGTCCACGGTGCGCCCCGGCGTTATGAAAAAGTCCGAGCGCGTCGCCGGCAGAAGCGGTACGAGGATCGACCTCGCGGCTGTTTTTGAGCCGGGCGAGATCCGCATGAAGGTGCTCGAGGTCGTAGCGGCTGTGAAAGAGATAGTCTCGCTCACCGACGCGGACGTTATCGTCTCCGGCGGCGCGGGGCTCGGCGGCCCTGACGGTTTCAAGGTCATCAAGCAGTTGGCCGACCGTCTCGGCGGCGTTGTGGGCTCCTCGCGCGCGGCGGTAGACGCCGGCTGGATCGATCACTCGCACCAGGTCGGACAGACGGGCACGACCGTAAAGCCGAAGCTCTATATCGCCTGCGGCATCTCCGGCGCCATCCAGCATCTGGCCGGTATGCAGACTTCGGATTATATTGTGGCGATCAACAAAAACGAAAACGCACCGATATTTGAAGTCGCCGATTACGGCATTGTCGGCGATCTGTATAAGGTCATTCCCGCGATCCTTGACGCGTTGGGATAAAGCTTGCCCCGCCGGCCGCCCTCCTCTGTGCCGGAAGCATTCAGGCGTCACGACGGAAAAGCCCCGTCTGGGCGAACGCCCCGGCTCGGCGGACACAGCGTGAGGAGCATTAGGCGCCCCAAGCCGACCTCCAGCGGCGCGCGGCGCTTTTGAACGATCTCCGCAGCGGAATGCAGCGGCGTCGGCTGGCATTCTCCCAGCCTTCCCCGCGGCCCGTTTGGGACCGGCACCGGAAAAAGCTGACGGTGGATCAAAACGCCCCGTCCGGAAGATATCTTCAGGGACGGGACGTTTTTTCGATATTTCGTACCGCTTGACAAACACCCCGTACAAATTTATTGACACAAAAGCAATAGCAAAAGAACTGTAACTTCCATGTAATCAAATCTTGGTTTTGTGCCGCCGGCTATAATTCCTGCGCGCGGAACCATCTTAATAACGGAGGGAGTTTTTATCATGACAGTTTTAACACGGGCCATAAAGGCTTTTCTTGTAGGCGCTTTTGTTGGATTGACCGGCCAGTCCCTTATATGGGTGTGCGCGCTGTTCGTACCCCCCGCAATGGCGGTGCCGGCCGCTACGCTTCTCTTCGGCGTACTGGGCATCGCGTTGATAGGCACCGGTTTTTACGCCGGGGCGATGGAGTTTGGAGGAAACGGCGCCGCGATCCCCATCTGGGGCCTCATGTTCGCCGCCGCCGCCGGACGCGCGGAGGCGCAGTCTAAAGGGGTCGCAGCTCCAAAAGCCTTTTGGATCGGATTTATCCCCATTATAAAAATTATCGGCGCCGGCTTCGTGCTTGCGTTCCTGTTGGGGATGGCGCTTAAGGAGACCGGCGCGACAACGGTCGAGGCTCCGGGGCTGATCATGCAGTTCGTCTGGGCCGTCATCATAGGCGGCGCGATCTCCGCCGCGGCGCAGCTGCTCTCGGAGACGAAGGCGCCGTTTCCTATTATCGCGGTCATTATGATCGCCTTCGGCGGCGGACTGCTGACCTATTTCGGCTTCATGAAAACATTCGGCAGGCTGGGCGTCGGCGGCGCGTCCATGACGGCCGTCGCCTGCGGCAGCAGCGCCTATGAGGCCGGGACCGTGATATTGAGCGGCGTTGCGGCTCCGCTGATAATCGGCGTCGCGCTGAACATAATACTTGTGGCTATGGGCGCTTTTGCCGGCGTGTTTATGTTGGACAGGGACTGACGGGAGGCTGAGGCGTATGAAATTCTTTATAGCCGCTATGATTGCGGCATTCGTGTTCATCGCCGCCCCATTTTCCGCGGACGCCTCGTCAAATCCGTTCGCGGACGTTCCTTCCGGCCATTGGGCCTACGACGCCGTGGCGCAGTTGGCCGCCGACGGAGTCGTTTCCGGTTATCCCGCCGGCGATCTCAATGGCGCCCGTTTATGCACACGCTATGAACTCGCCTCCGTCGTCGCCCGCGCTCTGGGAAAGACGGACGCGGGCAAGGCGTCAAAAACGGACGTCGGGATCTTGAACAAGCTGGTCATGGAGTTCAAAGATGAACTTGACGCGCTGGGCATAAAGGCCGATAAAGCCGACAAGAGCGCAGCCGCGCTTGAAGAGCGGCTTGGCGGCTGGAGATTGTCCGGCGTATTCATCTTTGACGCCAATTTTACGAGCAAGGGCTGGTATAACAAGAACGAAAACGTCAATGATTTCAATAATAATCTTTTCGCGCTGCACCTTGTGAAAAATATTGACGAAAACACCTTTTTCTTCGCCGAATTCCGCAGCGGCTTTTTCGCCGACGGCAAAGGACGCGGCGACCAGTCCCCCGAACTCGACGAAATTTACGTCCAGACCAAGCTGCCTTACGACATAGACTTCAGAGTTGGCCGCTGGCTGGAGGACTTCGAGCGCGCGAACGGCCTCTACTGGAGCCAATACGAAATGAATTCCCTTTACGGCAGCTACCGCACCGACGGCTTTCGGTTCCATAAGAATTTCGGCAGCTTTGACGCCACCGCCTTTATCGGACGCAACGCCAGGCACGGCGAGAGTTTTCTTCTCCAAATGCTGAACCGCGGCGTCATGAATGAAGAAGAGTGGGTGCTGCCGACATCGGGAGACACGTCGGGCAGCGAATACATGAATACCGTCGTCTACCTCCAGTGGCAGCCGAATGAAAAGTTAAAGCTGGGCGCCACTCTCAACTGGTGGGACGCGGACTCCGGCAAAGCCGGCGAATACGACCTCGGGATGGCGATATACGGGCTTTACGCGGATGCGGCTCTCACTCCGGCAATAAACCTCAAAGGCATCTATTACTGGGAGAAGCTCGACGACGGCTTCACACGCCTCAACGAATACGACAACAGGCTCCAAGGTATCGCCGATACTTCGCCGACCGCCTATAAAATCGTCCTGGACGTCAAACAGGAGGCGCTTAAATTCACCTCGTTGTGGCTGGAATATTCGACATACGACAACTCCTTCACGCTGAACAACCTTCAGCACGTCATGAACTGGGGCGAACGGAACCTGACGCCCAGCGTCATGGACAATATGCCCTACGGCAGGGACGGCGCGACGAAAATCTGGATGGTAGGCGCCGAACAGCGCTGGAACGACAAGTGGACGACTTTTGAGAAATACGCGAAGGCGGCTTACGGCAAAGAATGGGCGGACGACGCGGAGAACTTCACCATCGGCGTTACATATCAATACACGCCGGCGATCGCGTTCCAAGTTGTCTACGACTATCTGGATTTCGGCTACGGGACCGGCGACCCTCTCGTCTCCCATAACTACCGCTTCGGTACGGACCACGTGCTGAAATTCCGCACATGCGTCTGTTTTTAGCGTAACGCTGGAATCACATATAGAGAGCGCCCCCTCCATTGGATAGATCCGGGAGGGGGCGCTTTAATGGCTTAACGGGACGCTTATGCGGCGTTTAATTTTTTGAGCAGTTCTCCGATCAGTTTGTAGGACATCATCTTGACCTTCGGCGGCACGACTGATTCGCGGATGAGGCCGCCGCCGGCTTTTATCTCTTTTACCGCTTCCTCCGTCCATTCCGCGCCGTCGGCTGGGGCGTTTTCGTCAAGCAGGCGCGAAGATTTTTCAAGGACGAGCGGCACCGGCCCGACCGCTCCCGCGACGGCCATCGCGGGGCGCGCTCCGTCGGAGAGGCGCAGAGCGAAGTTCACGAGCGGGAAGTCGATCGACGAGCGCACGTTGTATTTCAGGAAGCCGCTCTTCTCGCCCACGGGCGGCAGGGGGATGTGGAGGCGCACCAGCAGCAGGGCGCTCTCTTCGGAGCGGAGACCGTTTTCGGCGCTGTGCTCCGCGATCAGCTTCGCGGCAGGGATCCTTTCCAGCCTGCCGTCCCTCAATATCTCGGCCTCGGCCTCGTAGAGCACAAGCGCCGTCGCCGTGTCGGAATAGTATATGGCGCGGCAGACCGCCGAATTCCTGATCTGCAGGCAGACGCCGCCTCCCGCTTTAAAGCATTTTTCCATGGAGCTTCGCCACGAGGACGACTGATTGAAAAATATGCAGCGCCGGTCCTGCATTACGTTGCCGCCGATCGTGCCGACGTTCCTTATTTGCAGGGAGGCCGTCTTTTCGGCGCTCTGTGCGAGCGCGGGAAGGTATCTCAGGACATCGGCGTTTTCGGCGATCTCCGTGAGCGTCGCCGCCGCGCCGATCGATATTTCTTTATCGGAGAGGCTTATGCCGCGAAGCTCGGTGAGCTTCGTCACGTCGATCAGCAGGCGCGGCTCTTTCAGTCCCAGCTTCATCAGCGGCACAAAGTCGGTGCCGCCGGCGATGAAGCGCCCCGCAAGTTTTTTATCATCTAGTTCCGCAAGTGATCTGACTCTTATATACATCGCTCTTCTCCTCACTCCGCAACGTTCGGCAGTATGAGAAATTCCTCGCAGAGCGGGATACTGCTGATCTCGCGCCCGCTCGCGCGCGCCGCCGCGTTGACTATCGCGGGCGCGATCGGCACCGTGCTCAGTTCGCCGACGCTCTTCGCGCCGCAGGGGCCGGTCGGCTCGTAGCTTTCCGCGATAAACGAATGTATCCGCGGCAGGTCCGAACAAAGAGGTATCTTGTAGTGGAGCAGGTCGGAGGAGAGCGGCTTTTTCGCGATGTTGCTGATCTCTATCTGTTCCGTCAGCGTGTAGCCGACTCCCTGCGCCGCGCCGCCCTCGATCTGGCCCTCCACCGTGAGCGGATTTATCGGCGTGCCGACGTCGACCGTCTCGATGAGGTGGAGCAGGCGGATGGCGTTTATTTTCTTATGGTACTCGGCCTTCACCATGCAGACGGAGAAGGGGTTGGGACAGGCGTCGGCCTTGTAGAAGCCGCGGCCGACGATGACGCCGCCGCGCTGGTGGAAGAGCGCCCTCTTTACCGCCGCGCGGAAGTCCAGCTTTTCGCCGCCGATGTAAAATATCCTCTCGCAGAGGATGACCTTGTCTTCCGATATCTGGTCGAGTATTTTTTTCAGCGTTTCATAGACGTCGAGACAGGCGCGGTAGACGGCGGTGCCGCAGATGAAGGTCTGGCTGCTGCCGAAGGTCCCCGTGTCGTAAGGGGTGATCTTCGTGTCGGCCGCCGTGATCGTCACCTCCGCAAGCGGGACTTTGAGCGTTTCGGCGGCGATCTGCGAGAGCATCGTTTCGCTGCCCTGACCGATGTCCGCCGAGCCGACGAGCAGCTCGACGCTGCCGTCGCTGTTGACGTTGACGATCGCCGAGCTGAGCCCCTCCTTCGACGACGGGCCGGAGCCGTGGCAGCCGAAGGAGACTCCCCAGGCCTGGCGGATATCGTCGTTGTCGATCAGCCCTTCCGCGGCGTCTATCTTTTTACGTTCCTTCATGCAGATGCGCACACACTGCTCGATCTCGCAGCTTGTAACCGGCAGCTCCGAGCCTGGGAAATGCCCGCCGACGGTGACGTGGTTCTTGAGGCGCAGCTCTATCGGGTCGATGCCGAGCTTCCGTGAGAGCCTGTCGAGCATCACCTCGCGCGCGAAGGCCAGCTGCATGTTGCCGTAGCCCCGGAAAGCCCCCGCCGTGGCGTGGTTCGTGAGCAGGCATTTGCCGTCGAAGAAGTAGCTCTGGATGGCGTACTGGAATTTTCTCGCGCCCGCGCAGAGGACGGTCGGGCCGTGCGTCGTGTATGGCCCCGTGTTGAGCTTGTAGTCGGCGTAGAAGGCCGTCAGCTTTCCCTCTTTCGTCGCGCCGAGGCGCACCGCCGCCGTGGCTCCGTGCCTGACGACCGTGCCGGTCAGCTCCTCCTCGCGCGTGTTGACGATCTTGACGGGCCGCTTGATCTTCTTCGACAGGAGCGCCGCCGCCGGCTGCGAGTGAAGCTGCTGGCGCGCGCCGAAGCCGCCGCCGACCGCCGGCTTAATGATGCGTATTTTGTTTTCGCGGATGCCGACGAGTTCGCTGATTATCCGGCGCTCCTGAAAGACGGTCTGGGAGTTGCTCCAGATCGTGAGCTCGCGCCCGTCGCTGAAGTCGCAGATGCAGGCGGTCGGTTCGATCGCCGTATGCTGCATCGGCGGGATGTGAAAACTGCCCTCGATGATGACGTCCGAGTCTTTGAAACCCTCGTCGGTGTCGCCCTCTTTGACCTCGCGCTTCCAGATGACGTTGTCTTCGGCAAGGTGCGGCTGAAGCGGTTCGTCTCCTCTTTTCAGCGCCTCGTCTATCGTGAAGATCGGCGGCAGTACGGAATATTCGACGACGACTTTATCGCAGGCCTCGCGGCATGCTTCGGGGGTCTCGGCGGCGACGCAGAGTATGCGGTCGCCCGCGCACTTCGGTTCCGTCGTGAGTATCTTTTCATCTTTAAGCAGCAGCGGCGAGGGCGGGTTGCCCGAGCAGTTGTAGAGGGTGTCAGGCACATCCTCCGGCAGGAGCGCGCCCACATATCCGGGGACGGCCTCCGCGGCGCTCAGATCTATTTTAGTGACGACGGCGCGCGCGTGGGGACTTCTGACGACGGCCCCATAGACCATTCCCGGCAGCTTCATGTCGTCGGTGTAGACTGCGCGCCCAGTCAGCTTGTCCCTGGCCTCGAGCCGCACCACGGGATGTTTGACAACGGAAAAATTCCTCTCCATCACTTCGTCCCTCCGCCCATTCTTTCGGCGGCGAGTTTCACCGCCTTCTCTATCTTTGTATAGCCGGTGCAGCGGCAGAGATTGCCGGCAAGGGCTTTGCGTATCTCGTCGGAGGACGGAGCGGGCTTTTTATCGAGCAGCGCCTTCGCCGAGAGCACCATGCCCGGGATACAGTAGCCGCACTGGACGGCTCCCGCGTCATAAAAGGCCTGCTGCACGGGATGGAGCTCGGAGCCCTTTGTGAGTCCTTCGATCGTGACGACGGAGCGCCCGTCGGCCTGGACCGCCAGGTATGAGCAGGAGTTCACCGGCTCGCCGTCGAGCAGCACGGTACAGGCCCCGCACTCCCCGCTGTCGCAGCCGCGTTTGCAGCCCTCAAGGCCGGCCCTTTCGCGTATAGTGTCAAGCAATGTTTCATTTTCAGATACTTCGAAACGGCATTTCTCTCCGTTAAGAAGTATCTCTATTTTGTAATTCATGATTCTCTTCCTCGTGAAATAAAATATTACGGACGGCGGGCAAAGGGAGGGAACGGAGACGCCCCCGCCCTTTGCCGTCATTGTTGTTTATCTGCCGTGAAAAGTTACAGTACCTCTTTGACGCTCTTTAAAATCGCCGCGCTTTTGACAAACTCGTAGGCCTTCTTGACGTCCGGCGCCAGCGGCCTGTCGTTGGTATAGAGCGGGATCACTCGGCGGAACGCCTCGTATGCCGCGGCGGTCCCTTTGCCGAGGGCAAAGCCGTCGCGCTGTTTGCGCAGCTCGATGGCCTGGCAGGCGTGTATCAGCTCCATGCCGTAGATATACTGGAGATCCTTCACTATCTGGCGCAGATGCTGCACGACGAGCGGCGTGTTGTTGGAGTGGTCCTCTATCGAGCCTGAGAGCGAGAGGTAATCGACTGAACAGGGATTCGATAGGTGGCGTATCTCCGTATCAAGCGAGCCAAAACACTTCTGTATCGTACCGAAGCAGTGCGACTCGCCGCCGTCGTGGCTCAGGAAGCGCGGCAGCTTCGTCAGCTCGGGGTTGGCGAGGCGCAGCATACGGTAGCAGGACATGCGCGAGACGTGGCTGAGGACGATCGAAAGCATCTCCACCGCCGTCGCGAGCGTCGTCGTCTCGAAGTTGGAATTGGAGATGATCCGCTTCTCGTCAAGCAGCAGGCAGGGGTTGTCGTCAGTGCTGTTCATCTGGATGACGAGATATTTCTCCGCGTATGCGAGCGCGTCGCGCAGCGAGCCATTGATATAGGCCGCGCCTCTGAAGCAGAGCGGGTCCTGCACCGGCTTGCCGGGGTATCTTTTGTAGACGTCGCTGCCCGCGAGATAGGCGCGCATCCGTTCCGCGCTCTTCGCCTGCCCTTCCAGCTTCCGCGCCGCCATCACCTCCGGTTCGAGGGGCGAGGTGTTGCCGTGGAGCCCTTCGAGCGAAAGGCTGGATATGACGTCCCCCATTTCGACGAGCTCTTCAAGCTCCTTTACCGCCAGCGCGGCCTCTCCCGCGGAGAAAGCGCTCGAACTGACGATCGCGAGGCCATCCTTCGGGCCGAGCACGACCGGCTCGAGGCCGGCGAGCTTGTGCGCCTCGGCAGAGCTCATGCGGCGGCCCTGGTAATAGGCCTCGCCCTCGCCGATCATCACGAGGCCGATGTGCGCGAGCGGCGTGAGGTCGGCTTCTCCGACGGAACCCTTCTCGGGAACGACGGGATGGATGCCCGCGTTGAGCAACTCGGCGTAGCGACGCGCGACGGCGGGCTGGATGCCCGTGTAGCCGAGCAGCAGGCAGTTGAGCCTGATCGCCATGATCGCGCGCACCTCGGCCTCGGAGGCCTCCGGCTCCACGCCGAAGGAGTGCGAATAGATAAGCTTGCGGTTGAAATCCTCGAAAAATTCTTTCGCTATCGTGTGGTCCTTGTTCCAGCCGACGCCGGTATTGAAGCCGTAGACGGGCACGTCGGCGTCCACCAGCTCGTAGACGAGTTTACGCGAAGCCTCAAGCCTCTCGTTCGCCTCGGGGCTGATCTCAACTTCCGCGCCGTTTACCGCGATCTCCCATACCTTGGCGACGGTCAGATCATTTCCTGTCAGTACGATCTTCATTTCTGATGATCCTCCGCTGCCGGTTCCTCCTGGAACTTATCGATAAAGAATACCTTGACAAAAGCTACCACCTGTATCGCAAAGATGAAAAGCACCACGAAGCCGGCCGCGGAGGAGAGCGCCTTGACGCCGTCCACTCCCTGAGCGCCGCCGCCGAAGGCCGCCATGATGATCGAGACGATACCGACCGAGATACCCCAGACTATCTTGATCTTCGCCGGAGGCTCGGTGCCGATGGGAACGTTGCGCATACACATCGAGCCGATGTTCGTCAGTGTCGCGTCGGCGCAGGTGATGAAGGAGGCGAGGATGACGAGGATGTTGACAGGCAGCACGACATAGCCGATGCCGAAGGGCAGGTTCTTAAGGAATTCCCAGAGCGCCATCACCGCGCCGCCGCTGTTGAGCGCGCCGACGAGGTCGGCTCCGCCGGACATCTGCATGTGCATCGCGCTGGAGCCCCAGACGGCGAACCAGACAATGCCGAATAGCGAGGGAAGCACCCAGTTGACGATCATATATTCGCGTATGGTCCTGCCGTATGAGAGCATGGCGAGGAAGATGCCCGTAACAGGCGCGTATCCGACCCAGAAGGCCCAGTCGAAGAGCGTCCATGAGCGCGTGAGCGGAGCGCCGCCGATATCGATCGGGTCGAGGCCCCAGAGCCAGAAGTTGTGCATCCAGGTGGCAAGCCCCGCGGTGCCGATCCTGAGGATGAAGAGCGTCGGTCCGGCGACGAAGAGGAGCACGATCAGCCCATAATAGAACCAGGCGTTGAGGTTGCCGACGATTTTAAGCCCCTTGTCGAGGCCGACGTATGTCGAGAAGGTGAAAGCGCAGACGATCGCCACGCCGATCGCGATGAAGACAGGCAGATTCACGTCGATGCCATAGCCCGCCTTGAGGCCGGTGACCGTGAGCGTGATGGCCATCGTGAGCCCCGTCGTGAGCCCGATCGTCAGCGCGAGCATCGAGAGGGTGTCGATGACCGCCGATGCCGCGGGCGTCGCGATCTTGTCGCCGAAGAGCGGCTTCAGCGTCGCGGTGACCGTGAGGCTGTCCCTCTTATGGTAGTAGATGTAGGCGACGAGCAGTCCGCACAGCGCGTAGATCGCGTAAGGCACGAAGGTCCAGTTATAGTAGGTGCGCGCCATCGCGAAGATAGCGGCGTCGGTCGTTCCGGGAGTGATGCCCAGTTTGTCAAGTTCTCCCCAGACGTTGCCAAGATAAATTACCGGTTCGTTGACGCCCCAGGTGACGATGCCGGTGGCGATGCCGCCCGTGAGCGCCATCGCGAACCATGTAGCGAATGAATACTTGGGCTTGGCGTCCTTGCCGCCGATCCTGATTTTGCCGATCTTCGAGAAGGTCACGACCGCCACCAGCACAAAACAGGCCATGATCGAGATCTGATAGAGCCATCCAAAGGTGTCAAGCGACCAGGTAAAGATCATGTTGCAGGCCTGAGTCAGCATGTCCTTGTTGACGATGCCTACAATAGCCGCCGCCGCGATGACGATGTAGGCGGGAATAAATACTTCCCAACGCACCGCTTTCTTCATGTCCATCGGAGTTTTTCCGGAATCCATAAAAACAACCTCCCAATCTGTTTTTATAATGAGGGGCCCGAAGGACCCCTTATTACCTTTTTTCAGCCGCCGCCGCGATCTTCGCCGGCGTCAGCGGCAGTTCCGTGAGCGAGGTCCCCAGCGCCCTGTTGACGGCGTTGACTATCGCCGCCGATACGGGGACGGTGCAGACCTCGCCTATGCTCTTGGCCCCGAACGGGCCGCCCGGCTCTCCGTCCTCTATGAGCAGGATATCGACCTCGGGCATATCGGGCGCGTTGACCATGTGGTACTTGTCGAAGTTTTGAGCCTTCGGCCTGCCGTCGGCTCCGTAATCAAGTTCTTCGCAGAGCGCCATGCCGATGCCCATCTGCACGCCGCCGTATATCTGCCCGTCGACGAAGCTGCGGTTTATGCTCTGCCCCACGTCATGGACGGCAAGGTATTTCTCTACCTTGACCAGGCCCGTAAGTTTATCCACCCTCACCTGCGCGAAGTGAACGCCGAATGAGGCGGGGTTGGCGTCAGGCGCGTGCTCATAGTGAGCTTCGACCGAACAGCGCTTCTTCATCATTATGCTGCGCACGGCCTCGCCGAGATCTATCTTCTTGCCGCCGGCGACGACAAAACCGTCGCGAAGCTCGGCGGGGGCGTCGTATATTTCCGAGGCTTTGGCGCATAACAGCTTGACGGCCTCCTCGGAGACGAGGCGCGCGCATTCGCCGCAGACGTAGATGACGCGGCTCGCCTGACAGCCGGCGTCGTAAGAGCTGAAATTCGTGTCGCCCTCCGTGACTGTCACCTTTGAAATGTCTATTCCGGTGGCCTCGGCGACGATCTGCGCGAGCGCCGTCGTCGTGCCGTTGCCAAGTTCGTGGATCGCCGTGCGCAGTATCGCCGAACCGTCCTCAAGGATGCGCAGCGACATCTGCGTCATGTCGTGATAAATGGTTTTGTAATAGCCGTTGCCATGCGTACAGCAAGCAAAGCCGGACGCCGTGACGAAACGTCCGTCGGGACTTTCCGAAGGTCCGCGAAGCCATTCCCAGCCGAAACGTTCCGCGCCCCGCGTGAGGCACTCTATGACGCGCGCTTTGCCGATATTGGAAGCGCCGCTCGGGTCGGCGTCGCCGTCGTGGACGAGGTTGTCGAGGCGAAAACGCACGGGGTCGAGGCCGAGACGTTTGCACATGAGATCCGTATGTATCTCGGTGATCGTGTGTATCTGCGGCGAGCCGTAGCCGCGGCAGGCACCCGCCGGCGTCGTCGAGGTGCGCACGACGCGCCCCTCGTAAACCATCGCGGGGATACGGTAGAGGCGCGAAGCTTTTTTGCCCATCGCCATCATCACCTTTTTCGTCCCCGTCAGATAAGCGCCGGCGTCGGCGGTAATGTCGAACTTGCGCGCGAGAATGCGGCCTTCGGCGTCGAGCGCCGTCGTCACGCGGCCGCGAACCGCGGCGCGCGTGCGCGTGGCGGCCATCGTCTCGCCGCGGTTCGTGTTGATGAATACGGGGCGGCGCAGCTTCCAGGCGGCCCAGGCACAGAGCGGCTCAAAGACCGACTCCTGCTTGCCGCCGAAGGTGCCGCCCATGTTGGCCTTGATGACGCGGATCTTTGAGAGCGGCAGCGGCAGCACCTGCGCCACCGCGTGCTGAACGCCGAATATTATCTGGCACGGAGTATGCACCTCGATGACGTTCTCCGGGCGCGGCAGCGCGAGGACGCAGTGCGTCTCCATCGCCGCGTGGTGTATCTTGGGCGTGTATATCTCGTCGCTTTCGACGTAGGCGGCCGCGGCGAAAGCAGCGTCGGCGTCTCCGTAGCCGAGGCGGCCCGTGAACGAACTTTCGCCGTCCTCGTGGAGCAGCGCCGCCTTTTCCTGCGCTTCGCGCATATCGACCACCGGCGGCAGCGCCTCATATTCGACCTTTATCATGCGCAACGCGGCGCGGGCCCTGTCCTCGTCATCCGCGAGCACGAGGCCGATGCGGTCGCCGACATGGCGCGCGTGGCCGGTGAGGATCGTTTCATCAGGAAAGTCGTTCTGCCCGGGGAACCATTCGCCGCTGTTGTATTTATTGTCAGGCGCGTCGCGGAATGTGAGCACAATGACGCCCTCCATCCGCTCCGCTTCGGAAATATCGATATTTTTAATAATAGCGTTGGGCTGTTCGCTGAGCAGCGGCACTCCAACGAGCGTGTCCTGCGGCAGCGAGTCCGCGAGATAGTCGTACGCGCCGCGCACCTTGTCCGCGGAATCCTCGCGAATGACCCTTTTGCCTATATATTTAAAATCTTTATTAGTCATCCGCCCCACCCCTTCCCGTTCTCTTCATAAGAAGGGCAGTCACATCCTGCGCGAGCGCGCGCAGCGCCGACTGCTTATAGGGCAGCGTCGGACGTCCCGGGATAGCCGAAGCGGCAAAGGCGCAAAGCTCCTCTGGGAACCCCTCTTCAAATCCCGGCGCGCCGAGCGCGGCTTCCGCGCCGGCGCATCTTTGGGCCGCGGAGCCGAGCGTGCCCACATAGACGCGGGCTTCTTTATAAAGCCCGTCCTCGTATCGCGCGGAAACGGCGATGTTTATGCGTGAGATGCTGACCTGGCTCCGGCTGCCGATCTTCAAGAACGCTGAGACGCGGCTCTCGTCGGCAGGTATGACAAATCCTTTTATGATCTCGCCCGCGGCGAGTCTATTTTTATTGCGGCCGAGGACCTCTTCGATGGTAAGGGCGCGTTCGCCAGCCGCCGATGCGGTCACGGCCCGCGCGCCGAGCGCGGCGAGCGGAGCCGGGGTATCCGCCGCGGGAGAGGAGTTGGCGACGTTGCCGCCGACTGTGGCGCGGTTGCGTATCTGTTCCGAGCCCATGACGTAGGCGGCGTCCGCCAACGCGGAGGCGTATTTTCGCACCAGCCGGCTGCGGTGAAGGTCCGTCATCGTCTCCATCGCGCCGATCCGCAGTAAGCCTTCCTCAAAAGATATCCCTTTGAGCTCTTCCATCAGCGAAAGATCGGCCACCGAGGTTCCCCCGGCGAGCCTGCCGTGATTTTTTATCACCCAGTCGCTGCCCCCGGCTACAAATTCCATACCGGGGCGGTAGATCGAAAAGAGTTCGTCCAGCGTGCGCGGGCGTTCGAGGACGTTCATCTTCCGTTCCCCCCGAGCCTTTCGGCGGCCTCAGAGACGGCGTTGACGATCGGGATGTATCCCGTACAGCGGCAGACGTTCCCCGCGAGCGCGCGCTTGATCTCGTCGCGGTTCGGATGGGGATTTTTCAGCAGCAGCGCCTTCGCGGACATTATCATGCCGGGAGTGCAGAAGCCGCACTGTACCGCGTCGCAGTCGATGAAGGCCTGCTGGAGCGCGTCAAGTTCGCCGTTTTCCTCAAGCCCCTCGATCGTCGTCACCGAATGGCCGTCGGACTGAACGGCTGGGACGACGCAGGAACATACGGCCTCGTCGTCAAGCAGCACCGTGCAGGCGCCGCATTCTCCCGCGCCGCAGCCCTCCTTCACACCGGTAAGCCGGAAACTGTTCCGCAGCATGTCGATGAGCCGCGTATCGGCCTCGACCTCCGCCGTCCTTGTCTTTCCATTAAGCGTCAATGAAATCCTCATTTTCTCTCCTTGTAATGACCAACACAACGGGAGCCGCCGCGCGCGGCGGCCCCGCTTCCGCGCGACGCGCCGATCAGAGCGTCAAAAACTTCCCCGCCAGCTCCACGGCGTAGTAAAATTTACGGGCGGCGGTAAAGCTGAATTCCACGTGGTCCTCCTGCCCGCCCTTTGTCGGTATCGAATCGGCGCTGACCTGCATCGCGCAGGTCTTTATCTTGTTCAGCAGGTGGCGGCCCTCGTTCTTCGCGATCTTGCCGGATATCTTTTCAAAGACGCCGTTCGCGAGCTCGACGATGACGGTGTTCATCATATCCGCCGCGTAGCCGACCTGCGTATTGCTGCAGTTGCAGCCCATCACCGCCTCATAGCCGCCCTCGGGCAGCTCGAAGAGCAGGGGGTTGTCGCAGGAGATGTTGTTCTCCCTGTTAAGTATTCCTTTTGTGAATTCGACGACCCCGCTGCAGCCGGCGAAAAATTCCGGCAGTTCTGCGCCGCCGGCCAGACGCGCCTCGACACGCGGCAGCAGCTCCTCAAAACGCAGGAAGGCCAGCACGGCGATCGCCTGCGTCATCGTGGAGCCGTTCATCTGCGCAAGCACCTCTTTGCATTCGAGCGTGAAGCTCTCGGCTAGTCCGGCTTTGCGCAGCGCCTCGCGCGACGGCATCAGTCCGCCTTCGTAATAGGCCTTCGCCTCGTCGAGCCCGGCCACCGTCATCACGTTCTGCGCGAGCGGGCCGAGGTCGGAAAGCCCCGTCGAACCCTCGCTGTGGACGGCCGGCGCCACCTTCGCGTTATAGATGGCAAGTATCCTCTCTATAAGCTCGGGGCGCACGCCGCTGTATCCTCTCGCGAGCACGTTGGCGCGCAGCAGCAGCGAGGTCAGCGTCACCTCGGGCGGCAGATAGTCGCCCATGCCGGCCGCGTGCGGATAGGGCAGCGTCTTGTTCCATTCGATATGCTTCTCCGGCGGCACGACGACATCCTTGAGGTTGCCGAGCCCCGTGTTCACTCCGTAGACGACGGGAGCGTCCTTTTCCATCCAGCGGTCGATCTGCGAACGCGTGGCGCGGCAGCGCGCGGCCGCCTCGTCGGAAAGGGCGACGCGCGCCTCTTTGTCCGCCATTATCGTGCGGATCGTTTCAAGGGTAAGGCTGTTTCCGTCTATGTAATAAATGCTCATCCTCGTCGTTCCTCCCTACCTAAGTCCGCCGACTGCTTCTTCGGCGGCGTTCAGCACTTCTCCGCTGGTTATAAGGCGATCGGCCTCGTTCATATCGGGCGAAACGAAACGGTTTTCCGTCATCATCGCGATGCTCCCGCGGACCTTGTCTTTTACAGCCGACGTTCCCCTGCCGAAGGAAAATGCGGGGACCTTTTCTTTTACGATATCCATGCCCTGGCAGGCCATCAGCAGTTCTATCGCCATCACCTTCGCGAAGAGCGGCAGCGCCCGCAGCATCTTCGTGCCGGCGTAGTAGGCCGCGCACTCGCCCGGCTCCTTCACTACGGCGCTCGGCAGCGCGAGCAGCTTCAGTTCGGCGACGAGCGCGGCCTGATTGGACTGCACCACGGGAAAGCCGTGATTGAGCCCGGTCGCTCCGTGTGTGAGATTCATCGGCAGTCCGTATGAGAGGCGGCTGTCGTTGAGGCGGAAAGTACGGCGCTCGCAGATATGCGCCATGTCGGAGACTGCCGTCTCCAGGCCGTCGAGCGCGTATTCGACGCCGTAGCGGCTGCCGCCGTCAAAGACGGTCTTCTCCACCGACTCCTCGGCGAAATAGCAGACGTCGCGCGCTCCGCCGTGAGTCTGCGGCGTGGCGCGGACGCAGATCGCGTCCTGCACACGCGGATGAGTGTCGTAGCCGAAGGCGTAGCGCCCCTCGTCCGTCGTCATCCGGCTGCCGGAAACGAGGGCGCGCACGTTCGCCGCGCAGTCTATCTGTCCCCGGAAGGGACGGGCGATCGAGGAAAGGCGGTCGTCGAAAGCGCCCAACTCGCCGCGGATCGCCTCAAGGTTGAGAGCGGTCACGACGTCCGCGACCTTCATATATTCATGCGCCTTTTTCACACAATACCAGGCGATGCCGTTCGCGACACAGCCGCTGGCGGAGACGAAGGGCCAATCCTCGCGCCGGGCGCCGGCGGACAAAAGCGCGTCAAAGAGCTCAGCGAGCAACACTGCTTCGGAGTTTGTCTCGTAATGCAGTTCCGGAGCGTTTTTGCCGTCGAGCATTTTTTCCAGCACGCCGGCCAGTTCATTTTTTTCGTAAAGCAGGGATTCGAGATAGAGAAGAGAGGCCGCGCACACAGCCGCCTCGCGCGGCAGCGCCGAACAGGAAAGGTCAAGCTGTTTTTTCGCGTCGTCAAATGAGATATCTTCCGCCGACGCACGCGCCGGGCGGGATTTCACCGCGGCCGCCGCCTCCCTTACGGATCGCGGCGTAAAGCCGGAAGCGGAGATCGTTTCAAGATGTTGGAGCATATCAGTGTCCCCCTTTTTATTATCATGCGCCTTTTTAGTTCCACCGGATTCCCGCTGTGTGGTTATTCATGTAAAACTCCAACGGCGCAATTAAATTCTTATATTTAATTAACTGAATTATACATAGATTCTTTACTATTATTTTACATACGACCCGTCAATCAAACGTCAAAGTTTTTCCGCAAAAATAGTCTGCAAAGCGCTTCTCTTTTTTACGTTCCTCAATTATCCTGATGATATAATCTGGAGATATGACGACAACGGAAGAGGGCGAAGGAATGAAATTAAAGATATCGCTGCTTGGGAACAGCCTGATAGAGTACGAAGGAGAAAAGGTAACATTCAAACTCCATAAGGCGGAGGCTCTTCTGTACTATATCGCGCTGAACGGCGGAGCCTCCCGCGACGAACTGAAAGCACTCTTCTGGTATGACAAAAACGAGGCCCAGGCTTCGGCAAACCTCAGAAACGCCCTTTACCTCATAAACAGCATGATGCCCGGCGTCCTCACCGCCGACCGTCGAACGGTGACGCTCGCCCCCTTCGACAGCGATATGAAACATTTAAGCTCCGCCGCCGACCCGAACGCCGCGATCCCCGCCGCCATCTACCAAACGCCGCTCAAGGGACTATCCTCCCTGAACTACCCCGCCTTCAACGAATGGCTTGATTCCGCAAGGGAGAAGATCCGGGGCGACGTCATCGACCTGATCAAACAACGCGTCGAGGCGGCATACGACAGGCAGGACAACGAGGCGCTCGGCGAATCCCTAGCCGCCGCCATCAGGCTGGACCCGTTTGACGAAGACTCGGTGCTCGAACTGATGGAGCTCTACTCAAACACCGGACAGAACAGCCGCGCGGTCGAACTCTTTCAAAACTATTCATCTATGCTCAACACTAAGCTTTCCATCGCCCCCTCGGAGAGAGCCAAGAAATACTACGCGAAGATATTCAGACACAATGACCTTAAAAAAGGACAGCCTAAGTTCTGGTGCCGCGAGCGGGAGATGGCGGCACTCTCCGAAAAACTGGCGGAAGAGGCCCGCTGCCTCTTTTTTATCCACGGCGAGGCCGGAATAGGGAAGACATCGCTCATAAACGAACTTCTGGCGGCAATGCCGGAGGGAAGCGCGTCCGTGCTCTCCGCAAAGGCGACGATGATCGGCGGGAGCTACGCCTATTCCTCCTGGAACAACATCCTGCGGGAGTTGGGAGCCCTCCTTGAGAGGACGGGCAACGCTCCCGACAAAAAGACCGCTTCGATACTGGCCTCTATATCTCCCGGCTTTACAAAAAACGAGGGGCTCTCCTTCAACGCGGACCTCTCGAGCGTTACGGAGATAAACCCGGTGGCGCTCGCCTCGATGATCGCCGAGCTGATCGCCGTCCTCGCAAAGCGCCGCCGCGTCGTGATGGTCTTCGAGGACATCCACTGGTTCGACTCGCGTTCCATCGAGCTGCTCTGCGCCTTCCTCTCCTGCGCCCCGCAGGCGGACATAATCATATCAGGACGCCCCGAAGCGGCGCGGATGACGATGGCGATGCTCAGACAGGCAAAGTGCGGCCGCGCGATCACCGAAGTCGAACTGAACCCCTTCCGCGACGATGAAATAATATATATCTGCCGCAGCCTGCTCCCCGAAAGCACGATAAAAGAGCGGGGCCTTTCATACTTCGTGCGCGAAAGCGAAGGCGTGCCGCTCATGCTCTTTGAAATATTGCGCGCGCTCAAAGAAAACCCCGATTCCGACTGCGCGAACGGTCTCGGCGCGCTCATAATCGAACGCATGGGCGAATTGAGCGAACGCGAGCGCGACGTCTCGAACGCGATCGCTGTCTGCTCGGGCGGCCCCGCCGAGATAATTTCCGAAATAACGGAGATCCCCATCGGCGACACGCTGGCCTCCGCGGAGCGGCTCATCGCCATGGGGCTTGTCCGCGAACGCGAGGAGGCGGGCAACGCCTTCTGGGAATTTACGCATCTAAAACTGCGCGAATGCGTTTACGACGCCATTCCCGCGGCGCGGCGCAAGGAGCTCCACCGCCGCGCCGCCGCCGCGCTCGACAAAAGATACCTGCCCCAGCATTGGGACCCCGCGCTCAGCGCGATGCTGAGCCACCATTACGCGAAAGCGGGAGAGAGGGTGCTTGAACTCAAGCAGTATCTGCGGGAACTCATCTTCGACATCACGCTGAACCACGACCTTTTCCCCACGCTCTCGGACCGCCTCTTCCTCTCCTGCTCGATGCCGTTCAGCAGCCGCGAGGAGACCGATAAAAAAGTGGAACACGCGGTCTCGATCCTTGACGAACTGCGCGGCTCGCCGGCGCTGTCAAAACGCGAATACGCGCAGCTGGAGGCATCGTGCTTCGAGCTGGCGGGCGGCTACCGTATAAGCTGGGGGGAATACACGGGCGCAAAGCTCTATACGGACGAAGCGATACACATCTCAAAGATGCACGGCTTCACAGAGACGCACATTCACTGTTTGAAACATTACGCCTATATGTACCTGCAGACGGAAGAGCCGGAAAAATTGATAAGCGTCGCCCGCGAGCTGCTGCGCCTGGCAAAGGCGGCTCCCGCGCCGCATTATTTCGCCACGGCGGTGCGTTTTATCGGGATGGGCTATATGATGAAACAGGATTACGCGCGCGCTGAAAAAATATTCCTCTACGCGGTCAGGCTGTTTGAACGGATGACTCTGACGGGCCGAAGATATACCTTGGGCATGCTCGTCGCCAAATGCTATCTGGGAGAAATATACGAACGGACTGGCGATCTGGAGAGAGCGGCGGAACAGCTCTCCGAGTGCACCGGCAAATGCGAAGAGATGAACCTCTACTGGGGAAGAAGCTACTTTCACACCGGCGCGGCAAACGTCGCGCTGGACGCGGGCGACATGAAAGGACTATTTTCGCATATCGACCGCGCCGCCGCGCTCTTTGAAAGCTGCCGCGGCGGTCGCTGCGGATCGATACTGTACAGCACGAAAGCCATCGCCGACGCGGAACGCGGCGACCTGGAGGGCGCGCGCAAGGCGCTTGAAAACTCGGAACTCCTGCTGCGCCTGATCGCCAAACACGACTGGGTCGCCGCCCACCATCTGGCAAAGGCATGGCTCGCGCGGCTGAGCGGAGAAGATTTCCGCGCCGACGCGGAACGGGCGGCGAGTGAATATGAGGAAAACGGATTCCCTCTGCGCGCGGCCTGGATAAGGGAAAAGTTCGGGATCGAAAGATAAGAACGGCCTGGACAATATAAAACGATAAAAAAGAACTCCCGGCTCTGTACACTTAGCCGGGAGTTTTCTTCAGACAACAAGGCTTCGATCCATACGGCGGACGCAACGAGCAACTAGCCTGACTCCTTGGGCGTCTTATCAAGCATCTTCAAATAAGAGCGGAAACCCACACTAACATTCACTCCGTAGTGCGAAATACGCTCCATCTCTTCGCGCGCCCCGCCGCCGCAACGAGCGCGCAAAATAGAAATACCGTAAACGCAACCGGACGCCTCCGCATCTTTTAAGACCTTTCAAGCCATATTTTTGAGATTTTTCCATACAGCAATATTATAGGCGATAAAATTATCAATGAAGATCAAACGAAGCAGCTGCCCTCACTAGAGAGCGGCTGCGTTAGCAAATTCAAATTATCAACGTTCTATAGCTTTTTACCGCTTTTTCTTTTCAGAATACCAAAACAACCCAAACGCCAGCAGAGCCGCAGCGGGGATACCGGAATTACATCCGCCACCGCCGCTGCCCTCACCTCCAGGATCGGTAGGGTCGGTCGGATCGGTCGGATCGGTAGGCGGCTTGCCAGTGTCGGTTACCGTTACTGTACACGAATCGCGCTTGGTTGAATCGGCGCGAGCATAGACGCTTATGACGGCCGTCCCTGCAGAAACGCCGGTTATAGTTTTATCCCATATATTATTACCGCTGACAGCCGCGACCTTAGGGTTGCTTGATGTCCACACGACGACCCTGTCAGGCGCCGTATTAGGGCTTACAGTCGCCTTCAACGTTATACTGCTTCCGACTTTTATTGCGGAAGTGGGCTTGCCGGACATGACAACGCTCGTTATTTGACTCTCCATACATTGCTGATACTTTAAGTAAGCAAAATACGTCCTCTGTTGTGCCTGCTGACAACTGATAACCGTACCGGTCCGGCAAATTGTCAATTCCGCCTGTTTAGCCGCAAGATACGCATTGTAAAAGCTATCGCACTTCCCCGCTTCCGCCGTGTTAATAAATCCGACAACAGCTGCCGTTATGCCAATTACCAGTACGCAAAATTTTTTCATTTCCTTTACCTCCACAATTCTATTTCGCCGCAATGCATGAAACGCTATCTTAGCCCTTACTATCAGCGTCGGTTATCATTCCCATCGCATCATGCAGAGAAGGCTATACCATTTATAGTACGCATGACTGCCATTCATATGTCCGCATCTTATACATACGCTTGAAGAACTGTTTGGGTCCTGCACGTATGCAGGGCATTTGCATTACAGAATGTTACACGCGCCCCATGCACGTTTTATGGGTTCCGAAAAAGCAAAAGCGTTTGAATAGACCGCAGCACCTGTAAGAACAGAAAACAGAACAGCTATTATCCACTCTTTTCGTCATCATACGACCTCCTAGGTTAGTTTGTGGTTTCAGTCTGCGAAAGCGCCATTTCCACAGCCTCGCACAGGAGCTCGTAGCGAATCTTGCCCGGTATCATCAAATTACCGATGATTATGCATGGCCTGAATTGTATTCCCAATACATCCGCTTCTTTTACATTCCTCTCCACCAGCTCTTTTACACGATTTGAGCGAATTGCAGCAAGCGTTGCATTCATGTTGAACCCATATTTCCTCAATACTTCCACGAAATATTTATCTCCGTCCTTAACAATGCGCTGCGGATTTTGAAAAAAATCGTCATGTACTTTCCACGCTTTCTCCGGTGATATTGAAAAAGCCCCCACAAAATATTGAGCGGCCAGATCGGTATTAGGTATCTGATCAAGCGGAAGCGTCTTATAAACGTAGCCAATATCATATTCCGTTGAAAGTTTTTCGAGATCAGGCGCTAGTTCCCGGCAGTAACGACAGAAAAAATCAGAATATACGACAATTTTAACAGTGGAGTTCCTGTTTCCTTTAATTGGGCTGCCAGCGAATGATATTTTTTCGAGGCGGTCGTTGTTTCTCACATCCACACGCCAGGTTTCCCGCAATCCGTTCTCATATATTTGATTTTCACCGCGCTGTGATATTTGATAGAGTTTTTCACAATCCACGCTCAACACGTCAATTATCACTTCCGGGTTCTTTTGAATATAGTTTTTGATTTCTTCGTCTATCACCCTTCCTCCGACACGACAAACAAAAACTCCCATGCACAGCAACAACGACGCACCCACAACACATAAACAAATTACTTTTTTATTCATGTGCGCCTCCTTTCAGTATTATTAAATTTTCCAAGACGGCAAACAAGTTCATAAAGTGGAAATATTTTCGATACAGAACAAAAAAACGTTACACATTAGTACGCCCTCATACAAGGCGTAGCCCCTATCTCATAAAATTTAACAACTTAATGTGTTTCTTCATTTAAATAAAAAATAATAGATAATATGCGCTTTTGTTGAGAGTGATTATAAACCGTTTATTGTACGTTTGTCAACTTAATATTGATATTTATCTGCTTGATAATAGAGCTGTTATGTTTAAGAATGGACGAATGTACAACTCTATAGGAAAAAGAATACGCAGAAAAAGAATAGAAGCCGAGCTCACTCAAGAAAAGCTCGCTGAATTGACGAGAGTATCCAAATGGACCGTCATTAACTGGGAGTCCGACAAACGCGTTCCGCTTGCGACCTCGCTCAGGGATATTGCTTTCGTGCTCAAAACTCCAGCGGCATATTTTCTTTACGGAGATGAAAATGACATTGGAGATAGCGTTATTCACGGCGAAGCTAACAACAAGGATATTGGCTTTGACAAGCTACTTTCAATACCCGTCTATAAAGTAAATGATATTTCTGCGCGGCCGCTCACAAAATTCGCCGTTATCGCAGAGGACAACTCGATGGAAGGAGTGGGAATCCCATTGGGTTCCAAAGTTATAGTAGACCCTTGCGAACCAGTGAAAAACATGGACATAGCGCTTATTAAATATCAGGATATGACAGCTTTTAGAAAAGTTGGTTTCATGAAAAATGGAAGCATTCAAATTCTATCAGCGGACAAAATTAGATTTTTCATACCCAAAGAAGAAAACACACCTGATTCTTTTTTTATTTACGGTAAAGCCTGTTGGATACTTTCCAAACCACGGCACGGCGCGTAGCGCAACACGCTCTAAATCTTTGCATAATCATAACGGCACACTTTATAAAACATTTGGACACATTTTAAACACCAGCGTTTAGCGCCCTTATTTCATCTAATATATAAACGGCATGATGTCACACATATCAACAAGGCAACCGCCGCCTGCCAAATCAGAATCAAGCATAGCGGACGGCAGTAAGCTCTATTAAATTTTTATCTTTTTCCATGCACTCTACGGCCTAGTCGTCAGCCATTGCTGAACACGTTCGTTCACGGGCAGATATGCCGGAACCCTTCCATGTGCGTGCCATAGCCGACGATCACACGCCAGCGGCCGACACAGTGCATGTTTCCGCCATCACTGTGGCTCCCCGCCTTGAGGTTTTTCAGCTCGAAGTCACGGAATTGTGAGGGATCGTTAAAGCTCAGGTCATGTTTCTTCGGAAGGTCGATGCACGACCGAGCATTTCAATCGTCGGCGGAAATGGAACTGTGAGGTCCGCGAAGGCCGCAGAATAACACGCTATCAGCAGCGCGAGAACAACGGCACATATTCGGCTTTTTTTCATGGCTAAACTGAGTCTTTCAGATATACATAATACGGGAAGCGTATTAGAACAAAACAGTGATCCCGACTTTTATGATTACACGGAGCTCACGGTATACTCGTTGGCAAAGGGCGAAAAAATGGCGGATTGGAGTTGGCGTTCAGCCATCCCTGCTATCATAGCTCTGTGGCTTCGTATTTTGCCATGACGCGGGGCACGCGGCTTAACGCACGAAGCGGGCCCCGCCAGATACAGGAAGGGGGCCCGCTTCGCTTATATTTATGCCGTCAACTATTCCGCCCAGTAGTTCGGCGCTTCCTTCGTGATGACGACGTCGTGCGGGTGGCTCTCCTTCATCGAGGCGGCCGTTACCTGGACGAAATGCGAATCCTCGTGGAGCCTTTCGAGCGTCGGCGCGCCAACGTAGCCCATGCCGGCGCGGATGCCGCCGACCATCTGGTAGATGACTCCCGAGATGGGCCCCTTATGAGGGACCATCCCCTCAATGCCTTCGGGAACGAGCTTGTCCTCCGTCGTGCCCTCCTGGAAGTAGCGGTCTTTGCTGCAGCCGCCCTTCATCGCGCCAAGGGAGCCCATGCCGCGATAGCTCTTGAAGGAACGCCCCTTATAGATGACAGCCTCCCCCGGGCTCTCCTCGGTGCCGGCAAACAGCGACCCGATCATTACCACGTCGCCGCCCGCCGCGAGCGCCTTGACGATGTCGCCGGAGTAGCGGATGCCTCCGTCGGCGACTACAGTCTTGCCGAGTCTGTGTGCCGCTTCGGCAACGTTCATCACCGCCGCGACCTGCGGTACGCCGATGCCGGCGACGATCCTCGTCGTGCAGATCGAGCCGGGGCCGATGCCCACTTTTACGCCGTCCGCTCCCGCTTCGATGAGGGCCTCCGCCGCCTCCGCGGTGGCGATGTTGCCGCCGATGAGCGGAAGGTCGGGATAGAGGCCGCGCAGATCCCTGACCATGTCGATGACCATCTTTGAATGGCCGTGCGCCGTGTCGACGATTATCACGTCGACTCCGGCCCTCACGAGCGCCGCCGCCCTGTCCTTGGCGTCGCTGCCGACGCCGATCGCCGCGCCTGCGCGCAGCCGTCCGTGCGAATCTTTCGTGGCGTTCGGGAAGGCCTTCGCCTTGAGGATGTCTTTTATTGTGATGAGTCCCTTAAGTTTGTTCTCTTTGTCAACGATGGGGAGTTTTTCCACCTTTGAACCCATGAGGATGTTCTTCGCGTCGTCAAGCGTCGTTCCCATCGGAGCCGTGATCAGGTGTTCCTTCGTCATGACGTTGGATATGGGCTGGTCGAGGTTCGTTACAAAGCGGAGGTCGCGGTTGGTGATGATGCCGACGAGGCGGATCTGGTCGTCAACGACCGGCACACCCGATATGTGATAATGCTCCATGAGGGCGACCGCCTCACGCACGGAATCCGAGGGGTGGCGGTAGAAGGGGTCCACAATGACGCCGGATTCGGAACGTTTTACCTTGTCGACCTCGATCGCCTGCTTCTCTATCGGAAGGTTCCGGTGCATGATGCCGATGCCGCCCTCGCGCGCGAGCGCTATCGCGAGACGAGCCTCGGTGACGGTGTCCATCGCGGCGCTGCATATCGGGATGTTGAGGTCGATCTGAGGCGTCAGCTTCGTTGAGACGTCGACATTGGCCGGCACCACCTCGCTGTACCCCGGAACGAGCAGCACGTCGTCAAATGTAAAGCCCTGATATTCAACAAACTTGTTTTTCATCTTATCACTCATCTTTTTAAAAGGCCTCCATTGTTTATTTTATCTATTCTGACCGCGGTTTTCAGAGGCAAGAGCCGGGAGATGGTCGCCACTCCGTGGCAGATCATGCACTCGCCTCTTCCTGCGCTGCCGCAGTGTTCTGCAGATTTTATTTTCATGTTGAAAAGCCGCCGCTCCCCGCTGCCGCCGAGTTCCCCGTTCATCTTTTCGATAAAGCGCGGAACGAGGTGCCCCATACGCGGCCGCTGGGCGTTGAGCGTCACGTCGACCCAGTCGACGCGCCACCCTTTGGAGGAGAGCAGTTCAAGCACGCGGCGCAGCAGAGCCACGCTGTCCGCATCGCGCCACATCTCTTCGGACGCGGGGAAAAGTGTTCCGATGTCCGGCTCTCCCGCCGCCCCAAGGAGCGCGTCCATGACCGTATGCGTTACAAGGTCGGCGTCGGAGTGGCCGAGCAGGCCGAACTTTTCCCCCTCGAGCAGGATGCCGGCGATTATAAGCGGACGCCCTTCAACAAGTTGGTGGATATCATACCCGTGTCCGGTCCTTTTTTCAATAGCTCTTTCGGTCAAAGCGCAGGCCATCTCCCAATCAAACGGTGTCGTCACCTTAAAATTCCCCTCTTCGCCGGTCACGCTGACGAGTGGTTCGCCGGCCGCGAGCCATACCGACGCCTCGTCAGTCCCGTCAAGGCCGCCGGCTTCGATGGCAGAAATGAGCCTCGCGCGCTCAAATGCCTGCGGCGTTTGAGTGCGAAAATAGAGGCTGCGGTCGGCGCAGGCGATCTTTTCATCTTCGATCTTTTTCAACGAATCGACAGAGGGCAGCAGCGGCACCGCGCCGCTGACGCCCCCGGCGGCGGCCATCAAGCGGCGGCAGAGTTCCGCGCTTATAAAAGGGCGGGCCCCATCGTGAACAAGCACGTGCGACCCGCGGCATTTCATGAGCCCTCTGACTACGGATTCGGAGCGCGTGGCCCCTCCGCATGTCACAGTGAGCTCTATATCTTCCGTTTCCCTGCGTATCCCCCGCTCATATTCGCGGGGGACCACAAGAACGATATCATCTATCTCTCCGTTGCGGCGCAGCCCTTCGGCGATCTCCCACGACCATTTCCAGAGCGGCCTGCCGGCCAGCTCACGGAACTGTTTGGGCTCGCCTCCGAGCCTTTGCCCGGAGCCGCCGGCCGCTATCAGAAATGACCAGCGAGGAGCGTCCATCGGCTACGGATGTATGCGGCCGAAGACCATTCTGCCGGCCGAGGTCTGAAGCATGGAGGTCACGGTGACTTTGACGCGTTCGCCGACATGGCGGTAACCGTCTTCAACGACGAGCATAGTGCCGTCGTCGAGATAACCGATGCCCTGATGATTCTCCTTGCCAAGGCGTATGATGTCTATTTCGACCTTCTCGCCCGGCAGCAGCATCGGTTTGAGCGAGTTCGCGAGGTCGTTGACGTTGAGCACGTCGACGCCCTCTATCTGAGCCACCTGGTTAAGGTTGTAGTCGGTGGTGATGACCTTGCCGCTAAGCTGGCGGGCAAGCACGACGAGCGCCTCGTCGACTTTGTCGCGCCCAAGCTCGCGCAGAGACATCTCAGGGATCTCGATCGTCAGCCCCTTGATCTTCTGCAGCTCGGTGACGACGGAGAGCCCGCGGCGTCCGCGCGTGCGGCGCAGCGAATCGGTCGAATCGGCGACCCCCTGTAGCTCGGCGAGAATGAAGCGCGGCAGCACGATCGTCCCTTCGAGGAAGCCCGTCTGCGCGACGTCGAGGATACGCCCGTCGATTATCGCGCTCGTGTCGAGCACCTTGGGGTACGAGACCACGACCTGCGTTCCGACGATATCTTCAATAACAGCCCCGTCGGCGCCCTTTTTCTTTGAGCGTGTAAGCTTGGACTTGAGGTCGATATTGGTCAGCATGTTCCAGAAATCGTCGCCGCGTTTGGCGAAAAAGCGCAGCCCCCAGTATCCGAGAGCCACGTTAAGCAGCACGGCGATATAGACGCCGACACCTCCGGGGATCTTCGCGAGCGGTATCGCGATCAGGTTTGCAAGAAGCAGCCCCAGTATGAGCCCTACCATACTTACTATCAGATCCGGCACGCTTACATTCTGTATTTTGGATTCGAAAAACTGTCCGAATTTTATTAATGCCCACCAAAACAAAGGTGCAAGAATAAAGCCGCAAGCTGCTGACAGCAGTACGATAAAAACGCTGGTCCCTATCGGGTGGATAAGGGACATCGAGGGCCACCAGTTTTCCTTGAGTATCAGCAGCGAAAACTGATAGCCGGCCGCGCCGCAGATGAATACCATTACCGCGGTGACCAGTCTTTTCATCACTTTTGAAAGTTCCATATCATGACGCATTTCTTTTTCCTCCTCTCTAAAAATTTCCTATGAACCTTATTACATTGCGCGAAAATCATCCGATTCTGCTGATGCAGACTTTTGCGAAATCAGCTCATCTCCTTTCTTGACTCCATCGCCATATGCAGCGTCACACGGTCGGCAAAGCCGATGCTGCCCCCGACTGGGAGGCCGTAGGAGAGGCGCGAGATCTTCACGGGCAGTTCCGCGAGCGCCTCCTGTATCGCGTAGGCGGTGAGATCGCCCTCTATGCGCGGAGAGGTGGCGAGTATTATCTCCTCGATGCCGCCCTCTTCAACGCGCTTTCGCAGGCGTTCGATGCTCTCTTCCGGTATCTCTTCGTCGTCAAGCGGCGAAAGCCTGCCGCCGAGGACGTGATAGATGCCGTTGAATATCCCCGCCTGTTCCATCGCCACGCAGTCCTCTTCGCTTTCAACTATACACAGCAACTTCCCGTTCCGCAGCGGATCGGTGCAGATGGGACAGGGGTCGATATCAGTTATCGCGCCGCATATACTGCAGCGGCGGATGTTCTCCGTCAGAGCGATGATCGCCCGGCCAAATTCCTCTATCTGCCCCGGCTCCTGCCTGAGCAGATAAAAAACCATCCGCCGGGCCGTCTTTTCACCGACGCCCGGAAGTTTGCTCCACTGTTTTATCAGCTTATGGACCGGCCCCGGCAGAGACAACGAAGCGCCTCTACATAAGCCCCGGTAAGCCGCCCATGCCGCCGGTGACGGAGTTCATCTTATCGTTTGAGAGCTCCTTGGACTTGGAGATCGCCTCTTTTACGGCGGAGAGCACAAGGTCTTCGAGCATCTCCACATCGTCAGGATTTACTACCTCTTTATCGATCGTTACGGAGAGGATGTCGCCATGTCCGTTGGCCGTCGCCTTAACGGCGCCGCCGCCCGCCGCGCCCTCGAGGACCGTGTTCTGCAGTTCCTCCTGCGCGAGCGCCATCTGCGCCTGCATCCTCTGAGCCTGTTTGATTATCTTATCCATCTTCATCGCGGATCAATCCTTTCAATTTCTATTATAAAATAGCATATTTTATCGCTAAAATCATGGACAAATTACTTATCGACCTTTATATCGTCATTTTTATAGCTGTCGATATGCAAATATGTCAGCGCTAGATACCAGACGAACAGCGGCAGCTTTGTAAGCCTCCGCCAGCGCCACGGCTCCTGTATCACGCGGTAAAGCCATTCCATCCCGACCTTCTGCCACATCTTCGGCGCGCGCGTGAGTCTTCCGGAGATGACGTCCATACTGCCGCCGATCCCCATGCCGATCACCGCGCCGGTCCTGCCGAGATACTCCTCAAGCCAATATTCCTGCTTCGGCACGCCCAGGCCGACGAAGAGGATATCCGTCTCCGCGCCGCGTATCGCGGCACAGATGTCGCCGGTCTCCTCCGTTTTGAAGAAGCCGTCGCAGGTCCCGACCACCGTGAGGCCGGGGAACTTTTCCTCGAGCCTGTCCGCAGCCGCCTCCGCAACGCCGGGAGCTCCGCCCAGCATCCAAACGCGCCAGCCCTCATAGGCGGCGCGGCGGCAGAGATGTTCGGTGAATTCTACACCCGGTATGCGCTCCTGTATAGGGGTGCCGATAAGTTTAAGCGCCCCGATAAGCCCAGCGCCGTCCGGCAGGACAAGCCCCGCGCCGCGCACGATGCGGCGGTAGTCCTCGTCGGTGCGGCTTCGCAGCGCCGCGAGCGCGTCGGGAGTCACTATTATGTGAGGCGTCCGTTCCGTCTTTATCCAGTGCTGCACCTTCGTGAGGGCATAGTTAAGCGAGATGTTGTCGACGGTGACGCCCCATAATACAGGTTTCCGGCACTCGCCGTTCATCTTCGCCCGCTTGTATTTAAACGTGTAAACCATCCAAATCACTCCGAATACGCCGCCGACGGCGGCGAGAAGATATAGGAAGTCCGGCATTCCGATCTGGATCGCGGAGACGAGACAGCCAAGAACGGCGCAGACCGTGACGACAAGGTAAATCGCGACCGGATGCGTGTGGCCGCGTGTGATGAGCTTCCGGTAAAGTATGAGGTTGCCCGTCGTCCGCGGGGAAAAGGCGGCGCTGATGACGCCCATCGAGGTCTCGGTTATCGGCAGCGCGAAGAAACCGAGCGGCAGCAGAGCGAGAGTGTAGAAGGTTATCCCCTTGCTCACGCCGAGGATGGAGAGCCCCGCGAAGAGCGTGCCCCATAGCCCGGTAAGCGGCTCGGTGAGCCGGCGGTAGGCGTAGATGTGGCGGCTCCAGAAGACGAGCAGCAGCACGAGGCCGATCATGCAGATCTGCGAGGCGTCGTGCAGGCTCTGCGACGACGAGAGGATGACGACGGATATCATCGTCCAACTGACGGTGAGCAGCAGTCCGCAGAGTCCCGGTATCTCGTCGATCTCCTGGAAGAAGATGGGGAATATGCCCACCCAAAGAGTGCTGATGGCGACCGAGGCGAAGTACGAGAGATAATAGTATTCACCGTTGGTAAATTCAATAAAGGCGATGCGCGGCCCGAAAAGAGAGAATACGAGGCCGATCAGAAAATAAAGGAAACGCAGATTTTTCCCCTTCGTCGCCCGCTGGCAGAAGCCGATACAGGCCGAGGCGACGCCCGCGGCGACCGTGATGCGCAGCGGCCCGTCCGGCATCCAGATGCCGCAGAGGGCCCACGCCCCCACGAGCGTGATGTCTTTCAGATAATAATATTGGTCGCTTTCAAGGTATTTTTTAAAAAACTTCTGTATCGATATACAGATCAAAGCAACCATCGCGACCATGATCACAGTCGTTCCATATGAACTGTTAAACATAATAAAGCCCGGCTCCCGTCAAATAAAAATAAAGCCAACATCCCCATATATCGTATCATAAAAAAGAGAAGCCGCAAGATAGATTTTATCATGCGGCTTCCGATCGCCTGTTATTTTATCCTACGCTACGCGGGAGACCTTTTCCAGCCCTCCGACGTATGGGCGCAGCGCCTCGGGAACGGTGATCGAACCGTCGGCGTTCTGGTAATTCTCCATGAGCGCGATCAGCGTGCGCCCGATCGCGAGGCCGGAACCGTTCAGTGTGTGGATGAAGCGCGCCTTGCCGCCGTCGGCCGGCTTGTACTTCATACCCATGCGGCGTGCCTGGAAATCCTCGCAATTGCTGCAGGAGCTGATCTCGCGGTAGGTATCCTGCGACGGGAGCCAGACCTCGATGTCATAGGTCTTGGCGGCCCCGAAGCCCATATCGCCGGTACAGAGGACGATCACGCGATATGGGATGCCGAGAAGCTGGAGTACCTTCTCCGCGCAGCCCGTCATATGCTCGAGTTCGTCGTAGCTCTTCTCCGGCGTTGAGAGCTTCACCATCTCGACTTTGTCGAACTGGTGCTGGCGCAGCATGCCGCGCATGTCGCGCCCGTAGCTGCCGGCCTCGCGGCGGAAGCAGGGCGTAAAGGCGCAGAAATACTTCGGCAGTTCCGATTCTTTGAGCGTCTCGCCCGAATGGAGGTTCGTCAGCGGCACTTCGGCGGTGGGGATCAGCCAGAGGTCGTCGTTGACACAGCGGTAAAGGTCGTCGGCGAACTTCGGAAGCTGCCCGGTGCCGGTCATCGTCTTCGAGTTGACGAGCGCCGGCGGCGCGACTTCGGTAAAACCGTGCTGCGTGGTGTGCAGGTCGAGCATGAAATTCATCAGTCCGCGCTCGAGGCGCGCGCCCGCTCCTTTGAGCACGGTGAAACGGCTTTCGGCAAGCTTCACGCCGCGGTCGAAATCCATGATGCCGAGCGCCTCGCCAAGCTCCCAGTGCGGTTTCGGCGCGAAGTCGAATTCGCGCGGGGTCCCCCAGCGGCGCATCTCGATATTGTCGTTCTCGTCCTTGCCCTTCGGCACGCTCGCGTGCGGACGGTTCGGGATGCGAAGGGCCAGCTCGTCAAGTTCGGCCTGTATCGCGTCCGCCCTGTCGTCGAAAGCCTTTATCTCTTCGCCGAGCTCGCGGATCTCGTTCTGCAGCGCCTCGGTATCCTCGCCGGCCTTTTTCCTGACGCCTACCTCTTTGGAGCCGGCGTTGCGGCGTTCCTTAAGCTTTTCGACATCGAGGAGGACCTTGCGGCGTTCCTCGTCCAACTCCTTATAACGGTCCAACGGAAAGGCGTTGCTGCGCGAAGCCAGCATCTCCGCCAGTTCGTCATAGTGTTCGCGGACCCATTTTGTGTCAAGCATTAATCCTGCGCCTCCCCGAGACCCCGTATCTCGTTCATCAGCTTAGCCGTCTCCAGCGCGGCGAGCGCCGCCTCCGCTCCCTTGTTGCCGGCCTTGCTGCCGGAGCGCATCAGCGCCTGTTCAAGGTTGTCGCAGGTGAGGATGCCGAAAGCCACCGGCACGCGGTGCTCAAGGCCGACATGGGCGAGTCCCTTCGCCGCTTCGCCCGCCACGTATTCATGGTGCGTGGTGTCGCCGCGGATAACGGCGCCGAGCGTGATTATCGCGTCATATTTTCCGAGCAGCGCGATCTCCTTGGCGACCACCGGCTGTTCCCAGGCGCCGGGCGTCCAGTAAAGGTCGATGTCCTGATAGCTTACTCCGTGACGCGTGAGGGCGTCCTTCGCTCCCTCGATGAGCTTCGAGGTGATGAGCTCGTTGAAACGCGAACCGATTATCGCAAACCGCAGGCCGCTTCCGATCATATCTCCCTGAATGGTGCGCATTAAAAATTCCTCCCGTAACGTAAAATATTTTTATAAAAAACTTCCGCCTTGATCTGTCGACCTGACGGCGGGTATGTCCGGCGGTTATTTATGGAAACCGCAGTCTTGACAGCCGTATTCCCTCTCGTTGTTGAGCATGTGCCCCATCTTGCAGATCTTCGTATTCATGTAGCGCTCGTTGTAGGGATTCGGCGCGACCTCTATCGGCACGCGCTCCGAGATCTCGAGGCCATAGCCCGCGAGCCCCGTTATCTTGACGGGATTGTTCGTCATCAGGCGCAGCTTCTTGAGGCCGAGGTCGGCCAGGATCTGCGCGCCCACGCCGTAGTCGCGCTGGTCCGGGGCGAAGCCGAGGGCGATGTTCGCCTCGACGGTGTCAAGCCCCTTATCCTGAAGGTCATAGGCCTTGAGCTTCGCGAGCAGGCCGATGCCGCGCCCCTCCTGGCGCAGATAGAGCAGCACGCCGCGCCCCTCCTTTTCGATCATCGACATCGCGGTGTGCAGCTGCTGGCCGCAGTCGCAGCGCAGCGAACCGAGCAGGTCCCCCGTGAAGCATTCCGAATGGACGCGGGTGAGGACCGGTTCGTCGCCCGAGAGATCCCCTTTGACGAGCGCGAGATGGACGGCTCCGGGGTTGTCCCCGTAGGGGCTCGTGTAAACGTGGCAGATGAAGTCTCCCCACTGCGTCGGCATGTGGACCGCGACCTCTTTTTTGACGAACTTCTCGCGGATGACGCGGTAGCGGATGAGATTCTCCACCGAGATTATCTTCAGTCCCTCTTTATTCGCGAAATCCAGAAGCTGCGGCAGGCGCGCCATGCTTCCGTCGCCGTTCATTATTTCGCAGATGACCCCCGCGGGATGAAGCCCGGCGAGGCGGGTGAGGTCAACGGCAGCCTCCGTGTGTCCGGCGCGCTGCAGGACGCCTCCGGGGCGCGCGATGAGAGGAAATATGTGTCCTGGTCTGTGAAAATCCTCTGCAACAGCTTCGGGCTGGGCGAGCGCGCGCGCCGTGAAGGCGCGTTCCTCCGCCGAGATGCCGGTGGTGGTCCCGCGCATGTGGTCGACGGAGACGGTAAAGGCCGTGCCGTGCGCGTCCGTGTTATGTTCGACCATCGGCGCGAGGTCGAGCCGCTGCGCCTGCTGGCACGAGAGCGGCACGCAGACTAGTCCGCGCGCCTTGGTTATCATGTAGTTTATATCTTCCGTGCGGCAGTGGTCCGCCGCCATCACAAGGTCGCCCTCGTTTTCCCGGTTTTCGTCGTCTACGACGACCACCATCTTTCCTGCCTGAATATCGGCTATCGCCTCTTCGATTGTGTTGAACATCTTTTCCCCTCCAACTTTATCAGTTCCAGCCATACTCAGTAAGTTTATCCCAAGTGAGCGGATTTTTCATCTTTCCGCTGCCATTTTTTTCGCCGAATGCGGCTTCCATGAACTTTTTTATATACTTGCCGATCATATCGGTCTCAATGTTGACGGCATCCCCGGCCTTCAGCTCCCTCAGCGTCGTCTCCGCGAGGGTGGTCGGTATCACGCCGACGGAGAAAAAATCCATCTCGGCGTCGATCACGGTGAGGCTCACGCCGTCTATCGTGACCGAGCCCTTCTCCACGATCCCCGCGAGCAGCTCTTCCGGCGCGGTGAAGTATATTTTTTCCGTCTTGTCGAGCGACTCTATCCGGGAGACGTTCGCCATGCCGTCGACGTGTCCCGCGACAAGATGGCCGTCAAGGCGGGAATCCAGCCGCATCGCGCGCTCAAGGTTGACGGGAGAACCGACCTTCAGGCCGCCCAGCTTCGTGCGCGCCTGCGTCTCCGGCATCATCTGCACCTTGAACGAGTTGGCGTCGAAAAAGGTAACGGTATTGCAGGCTCCCGAGAGTGCCACGGAATCGCCCAGGCGCAGCTCCGAGGCTATCGCCGGGGCCTGGATCGTCAGTTCCACCACGTCGCCCGCCGGCATTACGGCGGCAACGGTGCCTATCGTCTCTATAAGTCCGGTGAACATTCAAAAACACCCCTTATCAGCAGATCTTCTCCGCATTTTGTATATTCCGCGTCTCTCAGGCACGGGACCGCCGCCATATTTGAAAATGCCAGCCCGTCCGCAAACGAGGGACCGCGCCCGATGATCTTCGGCGCGACAAAGAGCGCAAGCTCGTCACAGAGCCCCTCTCCTATGAAAGCCGACGTCACGCCCGCTCCCGCCTCTACCATCAAATAGTTCACGTCCATCGCGCAGAGCCTTTTCAGCACAGCGCCGAGAAAGGAGGCTCCCGACGCGACGGTCTCTATCCTCGCTCCCGCCTCCGCAAGCGCGGAAGCTTTGGCCGCGGGGGCGGCCTCCGTCGTGAAGATCACGACGCCGCCGGCCAGTATCTTGGCGCGGGGAGGCGTCCGCAGGCTGCGGTCGAGTATCACGCGCAGCGGCATCTCTCCCGGCGCGTCGCGCACCGTGAGCAGAGGGTCGTCGGCGATGACCGTACCCACTCCCGTAAGCACGGCGTCGCTTTCGGCCCTCATCGCATGCACGCGCGCGCGGGACTCGACGCCGGTGATCCATTTGCTCTCGCCGCCCGCGAGCGCGGTTTTGCCGTCAAGCGAGGCGGCGCACTTGACCGTCACCCACGGACGGCCCATGGACATGCGCCTGATAAAGCCGCGGTTCATCCACCGGCACTCGTCCTCAAGCAGGCCGCACTTCACCTCAACGCCGGCAGCCCGGAGTTTCTCAAGGCCGCGCCCAGCGACCCGGGGGTTGGGGTCGGCCATCCCCGCGACGACACGGCGCGGCCGGTGAGCCGCGAGCATATCGGCGCAGGGTGGCGTCCTGCCGTAATGCGAACAGGGTTCCAGAGTCACATAGACGTCCGCCTCCGCGATATCGCCGCCCGCGTCGCGCACCGCCTCGACCTCCGCGTGCGGCCCGCCGCATATCTTATGCCAGCCGCGCCCGATTATCACGCCGTCGCGCACGACGACACAGCCGACGCGCGGGTTGGGGCTGCACCGGCGCCCGTTGCGCGCCAACTCCAGCGCGCAGTTCATGTAATATTCGTCAATCTTGCCCTTCGGCAGCTCCATCGGCGACACTCTCCTTCGAGATACTGTTTATATCATCAGAGCTCTCTTCATTCAGCTTGGCCAATATCCTCTTCGCAAGCGCCGGCCCGATCCCCGGCGCGGCGGCGAGCTCCCCGGCGGGCAGATCCTTTATCGCCTTAACGCTCCCGAACCTCGTGATGAGCATCGCGGCCTTGGCCTTGCCGATGCCGGGGACCTCCTCTATCTTGCTCCGCTTGAAGCTCTGGGCGCGCCGCGTCCGGTGCGAAGTTATCGCGAAACGGTGCGACTCGTCGCGCACATGCTGAAGAAGGCGAAGCACCGGATCGGTATGATCGAGGCGTATCGGCTCCTTGCGGTTCGGAAGGTAGACCTCCTCAAATTCCTTCGCCAGCGAAACTATCGGAATGTTGTGAATGCCGAGATCGTCAAGGGCCTGCATCGCGAAGTCCAGCTGTATCGGGCCGCCGTCGATCAGGATCAACTGCGGCAGCGGCTCCTGCCCCTCAAGACAGCGGCCGTAGCGCCGCGTCAGCGTCTCCTTCATCGAGCGGAAGTCGTCGATCCCCTCCACCGTCCTGATGTTGAACTTCCTGTACAGGGAGGGATTCGGATAGCCCTGTTCAAAGACCACGGCGACGCCGACTGTATACTCCCCCGCGCTGTGCGAGATGTCAAAGCCGTCGATGCGCCACGGCAGGATGGGAAGATCGAAGGCCCGCTGCATGGCGTTCAGCACCTCGAAGAAATTATCCTGCCCCGAAGGGATGTCGGGGGTCGTATGCTGCTGGCGGCTGACGCGCCAGATCGCGCGTATCGTATCGCGCAGATGCGCCGCCTCCTCAAAGCGCGTCTCACGCGCGGCCCTGTCCATCCGCCGGCGCAGCCGCTCGATGAGTTCCGCCCCCTGCCCCTGCAAAAGCAGCGCGACGTCCGCGACACGGTCGCGGTACTCGTGCTCCGTACAGAGTTCGCAGCAGGGCGCGAGGCAGCGTCCGAGCGAATACTTCATGCAGGGCCTGCCGCCCGTCGGCTTCGCGAGTTCGCTCTTGCAGGAGCGCAGCGGCAGATAACGCTCCACAAGCCGCAGGAGCGCGCGCACCTCCTGCACACGCACATAGGGGCCGATGTAGACGGCCCCGTCGTCGAGCTTGATGCGCGTCACGACGATACGCGGGTACTTTTCGGCGGTGATCTTTATATAGGCGTAGCGTTCGTTCATCTTGAGATCCACATTGAAAAAGGGCTGGTAAAGCTTTATAAGCCTGTTCTCCAGGATCAGCGCCTCTATCTCGCTCTCCGTGCGCATCGTAGAGATATCGCGTATCGTCGCTACGAGCTTGCGCAGGCGCGGCGAGGCGAAATTGCTGTGGCGAAAATAGGAGGAGACCCTTTTTTTGAGGGATTTCGCCTTCCCGATATATATTATGTCCCCATGCTCGTCGCGCATGAGGTAGACTCCCGGCTTATCAGGGAAGCCCTTTACAAATTTTATCAATTCTTCCTTATTCAAAAAATTAATCCTTTCTGTGATTGCAGTCCGCCACCACATGGTATAGGATATCACAATAACGTGTAAGAAGTAACGCGGAGGTGCTTATTGATGGCATTGGCAGTATATAACGACTTGACGAGAACAAAGGAAAAATTTATCCCCCTTGAAGAGGGAAAGGTCCGCTTTTACGTCTGCGGCCCCACGGTCTACAATTTCTTCCATATAGGAAACGCGAGGCCCTTCGTGCTCTTCGACGTTTTCAGGCGTTATCTTGAAAGCCTCGGCTACGAGGTGAAATACGTCCAGAACTTCACCGATATCGACGACAAGATGATAAAACGCGCGAACGAGGACGGCATCACCGTCGCCGAACTCGCGGAGCGCTTCATCGCCGAATACTACAAGGACGCCGACGCCCTCGGCATCCGCCGCGCGACCGTCAACCCGCGCGCCACGCACGAGATCGCGGCGATAATCGAAATAATAGAGGCGCTCATCGAGAAGGGACACGCCTACGAGGTCGACGGCGACGTATATTTCAGCGTCGCCAGCTTCAGCGAATACGGCAAGCTCTCCAAGCAGAGCGTAGACGAACTGCTCTCGGGCGCGCGCATCGACGTCGACGAACGCAAACAGCAGCCTCTGGATTTCGCGCTCTGGAAGTCCGCAAAGCCCGGAGAACCCGCGTGGGACAGCCCCTGGGGTCCAGGACGCCCCGGCTGGCACATAGAATGCAGCGCGATGTCGACCAAGTACCTCGGCAAGACGATCGACATCCACGGCGGCGGCAGCGACCTGATTTTCCCGCACCACGAAAACGAGATCGCCCAGTCCGAATGCGCGAACAACGCGCAGTTTGTCAAATACTGGCTCCACAACGCCTATCTGCTCATCGACAAGGAAAAGATGTCAAAGTCGCTCGGCAACTTCCTTACCGTGCGCGACGTCAGCCAAAAGGTGAACCCGCTCGTCCTGCGCTTCTTCCTCGCGAGCGTCCACTACCGCTCGCCGCTCAACTTCTCACCGGAGGGGCTCGAACAGGCGAAGGCGGCGCTCGAACGGCTCAACAACTGCTACGCCGACATGCTCTTCGCGCTGGAAAACAGGGCCGCTGGCGAAGCGGACGAGGCTCTGCGCGCCGCCGTAAAGGGCTCCGAGGAGGGCTTCACGGCGGCGATGGACGACGACTTCAACACCGCGGGGGCGGTGGGCTGCATCTTCGAGATGGTGCGGGCGGTAAACGTCCACCTGACCGAACATCAGGAGATAGACAAAGAGGCGCTTACGGAGGCGAAAGCCTTCTTTGAGAAAACCGACAATATCCTGGGCTACCTCTACGAAGAAAAAGAGGCCGGAGACGAAGAATCCGAAATAGACGCGCTCGTCGCCGAACGTACCGAGGCGAGAAAGGCGAAGAACTTCAAGCGCTCCGACGAGATCCGCGACCTGCTCGCGGCAAAGGGCGTCGTAATAGAAGACACCCCGCAGGGTCCGCGCTGGAAGAGGACGCTGTAGGCAAAAAATAAAAAACGCCGGGCCGCGGAGGTGAAATTATCTCCGCGTGTCCGGCGTTTTTTTCGTCAAGCTCGGTAAATTGCGGTTTATCTTGTCATGCCGGCACTGGTACTCCGTCGCCCCGGGCTTGACCCGGGGCCTAGTGACTCTATGTTTTTGTTCCACCGGCGCATGTAAAACCCACGACTCTAGGCTCCGGCTCGGAGGCCGGAGCGACGGAAGGGCAAAACGACAAATCGCTGTTTATCTTTTACCCACAATCGCGTAAATCCCAGTTTCTCATTCTCCCGCGATCGAGTAAATCGCCATCCATCCCCTCTGCCGGCCTATTGACGCGTTTACCGCGTACGGCGAGAGCGGAAGCGAATGATCTTCATATTTTTCAACGATCCGGCTCCTGTCCGCTTCCGCTCTTGTCCTCTATGTTGTTCACCACTCCGACCATGCGGCAGACGCGGCCCTCTTCGTTCGCCATGCTCACGTAGTGCGCGCGGTTCCAATGCCAGCCGCTTCCCTTGTCGTCGGCGGCGTAATCGAAGATCCCGCGCACAGGCGCCCTTGCCGCCTCGGCGTAGAGGGCGCGCATCGGCTCGACGCAGTCCTGCCGGATGATCTTCCTTTCCGCCAGCCCCGCCAGGTAACGCTCCCTGCGGACCGTCGTAAAACCGCTGTCATGCCGTCTAAGCTTGTAGATCATCGTATCGGTATCGTAATCATAATCGAATACCATTGCGTCCATAAAATCTATCAGCAGGCGGTTTTTCTCATTCTCGGCGCGCAGGACCGCTTCCATCTCTTTGCGCCGCGTGACGTTCTCGATCGTTGCGTATATTATGCAGCGGTCGACGGCGTGCGCGATCACCCTCATTCGTATCCCGAACCAGAGGATGCCGCTCTGTTTTGCACGCCGCTCCCAGCGCGTTTCGCAGTATGCCTCCCTGTCCGTCTTTGCGGCGTCGTCTATCGCCCCGGCCATCAGAGCGCGGTCCTCCGGACGCATGAATTTCATAACGTCCAGCCGCGCCAGCCTGAATTCGTCGCCGGTAAGGCCCGTCTCCTCAAAGAACCTGTCGTTCGCGCGCAGTATCTCCCCGCAGCCCTCCTTGTATTCTACGATACAGGCGGCTCCCACGAAGCTGTTGAAGATGACCGTGGCCTGCGATTCCGCGTCCCAGAATTCGCTGTTGTTGAAGAAGCTCGCGACGCGCGCCTCCGCGTTAAGCGGAGTGGTACCTCCCGCACTCAGGCATTCTTCAAATTCCGCCACGGGCATCGGCTTCGCGTAAAGGTAGCCCTGCGCGAGAGAACAGCCGATCGTCTTGAGGAAGTCGGCCTGGCGCGGCGTTTCCACACCCTCCGCGATGACCGGCACGTTGAGCCAGTGCGCCATTCGCACCATGGCGTTGAGGATCATGCCGCTGCGTCCGTCGCCGGCGGACGCCGAGAGAAATTTCATATCCAGCTTTATCATGTCCACCACGACGTCTTTGAGCATGTTGAGCGAGGAATAGCCGCTGCCGAAGTCGTCCATCTCGACGAAGAAGCCGTCTTCGCGAAGCCGCTTCACGACGCCGATAAGCTGCCCGGGGTTCTGCGTATAGGCCGTCTCCGTTATTTCCAGCCGCAACATCTCTGTCGAAAGCCGGTATTTTTCAACGAGGCCGTTAAGGATTTTTCTCAATTTTGGATTGTAGATATCGATCCGCGAGATGTTGACTGAGATCGGCACCACGGGACGCCCCTCGTCGAGCCATCTTCTCATCAGAGCGCATACCTGTTCCCATATATATTCGTCAAGCTGCATGATGAAGCCGTTTTGCTCAAAAACTTCTATAAATTTAGCGGGGGACAATATCTCGCCCTTGTGGAACCAGCGTGCGAGCGCCTCGGCGCCGACTATTTTCCCGTTGGCCTGGTCGTACTGGGGCTGCAGATAGACACGGAATTCCCCGCCGGAAAGCGCCTGCTTCATCGCCGAAGCCAGCTCCTGTTTTTCAAAGACCTCCGCCCTCATCGATTCGTCATAATAGGCGAAGTCGGCGTCGTATCTGCCCTTGGTGGAGCGCAGCGCCATCAGTGCCCGGTCCCCCATGATGCCGACGTCTAGCCCGCTGTCGTCGATGTTGTATATGCCGCAGCGCACGACAAAGCTGAAATCCGGCTGTATGGCGCGCAGCTTTTTCGCGACGTCGTCGATGCTCCGCCTGACGTCCAGTCCCTTTACCGGCACGCAGGCAATAAAATGGTCTCCCTGCAGGTGTCCGTAAACGCGCAGCGACGCGGAATGTGAACGGCCCACGGCGCCTATCGCCGCGAGCAGTTCGTCGCCCGCCCTGATACCGTAGAGGTCGTTGTAGACTTTGAAATGATCAAGGTCCATTCTGATCATGCAAAAATCTATCTCGGGGTTATCCGCGATCATCCGGCGCACCGCGCGGCGGAAACCGGAGTAGTTGTATATCCCCGTGACGGCGTCGGTCTCCGACGCGTAGACGTCGGTCACGTCCCTGCGCATACAGGCGATGACGCTGCGGCTGGAGTCAAGATACGTGTAGCTCCATCTTTTGCGTTCCATGTGCCCGTCTTCCGCCCGCAGCGAAATATAACATTTGTAGGCGCCGCGTTTTTCCAGCTCTTCCGTTATCCTCTCCAGACTCAGAAAGTCGAGCGCCTGCTCCTGCGCGCCAGCGGGCACGCATTTCATGAGCCTGTTCATGATCACGTCGGAATAGTCCGACAGGCCCAGCGGAGGCAAAAAGGCGGCCCCTTCCCTTCTTTTGACGACGGAAAAAGTCTCATTCTTCACGTCGATGAGCGCGGCGAATTCATATTCGATGTCAATAAATTTATCGACGAGCATCCTCGTCGTTTTTTCCGCTTCGATGTTTTTCGCGCAGGTGTAGCCCTCCACGTCTCCGGTCTCCGGGTTTTTCACCATGACGATATTCGTCCGTATCCATGAGGGGCGGCCGGGCTCGATCATAAACTTATGCTCAAACGACAGAGAGGTCTCTCCGCGCTCGTGCGCGCGAAGCAGCGCGGCGCGGTTAAATATGGCGCGGAATTCCTTACGCTGGTCCGGGTCGGTATTGCGGGCGTAAGCGTTTTCAAAGAAGCCGTCGACGGTCCCCGACTCCTGGAGGCTGCGGATGGATTCGCTGGCGGCGTGCCCGTCTCCGCATGTGTTCCGCGTAAGGTTGAAGCTGAAGGAGCCGATGGCGTCCTTATCCGAGCCGTCGCGCATCTCCATGATGCGCCGGTAGCGGTCCGTGAGCGCCTGCCTTTGCCGGCGCAGCTCCTCCTCCGCCACCTTCTGCGCCGTGATATCGACGATGACGACGTAGAACCAACGCCACCCGTCGCCGTCCACAACGAGGTGGCCGACGTCGTGGACCCATTTGAGTTCCCCGTTTCCCGTCTCTATCCTGTATTCGCATTTGTCGAAATCAGAGCCTTCTATCTGCTCGTTTATCTCCGCAAGGACCCTTTCGCGGTCCTCATGCCAGACCATCGGCGAGAACCTGTTGTCAAATTTGCGGATAAATTCATCACGCGTGTAGCCGAGCATCTTGAGCATGTTTTCGCTGACGAAGGTAAATTGCTCGTCCTCCTCCGCCGAATAGCTGAAAATGCCTCCGGGCGTGGACTGTATGATAGAGTCGAGCTCCAACGCCTTTTGCCGCAGCGTCAGTTCCGTAAGCTTCTGTTCCGTTACGTCCATTACGACGCCGTTCATGACGGTGTGGCCGTTTTCGCGTTTTTCAAATTCGCCGCTGACCCTTATGTACCTCGTATCCCCTCCGCTGGTTATGATCCGCATGATGAAGGAGGTCTCGCTTCCGCCCGACGTGATCACGCCGCTCACAGCCTCATGCGCCAATTCACGGTCGCGCGGATGTATGAAGCGCCGGCATTTATTGTCCAGAAGCTCCGCCATGCTTTCGCGCGTGTAGCCGTGGATCGCGTAATAACGGTCATTGCCGTAAAGCAGCGTGAAGTCGTCGTCAACATCGATGGAGAAGACGCCGCCGTAGGTCATCGTGCGGTATAACGACAGCTCCTGCGAGACGATGCGCGGCTCTCTGACGCCGATCACGTAATAGGGTCCGCCGCCTTCATCGCGCAGCAGCCTGAAGCTGGCCCTGACCGGCACGTATTCGCCGCCCGCGTCTTTGGACATCAGGTAATATTCGCCGCCGTCGCGGCCGGCGTAGATATCGGCGAACATCCGCCGGAATTCGTCTTTATAGTCGTCGCGGATATGCCCTTCGGCAAGCAGAGACTCCGGCACGTCTTTGAAAACGCGTCCCGAATAACCTATCTCATCCGCGCCGAAACCGGAAAACTTCATTTCCCTCGTGCGCAGGTCTACCTCCCAGAGCATCGCCGGACTTTGCCCAAGGGCCGTGCGCGCGCGCAGCTCGGCAAAGCGCAGCTGCTCTTCCCGCTCCTTTATTTCAGTAATGTCGGTAATGACGCAGATGACGCGGCGGCCTCCCTCGCTTCCGGGCAGTCCGGAGCCGCGCGCGTGGCGCCACTCCACGCCACCGTCCGGAGAGGCGGTGCGGTACGTATGGTCGAGCTGCCCGTCCGTTTCGGCAGCCGTCCTGATCGCGGATATAAGCCCGGGAGCGTCCTCGGGAAGAGCCACGGAGAAGATGCCGCGCCCCGCGTCGCCTATCTGCTCTTTGGTACGCTTAAAGGTCTTAAAGGCGCTCGGGCTTGTGTAGGCTACTTTTACCTCGCCGCCGGCGTCGACGTCGCAGACGATCACCGCGCCCTCAAGATTTTCGAGGAGCGCGCGCAGATGGACGGCGCTTGACGGCTCGTTGTCGAGAGGAGAGAGGCCCTCCGCGTCCTTGTCGTCGCTTTCGGCGAAGGCGTAACGGTTCTTACCCTCGGATTTGGCTCTGTAAAGGGCGGCGTCGGCTTCGGCGTAAAGCTTGTCCAGCGTTGCGCCGCCGCCTTTGTAAAGGCTGACGCCGACGCTGCCGGAAAGTTCGAGCGTGCCGCTTCCCGTATGACAGTCATACTGCAGCGCGTCGATCAGGTCGCGGGCTTTTTTAGCGATCACACGCTTTCCGACCGCGTTTTTCATAAGGACCATGAATTCGTCGCCGCCGATGCGCCCGACGATATCCGTATCGCGGAAGGTCTTTTTTATGGCGGCGGCGATATCAGTTATCACATCGTCGCCCGTCTGATGTCCGAAGATGTCGTTCACGCTCTTGAAATTGTCTATATCTATCATCATCAGCGCGTGGACGCCGGCGCGCCCATCCGTCTGAAGGTAACGGCCGATGTGCTTAAGCGTCGCGTCGTGGTTGAAGAGCCCCGTCATGGAATCTTCTTCCGCGGCGCGGGCAAGTTTGTCCTCTTCGCGCTTTTTCTCGTCGATGTCGTGCAGACTGACGAAGGCCATAAGATGCCCGGTCGCGGGATCGGCGATGAAACGCACGTCGTTGCGCATCCAGCGCGGCGCGGCGTCCGGCATCGCGCGCAGATATTCTATCTCCAGCTTCCGTCTGCCGCTGTCGTAAACGGCGCGAAGCGATTCTTTCGTCATCGTTCTGAAAAAGTCCCGCGCCGTTTCGCCCTCCACGACCGATTTTACGGCGTAGTCTTTAAACTCGTCTATCGAGGCGAAGGCCTTCCCGTGCGGCGCGGCGCGGCCGCTGATGTGCGTTTCTTCCAGACGCCATTCGGTGACGTCCAGTATGGTCGAGGCATAAGCTCCCTCATGGAGCTCCGCGATATAGCCGAACTCTCGTTCATAACTCATGCGCGCCTCGTACTCGATCGTCACGTCGCGCCCGACGGCGTAAATGCCGGCGACCGCTCCGCTCTCATCGCGGAAGGCGTATTTCGACGTTGAGGAATAGCGCGGAGTACCGTCCTCTTTGGGAGGCAGCGGCTCGATAAAATTCAAAAGCGGCTCTCCGCTCTCAAGAATTTTTCTGTCGTCGCCCCGGTAACGCTCCGCAAGGGCGCGGTCTTTGAAAATGTCAAAATCCGTGAGCCCCGCGATCCCGTCGGGCGAAGACAGCCCGACCAATCCGGCGAAAGCCGCCGAACAGTTTATATACGCCAGATCAGTATTTTTTACAAACATGAAGTCTTGCGTGTTCGCCAGAAAATCGCGCCACGCGGAAGAAAGCAGCTTATCCGACACATCGCGGTCAGATATGTTATTAGACAAAAATATCCTCCCAATCATAATAAAACTGTATATGAATAATTTATCCTATATATACTACACGTTTATTTGGGGTTTTGCAATTATGTGCAGAATAGTTTAAGGCATTGGCGGCCAACGCCGGCGCAAAACGACCTTTAACAAAAAAACATCCAAGAACGTACTTAACTTTCCGTACTTGGATGTTTTAGGCAACTTTTTCTCCTTAGGAGTTTTTACAATAAGAACCTCAAAAAATCTGTTCTGCTTTATGCTTTTGAAACACCGATTCCCGCGACAAGACCATGCTCCTTCATCGCTGGGTTTCCGGTTAGGAAGAGAACCTTTCCTTCTACTGGAGAGGCTACAGTCTCCAGCGTCTTGCCGAAGTAATCTTCGAGAACGCCGATAGTGTCTCCCATTTTCACATAATCGCCGACTTTGACGTTCATGTAGAAGATACCCTTCTGTCCCGTATATACCCACGACATATTGTCAAATATCTCTGGCGGCGTAACCGGCGTAACTTCACCCTTCAGTGTCCCGAACCTCCGCAATACGTTTCTTAATCCGAAGAGGTGCTTCTGCACCGAAGGTTCATCCAGCACTCCCATCGCACCGACTTCAACTATCGCCGAGGGGATCCGCAGCTTTTCCGAGACATTCGCATAGGTGGTACCGTCGTCAGGCCACAGGCCGCCCTTCTCGGTGACGACTACATTGGGCAATCCGTAATAATGGACGATATCATACGAAAGATCGTCAATCTCCAGGACACCGCTTTTATGGTATATCGAGAATGGGTCTAAGTCCTCCACCATATCACCGCCGTGAAGATCCATGTGGTAATCGGCGCCGGCAATCAGCTCCATCGTCCTATAGGTAAGGACTTCGCTGTACGTACCGTCAATCCTGCCAGGAAAGACCCGGTTGGGGTTCACCTTGTCATAGGGCGTGACAAACATGCTTCTTTCTTCAAAAGCCGCAGTGCTCGTTATCGTTATTATTTTGACGCTGCCGTTGACATCCTCCGGCGACAGCTCTTTGAAGAGCCTGATCGCAGAGACTATGCCCGGATACTCACAGCCATGTACGCCGGCCGTAATGACGGCCGCCGGCCCTGGATTGTTTCCCGTAACGGTAGCAACGGGGAAAAACAACTCTTTTCCGCACGGCGTATCAAAATGTATAATCTCAGTCTTTTTTTCTCCCATTATTGGTACCCTCTTTCGACAAATTATTTATCTATTTAAAGTTGCTTAGCTGCTGCTCTGTCGGCGCGGGCGTTACATAGCTGACGACGATTAGCAGCGCCGTCGAAACCAGGATCGTCATAAACGACGTGTCGATACCAAAAGGCATACCCATCGCCTCCCAAGTGACAGTCGTCACGCCCGCGGAGAGTACGCAGAGCAGTCCGGCCATCGGCGTCGCCCGTTTCCAGTAGAAGGCCGCGATCAGAGCCGGCGCCAGTCCGCCCTCCATCGTGTAGGCATAGATGACCATAGCCAGTATCGATGGGAAGTACTGTATCTGTATCAGCGCGAGAATGCCCAAGCAGAGCACCACGAGGCGCGTATAAAGGAGTATGCGTTTCTCTTCCGCCTTGGGGTTGACATAGCGGAGATAGATATCGTTGATGATGTTGGAGGAGGCTGAGAGCAGCATCGAGTCTCCCGTTGAGACGATCACCGCCACGGCGGCACAGAGCATTATCACGCCGATCGCCGGAGGCAGAGTGTGGGCGGCCAAGGCAATGATCACCGTGCCGCCGTCCTCCAGGTTGGGAAGCACCACCGCGCCGAGCGTCGCCGTAAAGGCGAGTATCGCCACGAGGAATATCAGCGCGGGGACGCTGGCCGAGACGGCGATGCGGCACGTCTTCTCATCCCTGCAGGAAAAGATGCGCTGCCATATCGGCTGCATGACGAAGACAAGGCAGAATGTCGGGAAGAGCACCTTCATGGCGTCCCGGAATGAACCGCCGAGGAGGCTGAACCTTTCGGCAGGCAGTGCGGCCGCCGCTGCGGACATTCCGCCGGCGGCTTCGATCACAAACGGCGCGCCGATCAGAAGCGCGAAGATGATCGTCAGTCCCTGAATAAGGTCCGTATAGGCGACGGAGAGCATCCCGGCAAACATCGTATAACCGATTATAAAGGCCGCCGTGATGATCATCCCAGTCCCACTCTCGACTCCGGCAACAAGTTTAAGGACATACGCGCCCGCGCGGATCTGATAACCGACGATCGCCGTCTCCGCCGCGATTATGATCAGCGCGGCGACCAGGCGCGTCGGCTCATTGAAACGCACGCCGAGTATTTCAGGCGTGGTCAGCCCTTCAAAACGGCGAATGCGCCCGGCGATAAAGGCCAGCGCCACGATGGCGAGGATGCCGCCAATATCCATCCACATGGCGGAGAGGCCAACCTTATAGGCCAGTCCGGCCGCGCCGATAAGCGAACCAGCACCCATAAAGGTAGCGACGATTGTTCCAGTGCTGACATACCACGGAAGCGCCCTGTCCGCGACCAGAAAACTCTTGGAATCCTTAACCCGCCTGGCGAGCCAGGCTCCGACGGCAAGAAGCGCAAAAAGATAAATAAGGATAGCTACCAAATACATAACAAGACAACCTCCACTTGGTAATCGTTACTTAGCGATCTTGGTACACATTACGCAGACATCGTCCGCCGCAAGATTTTTCGAGAATTCAAGGCGGACCTTTTCGTAAGGGGCAAGCAGCGCGAAATCAAGAGGCATCAACAGCTCCGTGCACAGTTTGATCCGCTCCTCCTTGGAACAGCCCAGCTCTTCGAAGGCTTCAATATGGGGACAGCGGCGTATCACCTTTACCGATTCCTCCGGCGAAAGCATGGTTATCTCCTGATCAAAGGCGAGCATCCCCGCCTTCGAGGTCTGGTTCAGGATCGCCGTCTCCGCGTCGCAAACATTTCCCAGATTCGGCGCCTTATATTCTCCGAGCCGGCGCGAAGCCTCCGCCATCACGGCATCCGCGTCTATTTCGGGATGCATCTCCTGAAGAGTCTTCCAAGTAAAATAGAAGAGCAAAGCCCTGTCTTTGATCGCTCCGGCGACCGCGTTCGCCAGATATTCCGGTGAGACCGGGGCATCCAGCGCGATTTTTTCCATAAATTCGTTGATCCTGTCTGCACACATAAGACTGATCGCGTCCTTTCTCAGATTTTTTCTTACATTACAGGGGGAGTGTTACAGGTCAAAATGCGTGCCTCCGTCTCTGACATATTCTGCCAGTGATGCTGAAAAAGGCCATCATAATAGAGAAAATCTCCTTTTTTCATATCAAAGGCTTCATCGTCGTAAAAGAAACGCACCTTGCCGTCCAGTACATAAAAAAATTCGTCTCCCGGATGGGACTTCGAGGCTCCGGTATCCATTCCGGCCGGAATCGTAATAACTATCGGCTGCATTTTTGCCGCTCTACTCAGCGTTAAATATCTTACTGTGACATTATCATCCCCCCTTCTGCACCACCTTACGACAAACCCTTCTCCATCCAGCACCGGGCTCAGCTTTTGCGCCGATTCAGTCAACGTAATAGCCGAAAGAGGAATTCGAAATGCATTAGCCAGCTTTCGCAGACTCTCGATGCTCGTACTGGATTTTTCATTTTCCAGTTTGGAAAGCTGCGCCACTGATAGCCCACATCTTTCGGAGAGCTCTTTAAGAGTCCAGCCATTCTCTTTTCTGTAATTTTTTACTGTTTCTCCAAAGCGCATAAAATCGCCCCCTAATTTTCTTACCACGAAAATTTTCATAGCAAGAAATAAAATTAATATAGCATTTTACCTCCTTATGTCAAGGCCAAAAATTTCAAATATTCCTTAGAAATACCACGTTTAATATCATATATTCACACCATTTATCCCTCATCGGCACATGCGCTTAAACAGCCGCGTTTTTCCTATATTTTTTAAGTTAGAAATAATACCAAAGCGGCCATAAAAACTTTTACCAATCTAACTTTGATTCAATCAACAGAAAAATCCCCCTTTTAAAAACATTCGATCGTTGGTAGAAGCATACTTCAGAAAAGCAAACACAAAGTAATGCTGGCATGATAGTGTGTGAAAGACTTTTCGTTCCTAGGAGACAAAAATAACGCGGAGCTATTTATGGGAGGAATGACAGATGGGTAAACAATATGCCTATATACGGGTGTCCTCAAAAGAACAAAACGAGGAGAGGCAGCGAAGCGCGATGCGGGAATACGGCGTTCCCGCGGAAAACATCATCCTGGACAAGCAGTCCGGCAAAGATTTCGAGCGGCAGGGCTACAAAAAGCTGCTGAAAAAATTAAGACCGGGCGATACGCTGATAATCAAAAGCATCGACAGGCTCGGGCGGAATTATCATGAAATTTTAGAACAATGGCGGATATTGACGAAAGAGAAGCGGGCGGCCATCGTCGTCCTGGACATGCCGCTTCTGGACACGCGGCAAAACCGCGACCTCACCGGCGTTTTGATCGCGGACATCGTGCTGCAGCTGCTTAGCTACGTCGCGGAAACCGAGCGCAAATTCATACGGCAGCGGCAGGCAGAGGGCATCGCCGCCGCGCGGGCGCGGGGCGGCAATTTGGGACGCAGGCCGAAAGAGCGTCCGCAGGAATTTGAAGCGGTCAAAGCAGCATGGAAAAACGGCGAGATATCCGCCAGATGCGCCGCGCGGTATCTTAAAATCAACCATATGACATTCAAACGATGGGCATCAGTCGGGTAAAAGATGAAAAGCGGCGAAAAAGGCGTACCTTTTTCGCCGCGTGGTCATTGACTTTTTTGTGATTCGTTGTATCAATATAGAAGGTGGTAAAGAGTACGGAATAGGTTTTTAGAGGATAATGCTGTTTATTTCATTCCGGCGAAAAAGGTACACCTTTCTCGCCGGAATGAAAAATTATTGATCGATCCGGCAGGCACGCATCATAAACGAAAACTGCCGTACGCCTGAGTGCAGAAAGCAAAAAACGGTATCCGCGAAGAGCTGGAGAAACAGAGCGCAGCGGCATGAGGAGGGAAAGCCAGGATGATAGACTTATTTGAACATAACAGAATAGCCTACGAATCCGCCCTTTCCATGTTGACGGAAAGCGGCAGAGCCGCGGTCGTCCATCCCACCGGCACGGGAAAATCCTTTATCGGTTTCAAACTGGCGGAGGACAACCCCGACGCCTCCGTATGCTGGCTTTCGCCCAGCGAGTACATCTTTAAGACACAGATAGAAAACCTAAAAGCCACTGGCGTCCCAGAACAAAAAAATGTCCGCTTTTTTACCTACGCCAAACTCATGATGATGGACGCCGCCGGGCTAGAAGAGATCCGTCCGGATTATATCGTACTCGACGAGTTCCACCGCTGCGGCGCACAGATGTGGGGCGGCGGCGTGCAGAAGCTGCTCGCGATGTATCCGCAAGCGGCGGTGCTCGGCCTCTCGGCGACAAATATACGCTATCTGGACAATCAGCGCGATATGGCAGACGAACTTTTCGACGGCAATATCGCCTCGGAGATGACGCTTGGAGAGGCGGTAGTTCGCGGGATACTTGCCCCGCCTACCTACGTCATCTCGATCTACTCCTGTCAAAATGACCTGGAACGCTATCAGTCCCGTATAAGCGGCGCAAAAAACAAGGCCGTCCGTGACGCGGCGCAGAAACGCCTCGACGCGCTGCGCCGTTCGCTGGAAAACGCGGAAGGGCTTGACGCCGTCTTTCGGAAGCACATAACCGACAGGCGGGGCAAGTACATCCTCTTCTGCTCAAATGTCGAACACTTGAAAGAGGTGGCCGGACATATAGGCGAGTGGTTTGGCGGCATAGACGGCAGCCCTCACCTCTACCGCGCCTATGCCGACGATCCCGCGGCCTCCCTGGCCTTTGCCGGCTTCAAGGCCGACGACAGCGAACATCTGAAGCTCCTGCTCTGCATCGATATGCTCAACGAGGGCGTCCACATCGACGACATCGCGGGCGTCATCCTCTTCCGCCCCACCGTCTCGCCCATCATATACAAGCAGCAGATCGGCCGGGCCCTCTCCGCCGGTAGCAAAAAAAGTACCGTCATCATCGACGTGGTAAATAATATCGAAAACCTTTACAGCATATCCGCCCTTCAGGATGAGATGCGCTTTGCCGTCGATTATTACCGCGGCACGGGAGATATCTCGAAGGTGGTCAACAGCTCATTCACCGTAATCGACGAGGTACGCGACAGCCGCCGCCTCTTCAACGAACTGGAAGAGAGCCTCTCCGCCTCTTGGAAGACGATGTACGGATGCGCGAAAGCCTATTACAAAAAGCATGGAAATCTCGAAGTCTCCAAACGTTACCAGACGGAGGACGGCTATTCCCTCGGCTCGTGGATCAATACCCAAAGACTCGTCTACGCCGGCAAGATCCCCGGCGTCTTAGGGCAGGAGAGAATAACCCAACTTGAAAGCATCGGCATGCGTTGGCAAAACCGCTACGACCTCTCGTGGGAGAGATATTACCGTGCCCTCTGCGAATATAAATTAAAAAACGGCAACATCGACATCCGCGCCAACTACGTGACCGATAACGGACTGGAACTGGGCAAATGGATCTGCAACCTGCGTCAGGCGAAAAACAGCGGCAGAGGCGGCTACTACCTTACAGACGAACGCATCGCGGCCCTCGGCAGGCTCGGCATGATCTGGGACAAGCTCGACTACCTCTGGGAGCAAAACTACCTTGCCTGCGCCGAGTACTACATGAGGCACCACGACCTTGAAATACCGGCCGGCTACGTCTCGCCCAACGGGCTGCGCATCGGGGCTTGGCTGAGAAGAATGCGCAAAATAAGAAGCGGCAGACTGAACGGCTCCGCGCATCTGACGAAAGAACAGATCGCGCGCCTTGACGCGATACATATGAACTGGATCGACACCCACACGCGGCAATGGGAATACGGCTACCAACAGGCCGTCGCCCACCATAAAGAATTCGGCACACTTGACGTGCCCGCCGGATACGTGAACAAAAACGGCTTCCCGCTCGGCGAGTGGCTGCGAAACCACATCGACGCGAGCGCGAAAACGGGACGCACATCGATAAAAGTCACGCCCGAACGCAGAGCGAAGCTGGACAAACTCGGCTTCAAATGGACAGTTGAAGACTCCTGGCAGAAGCGCATCGCCGCCTGCGAAGAATACCTCAAAGAACACGGCGACCTCGACGTCCCCGCCAACTACGTTACCGACGGCATCTGGCTCGGCAAATGGCTCTACGAATGCCGGCGCGCCTACCGCGGAGAAACAGAGGGCAAGAGGCTGACCAAAGAACAGATACAACAGTTGGAAAAACTGGGCATGGACTGGCGTACCGCCTCCGAACGCGCCTGGGCCGACAAATACCAGGCCGCCTCGCTCCTGCTCAAGACAAATGGCGACACCGGCGCCGGCAGCAACGACAAAACAGAAGAGGCCCTCCGCATCAGCCAGTGGATCGCGCGTCAGAGAACATTGCACCGTCAGGGCAAACTCTCACGCGAACAGATAGAGATGCTCAATACGCTGAATGTGACTAAGGCTATGACGCATAGAAACGCAGAGAGAGGTACGGCCTGAAAATGGACGATAACATAGAAGCAATCAGACCTATGCAAATAGAGACAGCAGGTGAGCTGGCATGAGAAAAATCCCCTTCAGTCCCCCCGACATCACGGAAGCGGAAATCAGCGAAGTCATAGAGACCTTAAAATCCGGCTGGATCACTACCGGACCGAAAACCAAGGCACTGGAACACGCCGCCGCAGAGATATGCCATACCTCCAAGGCCGTCTGCCTCAACTCCAATACTGCCTGTGCCGAGATGACCCTGCGGATTCTGGGCGTCGGCCCCGGAGACGAGGTGATCGTTCCCGCGTACACCTATACGGCGACGGCAAGTGTCATTGCGCATGTCGGCGCGAAGATCGTCATGGTCGACTGCGAACCGGGCAAATTCACCATGGACTGCGACCGGCTGGAAGCCTTCATCACGGAGAAGACCAAAGTCATCATACCTGTGGACCTCTTCGGCATACCAGCCGACTACGACCGTATCTTGGAGATAGCCGAAAAGAAACGCTCTCTTTTCCACCCTTCCGATAACGCCGTACAGCAGGCCATCGGCAGAGCCATTGTTATGGGTGACGCGGCGCATTCTTTCGGCGCTTCCTATAAGGGGAAGCCCATCGGTTACGTCGCCGATTTTACAAATTTCTCCTTCCACGCCGTCAAAAACCTAACCACCGCCGAGGGCGGCGCTGCGACCTGGAGAGATATCGAGGGCATAGATAATGAAGAGCTCTACCACCGCTATATGCTGCTGAGCCTCCACGGACAGAGCAAAGACGCCCTCGCGAAAACAAAACTCGGCACATGGGAATACGACATCGCTGGGCTTTGGTACAAATGCAATATGACCGACATCCACGCCGCGGTCGGGCTTGCTCAGATAAAAAGGTACGACGATATCCTGGCACGCCGCCGGAAGATCATCGAATATCTGGACTCCGCGTTCGCTAACTTGCCTGTCGAAACAGTTAAACACTATACGGATGGTTACCTATCCTCCGGTCATCTTTATATCATGAGGTTAAAAGGTAAGAACAGCCAAGAGAGAGATAACTTTATCTCAAAAATGGCCGAACTGGGAGTGGCGACAAACGTACACTACAAACCGCTGCCGCTCCATAGCGGTTATAAAAAATTGGGATTTAACATCGCGGACTATCCTAACGCGTATGAACAGTTCAGTAACGAAGTCACACTGCCTTTGCACACGCGGCTGACCGATGACGATGTTGACTACGTAATTAAATGCGTAAGGAAATGTCTATGAAGATATTGAAAGAGTGGGAGGAATTGCCTGACTGCATGAGAACGGAAGCCGTTCGTCCCTATTACGAGACGCTAAAAAAGAAAAGAGCGTCCCTGCTGTTGAAGCGCACCTTCGACATCGTGACGGCAAGCCTGATGCTGATCTTCCTCTCTCCGGTGATCCTCGTCATCGCCCTTGCGATAACCCTTGACAGCAAAGGAGGCGTATTCTTCCGTCAGGAGCGCGTCACGCAGTACGGTCGGAAATTCAGGATCTACAAATTCCGCACCATGGTGGCGAATGCCGACAAGCTGGGCGCGCAGGTAACAGTGAAAGACGATAAGCGCGTAACAGCCATAGGCAAAATCCTCAGAAAATACCGCCTAGACGAACTCCCCCAGCTGATAAACATCATCGCCGGAGATATGAGCTTCGTAGGTACGAGACCGGAAGTAGAGAAATACGTCAGGAGTTACAACGATGAAATGTATGCGACGCTGCTGCTGCCGGCAGGAGTCACGTCAGAGACTAGCATCATGTACAAAGACGAAGAAAAGCTGCTGTCTAAGGCGGAGTCTGCCGACGAGGTCTACACAAGCAAAGTCCTGCCGGGGAAGATGGAATATAACCTGAGAAGTTTGAAGAATTTCAGCCTTGGTAAAGAGATATCTACGATGGCAAGGACTATTTTGGCCATTGTCGATGTGCAACTGTGAGGTAATTTATTATGCAGGAAAAGATAATCGTGTCTGTGATAATGCCTCTATACAATGAGGAAAAATATATTGCGAAATGCCTTGATTCTCTTCTTCTACAAGATTATCCGAATGAATTAATGGAATGGATCTTTGTAGATGGGCAGTCAAATGATAGAACTGTGTCAATTTTAGAACGCTATAAAAGTAAGTATCCATATTTAATAAATATATACAATAACCCGAATAAAACAGTCCCTTATGCGATGAATATAGGTATAAAAAAAGCAAATGGGAAATATATTATCCGGCTTGACGCTCATGCAGATTATGCGAGAGATTATATCTCTAAATGTGTTTATTATTTGGATACATTGGATGCTGACAACGTAGGCGGCGTAGTGACAACAAAAGCATGTACACCTTTCGGAAATACAATAGCAAAAATGCTTTCAACCAAATTTGGCGTAGGTAATTCACAATTTCGTATAAATGGGAAGAGCGGCTACGTGGATACAGTTCCATTTGGGGCATTCCGAAGGGAAATTTTTGACAGACTAGGCGGTTATGACGAACGTTTAACCAGAAATCAAGATAATGAAATGAATCATCGCATAAGAAAAAGCGGTGGAAACATATATATGGCAAACGATATACATCTTACCTATTATTGCCGTGACACGGTAAAAGGTATTTGTGACATGGCGTTTAAAAATGGTAAATGGAATGTAATCACAATGCGATTTGTACCTGGTTCCATGGGTATTCGGCATTTTGTACCATTAGCCTTTTTATTGTCATTGATAGCGTTGGGAGTTGGCTCTATCTTTTATCACCAGATGATAATCATATTGCTATTCGAATTGCTATTGTATTTTATATGCAATTCATATTTCTCAGTCAAAGTTGCAGATAGTACAAAAGAATTCTTTCAACTTGAATATTTATATTTCCTGTTTCACATATCTTACGGAACTGGATCATTAGTTGGCTTGTGTACAAGAACAAGATAGGCAGGAGTGGAGAAAATGAGTTTATATGAAAAGTTAAAATTAAAAAAAGAAAAACTATCACTAACAGGCCTGGGCTATGTAGGCCTGCCAATTGCGATTGCTTTTGCAAAAGAAGGAATTTGTGTCGTCGGATTTGATTTGAACAAGAGCAAAATTGCAACGTACAAATCAGGGTTTGACCCCACATATGAAGTTGGCAACGAAGCCATAAAAAATACGACGGTACAGTTTACTTCCGATGCAAAGAAGCTACGCGAGGCAAAATTTCATATAGTAGCAGTCCCGACACCGGTGAATATGGATCATACACCAGACCTGTCACCAGTTATTTGTGCGAGCGAAATACTTGGAAGAAACCTAACAGCAGGCTCAATTGTTGTGTTTGAATCCACAGTCTACCCTGGCGTTACTGAAGATGTCTGCTTACCAATTCTTGAAAAGGAATCCGGACTGAAATGCGGCGTAGACTTTAAAGTAGGCTACTCCCCTGAAAGAATCAACCCAGGAGATAAAATTCACAGGCTTGAAAATATAAAGAAAATTGTCGCGGGTATGGACGAGGAGTCCTTGGAAGAAATCAAAAATGTCTATGATTTGGTTATTAAAGTGGGCACATACCCAGTTTCTACAATTAAGACAGCGGAAGCAATTAAAATTGCGGAGAATAGCCAACGAGACATCAACATCGCCTTCATGAATGAGCTAGCAATGGTATTTGATCGCATGGAAATCGATACTAACGAAGTCATTGATGGAATGAATACGAAATGGAACGCCCTTAGGTTTCGACCAGGTTTAGTTGGTGGTCATTGTATCGGTGTTGATCCATATTATTTCACTTACGAGGCAGAGAGACTAGGTTATCACAGCCAAATTATTCTTGCTGGCAGAAAAGTCAATGATGGCATGGGAGATTTTATAGCAAATGCAGCTATAAAACAGTTAATCCTTGTAGGTAAAGCTCCCAAGAAGGCAAATGTTGTCATCCTTGGATTGACATTTAAGGAGAACTGTCCTGACATTAGGAACAGCAAAGTCGAAGATATTATTAAGTGTCTAAGAGAATACGATATAAATCCAATTGTAGTAGACCCTCTGGCAAATAAAAGAGAAGCAATGCGCGAATATGGCATAACACTAACAGATCTTTCAGAGGTTCACGATGCCGATTGCATAATTGTGGCAGTTGCACATGAGGAGTTTAAAAATATGAATTTACATGAACTGGATAAATTATATAAAGTTGGAAACAATTATGAAAAGGTGCTAATCGATGTAAAAAATATCTTCAATAAGAGCGTTTTTTCTAAAAATGAGTACAGATACTGGAATCTATAACACTAATATAGGCGAATTAATACAGCATAGTTTTCACAAGTGCATGAATATTTTAGAAAGGTGGCGATTATTGTGATAATTACCAAAACACCATTCAGAATATCGTTCTTCGGCGGTGGCACTGATATTGAAAGTTACTTTAAAAAATATGAAGGTGCCGTATTATCAACTACTTTTGATAAGTATTGCTATGTTACTGTTCGCCACCTTCCTAGATTTTTTAGTTATTCTACCGAATTAACATACTCAGACATAGAACGTATTAATTCAATAGACCAAATTCAGCATCCTGCTATACGAAATGCTATGAAGATGCTTGATATGCATGAAATCCGCCTTACATATGAAGCCGACCTTCCGGCTAAATCAGGTCTAGGTACAAGTTCATCATTTGCCGTTGGGATGCTTAATGCATTTTATGCACTAAAAGGAAAATACATAGATAAGAAAGAACTAGCTAATAAGGCTATTTATCTTGAACGTGTTCTATGTAATGAAGCTGGAGGTTGGCAAGATCAGATAGCAGCGGCATTTGGGGGATTGAATAAAATTCAGTTTAGCCCAGATGGATACGAAGTAAGGCCCATTATCATTCCTACAGACAGAAAGGAATTATTGAATAAAAATTTAATGATGTTTTTTACTGGGTTCACACGTTTTTCTAATGCTATACAACAAAAGAATAATTTAACGGCAAAAGACAAAGTAAAGCAATTACAGGAAATGTATTCACTTGTAGATATAGCAGAGAAAATATTAACTGATGAGACTGCAGAGCTTGATGAGTTTGGCTGTTTACTAGACTATACATGGAAGTTAAAAAGGCAAACAGGCTCCGCTATTTCAACAAATTACATCGATAGCCTATACACAAAAGGTATCGCTGCGGGTGCACTTGGAGGTAAACTTCTGGGGGCAGGCGGTGGTGGTTTTATCATTTTTTATGTACAGCCAGAAAAGCAAAATTTTGTAAAAAAAGCAATGAAAGACCTCCTTTATATTCCATTCAAATTTGAAAATAACGGAACACAGGTGATTCATTACACGCCGGAAACATATGAGCCGGCAGAAAATTGTAAGGAGGATTGGAACTAACTAATGAAAACCGTAATCATGGCCGGAGGCAAAGGTACAAGAATTTCTTCCATTGCTTCTGATATACCTAAACCAATGATAGATATTGAAGGCAAGCCTGTTCTTGAACGAGAAATTGAATGTTTAAGAAAACAGGGGTTTGTTGACCTTTTAATTACAATTAACCATTTTGGTCAAATAATTATGGATTACTTCGGTAATGGCAACAAGTTTGGAGTAAAAATTGAATATTTCAATGAAGAAGTCCCTTTGGGAAATGCCGGAGCGCTGTTTAAACTCAAGGATAAATTAACCAAAGACTTTCTTCTTTTAAATGCTGACCATCTTTTTAATGTAGATTTTAGTAGGTTTATATCTTTTCACAATAAGCACCAGGGGTTAGTTACACTGTTCACACATCCAAATAATCACCCTTATGACAGCGGTTTAATAATTGCGGACAAGAATCATAATGTCATTAAATGGCTTACGAAGGAAGAAAAACGACCAATTTGGTATCGAAACAGAATAAATGCAGGACTGCATATTATCTCCCCAAAACTTCTGATGCAAGAAATCAACACGCCAGAAGTTGACCTTGACCGACAACTACTCAAACCATTGGCTGGTTCAGGGCGTATGTTTTGTTATGATAGTCCGGAATATATCAAAGACATGGGGACACCAGAAAGATATGTAGCTGTGTGTCGCGATTATAGAAGTAATATTATTGAAACAAAAAACCTAAAGCAAAAGCAAAAAGCTATTTTTCTAGATCGGGATGGAACAATTAATAAATATGTTGGATTCCTCCGAAATATTGATGATTTTGAGCTTATACACAGCGTTCCAGAGGCAATAAAGAGAATTAACGCATCGGGATATCTTGCCATTGTGGTTACAAATCAACCGGTAATAGCTAGAGGCGAAGTAAATTACAAACAACTTGAAAATATACACAACAAAATGGAAACTTTACTTGGTTTAGAAGGAGCCTATATTGATGCAATCTACTATTGCCCACATCATCCACATCATGGGTTCGAGGGAGAAATCAAAGAGTTAAAATTCTCTTGTGATTGCAGAAAACCAAAACCAGGAATGCTTTTAAAAGCAGCAGAAGATTACAATATAGATTTACACCAATCATGGATGGTTGGTGACAAAGAAAGCGATTTACTTGCCGGTAAAGCAGCTGGATGCAAATGTGTTCAAGTTAATGAGACCTATCTTCTTTTGGATGCCGTGAACAATATATTAGGAGACAAATGACATGAAAAAAACGGTTGAAACTCATTTAAATTTTCTCATTAAACGGTATCCTAAATTAAAATGCTGTAAAAATAGCATAGCTACTGCATTTGAAATAATAAATGAAAGTTATTCTAATGGTGGAAAATTACTTGTAGCTGGAAATGGTGGTAGTGCCGCAGATGCAGAACATATTGTTGGCGAACTCATGAAAGGTTTCAAAAAACTTAGAAAACTAAAAATAGAATATGTAAATGAGCTTATCAAAATAGATGCTGAACATGGAAGCATTCTTGCAAAAAATCTACAAGGAGCCATGCCAGCAATCGCATTGGATGGACATCCCGGGTTGTCAACTGCTTATATGAATGATTGTGAACCACTTCTATGTTTTGCGCAGCAAGTAAATGGCTACGGAAAAACCGAAGATGTTTTTTTCGGTATTAGTACTAGTGGTAATAGTAGCAATATCATTTTTGCTGCAGTTGTCGCGCGTGCAAAAGGTATGAAGGTAATTGGGCTAACCGGAGCAAAAGACAGTGAACTCTCCCGCAGAAGCGATATCTGTATCAAGGTACCAGGCACGGAGACATATATCATTCAGGAATATCATTTACCGGTATATCATTGTTTGTGTTCAATGTTGGAAGAAGAGTTTTTTGAATAAAACAAAAATAAAGGAGATTTGTTAGGATGAAAGTATTAGTGACAGGTGCTGGTGGTATGATTGGCTCTCATTTAGTAGAACAGCTATACAATCGTGGAGATGAAGTAATCGGTTTGTTCCATAAGAATAAAAAAAACATTGAGCAGATACCTTTTCCCATTAATTTTGTTCAGTGTGATATTCGATATGGTCAAGGGATAGATAATCTTATTATGGATAGTCTCCCTAGGCAAATTTACCATCTTGCTGCACAAAGTTATCCAACGGTATCTTGGGTAAATCCATCCGAGACCATAGATGTTAATGTTAATGGTACTATTGCAGTCTATGAAGCCATTAAAAAAGCCCGTAAATACGTTGATAGTAATTATGATCCTATGGTAGTTGTTGCATGTTCCAGTGCTGAATATGGGGAAACATTTAACAAATTAAAAGGCGACTCCATTTACGTAAGAGAAGATGCAAAATTACTTCCGTTACATCCATACGGAGTCAGTAAAGTTGGACAAGACTTACTGTCTTTCCAGTATTACATGAATGACCACATTCGTTGTATTAGAGCAAGAATTTTCAATTCGACAGGGACAAGAAAAGTTAATGACGTAACATCTGATTTCACCAAAAGAGCTGTCGAAGCCGAGCGAACAGGCAATTATATGTTGCGTGCCGGAAATTTAGATACATTTCGTGCAATTATGGATCAAAGGGACCTTATTGTTGCTTTAATGTTACTCGCCGAAAAAGGGAGGGATGGCGATGTATACAATATATCATCGGAGCATATATACCAGATAAAAGATATAGTAACGTACATTGAAGCAGAAATCGGCCACAAATTCAAAATAGAAATGACTCCTAAATTACTCAGACCAACAGATGAGAAAATTATAGTTGGCAATATTGACAAACTAAAAAATGATACAGGATGGGAACAAAAAATTTCAATGAAAGAAACGGTGGCAGATATGTTAAATTACTGGAGGGGAGTTTTATGAAAGTATTAATTATCGACCCATGGTGTTCTGATAACTATGAAGTATACACTATAGGTTTATGCGAAGGCTTATGTGATAAAGTTGATTTAACTATATGTTCAAGTTATTATGAGAGTAGATACACTGAAAAGTACAATATTAAGCCCATTTTTTTTAAAATATCAGACAAGATGTGTAGAGGCATGCTCCGGAGTGCCATTAGGGGTATTGAGTACGCTGTAGCTTACATAAAGATTCTTATCATAGTAAGAAGAGAAAAATACGACGTTGTACATGTTGAATGGGCGCTTTTATATAGAATGGATGAATTTTTCCTAAAGCAAATAAGAAAATATGTTAAGCGTCTAGTATACACTTCTCATAATGTCCTGCCACATATAAATGGAGAGAAATATGTTACAAAATTAAAAAGGCTTCACAATAATTTTGATGTAATTCTAGTTCACGGAGAAGGAATAAAAAAAGAATACCTAAAGTATTTTCCTGAAGATAAAAACAAACTCAAGATTCAATATCACGGCATACATTTAACGCAGAAAAAGGAGTATGTAATATCAAAAGTAGATAAACATATTGTCGATTTTATCTCATCCGCAAAAAAGAAAATTATTTCTTTTGTTGGAAATATTTTCTATAATAAAGGTGCTGATAGAGTGATTAATTATTGGGTTAATAATCTCAATGACACAGAACAAAAGTTAGTTGTAGCTGGTAGCTTAAATGTACCTTATTCAGAATTAGAACAATATATGCAAACCATTTCCAATTCTGGGAATATATTATTTGTGCCTAGATTTTTAAATGATGATGAATACGCATACGTATTAGCAAATTCTTCCGCAGTAGTAATTCCATATAGACACGCAAGCATGAGTGGCATTGTATACTCTGCTGCTGCATTTAGAAAGCCTGTTATTTATACAAATACCGGATCTATTGCCGAATATATAGGAGATGAGTGTGGCATACAGGCAACTAATACAGACGAATCACTGTTTCAAGCTTTAGACAAATCTATTAATATGGATGAAGCTACTTTACAAAAATTAGGAAGTAATCTTAATAAGTGGATTTATAACAATTATAGCTGGAATATTATATCTGCAAAACTAGTCAATGAAGTTTACGCATTAGGTAATTAGCATATGAAAAAAATCATCGTCATAAATGTAGGTTCGATTTATAGCATTCCCCCAATAAAAAGCCTTCTAGAAGGACTCTATAAACAAAATGTGGAAGTGACGTTAGTGACAACAAGAGATGGTATATCAGAAGAAGATAGTCTGTACAAAAAAATACGCATATGTAAAATGGATGAAGACTACAACTCAGACATTTCTCTGATATTAAAATTCATCAGAATGATACAACTGAGAAAAAAAATTTGGAAATACGTAGACAATTTATATGATGAAAATACGTTGCTCTGGATAATATCTGATGCTACAGTGAAAAGCCTCGGCCCTAAGTTATTCAGCTATAATTATGTTTTGCATATGTACGAGCTTATTGGCACTAAATATATGGTACCTAAGTACAAACTTGGTAATATGCATTTAGGAACGTATGGTAAAAATGCAAAAAGAGTGATAGTTCCTGAATATAACAGAGCTCATATAACAAAAGCATGGTGGGACCTTGACAAACTTCCTTTCATTCTTGAGAACAAACCATTTTATCCAGAAATTATAGAAAAGAGAAATTTACCAATTAATCATTCAATTCAAGCAAGAAAACTATTAGAGAAAATAGGTAACAAAAAAATTATCTTATATCAGGGAATATTACACAAGGAAAGGCCGTTAGAACATTTTATATCTGCAGTTGATCGTTTGGGAGATGACTATGCCTTTGTAGTGATGTCAAATGTTGCAAATTTATATGCAAATTGTGGGAGTAAAAATTACTATTTTATTCCTTTTATTTGTGCACCATACCACTTAGAAGTCACTAGCCATGCCTATATAGGAGTTCTTTCGTATATTCCTACCAAAACTAGTAATTCAATATTGAATACAGTATATTGCGCACCTAATAAAACATTTGAGTATGCATGTTTTTCTATCCCAATGATAAGCAATGATGTTCCTGCGTTGAACTACATGTTTGAAAAACAAAAATGTGGTATCTGTATTAAAAATTACAATATTGATTCAATTTGTCAAACCATAAAAACAATATCAAACAATTACTCTGAGTACTCGAAAAATTCAAGATATTTTTATGATAGTGTTGATTATGAAAAAAAAATAACCTTCCTTCTCAATGAGGTTTACAATGGCTAGAAACCCATTATTAAGAAAAAAATATATACTCTGTTGGAAAAATGTCCTAATTTTATTTGCTGTTTTTATTCTCAATTGTATTGCTTGCCAAAATACAACTGTAGGAATAGCGGTTGCTTTAGCAGAAGCCACTATTGTAATTATATTAAGTTTACTTGGAAAAACTGACCGTGCCATACTTGCTAATAATATATTTCTTGGAGTATCAATCGAGGCTTCACTATTTGTATTTGGTGAATATACATATATATATAGTTATGCATATATGCCATTTATACATAGATGGGGCTGTCTTTGCTGCGAGCTGTTTATTTTACTTTGCGTTATTTTTAAGCAAAATGGAAGAACAAAGATAAGCCTAAAAAACGATATTAAAAATTTATGGAGTGGTCAATTTGTCTTTGGCTTCGTATTACTCGTATTTACTGGTATTTTTAGCTCTCTAGTGACAATTATAACTAATGATAACCATGTAAATAATACATCATGGTTTTATGGGGCGTATGCCACAGAAATTTGTTATTGGATAATCCTGATAATCAATTTAGTATTAGTGTATTTTGCTCTACGCCATAACTGTAAATTCTATGTTCAGTTTAAAGAAGTGTTAATTAACTTTTTCATTGTTTTAGTAATAGCATCATGGGCATCTGTTATCTTGGGTTGGCACGGAACTTATTCTTATCATAAGTCGATTTTGCTAATGCCTTTGGTTGCTTTTTTCTCCATTACTACTATTATATGTACAAATTTTAAAGAATACCAAAAAACCCCCATGTTCATTTTTGCAATAATAGGGTTCATTTGTATGTGTATTAAAACATCTCCACTACTTGGCAAATGGATACTCGTTATTGGAGTAACGATTGCAACATATTTTTGGATAAATATTGCCCATAAAAAATTTTTTAAAATGCTGATGGTAATTATTCTGGTATGTATTAGTATTGCAGTCTTTGGAGAGTACTTCACCCGTAGTAATGAATTACTGCTGTATAAGATAGGACAAACTACAGAAAGTTTAAAAATTGGAAGAGGTTCATGGTTAGATAATGTGCCAAATTCTCCAAAGGTACGAATTGAAGAATTCGTCAACGTATTCCTTGAATACCTCGATAAACCTTGGTACGTCTTCTTTGGGAAAGGAATAGGAGGAACAATTACACAGCAAACAAACTGGGTTGATTGGGCATCAAGTAGCGGTGCATTCTCTGTAAATCAAAGACAAAGTGGTATTTATAACGAGTTACATGAATCTATTAATATAATGTTCCTTAAATTTGGCCTTCTTGGCTTAATATTTTTTATTTATAACTTTATGAAAGGACTAAAAGGTATAAAAAAATCCCCTTGGATCTTAATGGGTTTACTATGGTTTTCATTCTACGTTAACGCTTATATTTCAATGTATATAGTAGCATCTGCTTTTCTACTTGGGATGTATGAATGTGATATATCAAGTGGCTTGATCAAAAAAATGAAAAACAGACATAAGGAGTTTTAGAGCATGAATAATCTACCCAATATACTTTACATGGAATTGTTAGAAAACAATTATGGTAATAAAAGATTAGATTATCAAATTATAAAAAACTTAAAGGCTATTTCTAATTTGACTGTTGCCCAACTTGAAAACTGGTTTGATTTACTTCCAAAGGATATTAATGTACATTCATATAAATATAAACGAACCAGTAATAATCGTAAAATTTCGTACTATCAACGCAACCTTGAAAATTTACTTGTTGCTGTTAAGCTAGATAAAATCTATCACTTTGATTATCTATTTTTTGCTTCTTATGATACATATGTTTTTACTTTGGCTTTATTTAAAATTAAGGATTTTAATCGTCGAGTGTTTATATTACATCACAATAATATTGACTTAATCGATAAATCCATAAAATTACAATTATTTTTCACCATATATGCTAAAAAAGTAAACCATATTGTCTTTGAAAATTTTATAGCCAACCATTTAAAAAATAAATACGGTGTTGAAGAAAAAAAAATATTCCATATGCCACATCCTCTAAATATAGTACAAGGAATTTTCTCAAAATATTATGATTGTGTAGGCATAAGCAATAGCAATAAAGAGGAATGGATAAAAGAAATTATCGATTTTGAAATTTATAGTAATATCTTTAAAATAAACAATGTTAAGGTAGTTTTACGTTCAAAAACAATGACGTTTAACGATGGCTTTCTTAAAGTTATTAGTGGCTACTTAAGCGATGAAGAGTATTATTATTATGTTAAATCTACAAAGACAATTTTCTTACCGTTTCCAGAAAGCTTTAAGTATCGCACTAGCGGCTCTATTATAGATGCATTCTCTAATGAAACTTCTGTTATAGGAAGTAAGATATTATTATTTGAAAATGTGGAGAAAGAATATCCTAGTATTTGTAAGGTTATAAATTCGGCCAACGAATTTATAAACTACCTCTTGACCGCAGAGACAAGTTGGAAGAATGAGCAAAAAGAGTTTAAATTGTTTAAATCACGCCATTCTGATAGTGAATTAAAAAAAATATTTGAAAGAATGTTCATCATAAAATGATTAATATGCGTAAAAAAAAGCTATATCTTAATACAGTGTCCTCTTTAGCAAATCAAATCGTTGTTTTGTTTTGTGGTTTCATATTGCCAAGGTTTATCTTACAAACGTTTGGATCAGACATAAACGGATTAGTTTCTTCGATTATGCAATATCTAGGGTTTATTACACTGCTAGATGCTGGCGTAGGTGCCGTTATCCAATCAGCATATTACCAACCTTTAGCAAATGATGACTATAAAACCATAAGTCTACTGTTTAATTATTCAAAAAAATTTTATCGTGTATTAGCAAGTATCTTAATTTGTTATGTTGTATTTTTATGCAACATATTTCCGTATTTAATTAATTATAAATTCAATACATCGTTTATTATTTCATTAATTATTATTATTTCTTTTAGTTTATTCTCACAGTTTTTTTTTGCAGCGCCTCAACAGTTATTATTGAATGCAGACCAAAAGCTTTATATACAAACAAATATTCAGACGATAACATTGATATTAAATACAGTGATTAGTGTCATATTAATTACTACAGGACATTCAATTCAGATAGTAAAACTAGTACCTTCAATCATTTTTTTTTCGACACCATTATTCTTATCTTTCTATATAAAAAGACATTATGAATTAAACTATACATTAAAAGATAGGTGTTTTAAAATTGAACAAAAATGGAACGGTTTCGCACAACATTGCGCAACTGTAGTGATGAATAATACCGATATTATGGTATTGACTATATTGGCACCATTAAGTGATGTTTCAATATATGCGGTTTATAATTTGGTTGTATACGGAATTCGTCAACTTATGAGCTCAATATCTAGCGGATTCAATTCACTTTTAGGTAACATCCTTGCTTGCAACGAAAAAAAACTACTATATAAAATTTTTGGATTATTTGAGTGGTTTATGCATTCAATTGTCGTTTTGTTTTTTTCTATGACTGGAATCCTAATTGTGCCATTTATTGAAAACTATACCTCCGGCATTTCTGACGCCCGCTATTATCAACCAACATTTGCGGCTTTATTAACATTGGCACAAGCAATTTACTGCATTAGAATACCATATAATGCAATAATATGCGCAGCAGGTCACTATAAACAAACACAAAAAAGTGCTATAATTGAAATGATTTTGAACCTTTCTATTTCAGTAATACTTGTACATAAAGTTAGCCTTATTGGGGTAGCAATTGGGACTCTTATTGCAATGATGTACAGAACTGGATATTTCATTTTTTACTTACACAAAAATATTCTAGAAATTAGCTATAAAACTGTGTTCAAGCAAATAATATCAGATTTTATACAATCATTTGCAATTATATTCGCTAATAATTTTTTATTAAAAAACTTATCTTCCGGAAATAGTTATTTGAGGTGGATAATGCACGCTACAATACTTGGAGGTCTATCCGTGATAATTGTATTTATTTACAACATAGTATTTTATAAGAATAACATTAAATCAATAAGCCATGTTTTTATTAAAAATAACAATGTAGGTAAAATGGATGGTGCTAAAGACCAGGACAACCTATCATAAGCTAAATTTTTTCTAAGAATTTTAAAATTAAGGCCACATGCATAGCCAGTACAGTGCCACTTCTAAAGAGGCTTCTGGGATTTTTCGTGCCTGCGTCTACCTGCTTCCACGTAAACAGGCCCGTTGGCTCAAATAGGATAAATTGATCTGATTGGTAATCTTCATAAAGCTGATTCCTTATATACGATGCTACTTTCTTTTAGTTAGGACCTATCTTATCCACATAGTATCCTTGACACTAAAGCCTCAATGATTTCTATCTTTTTCTTCCACAGAAGTTTTTTTAGATTTTGATAATTTCAACTTTTATCTTACTATATATAAATTGCTATCTGAACTTTAATACAAATACTATATAATTTACAATTTTCAGTTAGTGTCAAGAATTTTTCGCACATTCCCAGATGCGGTTCCAAGTGCTCTATCGGCATGCTTCGACGTCTGACACAAGCTCGCCAGTTTCTGCGTTGAGCAGGACATTGAGGGACTCCTTGATGCTTCCTTCGACCACCTACCTTGTCCAAATAGCTTCTGACCTCGTCATCGTTGATCTTGAGAAGTTTGCCTTCCGCTTCTGGATAATATGCGCCGTTTGTGCTAATGTTAATGAAACAGTCCTCCTTTTTCTCTGTATGTCTTAGTTTTCGTATACCTAACATACCAGAGCGGAGGGCTGTTTGCAATCCCGGAGTTTATGTCCCTCGCCGCAGCACTGCACTGCAATGCCCGTGTCGTTCACTTTAAGGTCTCATCAATGGTTCTTCTATGTCCGACCTCTCTGTGGTTGAACTCAATTGTACGAAAAATATTGTACGTTATCAATTCCATCTTATATGTGTTGAGGAGATTCTGCGCATAACTGCTAAATAACCCACAGGTTATGCCAGAGGTTGAGAGGTTCAAGAAACAAAGAAATAGGCAGCATAAATAAGGCTCCATGCCACCTGGAAAGATCTTATGTGTTACAGGAACAAGCAGGCCGACGAGGCCGCTCCCTGCGCCGTATTTGATGCCGCTGATCTCGTCTAATTTCTGGACGTTGTGTACCGCGTTGAAGCAGCGCGGCGTGCCGCTCTTTGCGCGCATGACCAGCGATGAGGTCTCGATGCCCTCACCGGAGCAGCGTACGCCTTTGAGCCAGTCGCAGTCGGTGACGCCGGTCGCCGCGAAGAAGACGTTTTCGCTTTTCACGAGGTCATTAGAGGGCAAGCTTGTCCCAAATTTTAATTTTCTTCGTAGTAATATGAATAATCTATACCTTTCATAAAGGTCTCACGGTCGTTCGTTTTATCTGTAAGCGCGGTTTTAAGCAGCTTATTAATATCCGTGCCGTTAACAACGCTTCGCCTCATAGCCTCAAGATATTTTTTCTTATCAACCTTGCTCCAATCTATGCACGGGATGAGGCGCTTTTTCAAAAGCATATCCAACCATATACGTGCCGACCGGCCGTTGCCCTCCATAAATGGATGCGCCGCGTTCATTTCGATATATTTGCTTATGATCTGATCAATGTTTTCGTCCTGCATCTTCTCAATATTCAGCAGGGTTTGCTCCAGATACCGCGCCACTGCAAATTGGAAGCCTCCCTTTGCTATATCCTTAGAGCAGATCTGTCCGGCAAAATCATATAAGCCGCCAAACAGATATGCATGTATCTGCTTAAGGCCTTTCACAGTACCAACTTCTATATTGCTCATAAATGAACTATTCCACAGGGCATAGGCCTTGATTTTGCTTTTGCCGTCAACCATTTCATCACTGTAGGTAAACCATTCTATAAATCTATTCGCATTTTTTGAAGGAAACTCTTTTGCAAGAGCAATAATCTGCCCATAGTTCATTACGTTGGACATTCGCCATTTCCCGTCAGGGGCAAGCAATTTCATCTGGTTAGAGACACTACCCAGTTCATTTCCCTGTTTCCTTAATTTTGCTTTCAAGTTTTACCGCGTTGATGCAGAGCAGCGTGCCGCTCTTTGCGCGCATGACCTATCCATCCTATTGTAGCTGCGTCAGGTTCATTCTAGTATTGTGGCCGACGCATGGAGATGACGGCTTTCGCCGGCTTATGGTTTCACGTATAGCAACTCTGTCGGAGGGGGCACGGCCGTTGACGAAGCGCACGCGCGGCGGCCGATGAAATCAAGGATAAAACCGAGAGGTTGTTAAAGGACAGGGATTGAGCGTAATTGCATAATAATGCTGCCTGAACGCATTTATACCGCGTTCAGGCAACATATATGTTATGGTACGTAATCCGATGTTTCGTTTACAGGAACGAGCAGGCTGACGACGGAGCGCCGTATTTGATGCCGCGCTGATCTCGTCCAGCTTTTGGACGTTGTGCGCCGCGTTGATGTAGCGCAGCGTGCCGCTCTTCGCGCGCATGACCAGCGATGAGGTCTCGATTCCTTCACCGGAGTAGCGTACACCTTTGAGCCAGTCGCTTACGGTGGCGCCTGTCACGTTTTCGCTTTTTACGAGATATATTTTATACAGCTAAAATACTCAGGGCAAACGCATCAACATTCTGAGATTAACTTGATCATATAATCATTATCCCATCCAGCCTTAAGGCGTTTTCCCCTAAGGCTGGTTTTGCCGGATTTGTCTTGTTTCAGTAAATTAATTGCACAATGCCTGATGATTGCCATATTTGCGGCACTGTTTTTTTGTCTGTTGCGCATCGCGTCTTCATTGAATATCACATCAAGAACCCAATGGAGACTGTTTTCGATACCCCAGTGTGAACGTACTGACCGTCCTATTTCTGCCGCGTCAGCCGGCAGACTGCTTATGTAGTATCTTCGTTCCACAGAACTCTGAGTGCCGGATTCTCTTGTGGATTCCACCATGATTATGCTCTTGAGCCCCTTCCATTTATCAAATTCCGCAATGTCTATTTTCTCATTGTTTTCTATTGCAGCGACGTTCCTTTTTTCTATACGACCGTGGCTTTTTTCAATCGTCGCATATGATGTGTGAGTTACTCCGGCGTAATCTGTTTTCTCTTCGCATTTGAAAAGATGTTCCGCCATTTCCAGCGTGCCGCCCTGATTGCCTTTCAAGGCCAGCAGGTAATTCCCTTTCATAGAGACAATCTTATCTGCTATTGCTTTCTGGCATCCCATGGCGTCTATTGTTATAGTGCAGTTTTTGATATCAAGCATATCCAGAAGGGTCGGAATTGCTGTAATTTCGTTTGACTTAGCTTCCGTTGCTGTTTGGGCTAAAACAATTCCATTATCTGAGGACCACGCACTTACCATATGCAGGCAATCGCGGTGCTCTGTGTTTTTGAAGGACCTTCTGGATGTCTTGCCGTCGATGGCAATGACGCCTTTTAAACGTTCGGACAATGACCTGGCCCAGTTCGCAAAACACTCCGAAAACTGCTTCGGGTCCAAGGCTGACATTACCCTGTTCATTGTGTCGTGGGAAGGGATTCCATTTGGTAAATCAAGAAACGATTCAAAGAAATCCTGTTTGCACTTTGCAAAAAGTTCAATGTCGTTAAAGCCTTCCGCACCGCAGATGACCCCGCACAGCACAATAGTAAGAATGTCGGTCAGGTTGTGCCTGATGTGGTTCTCCGCACGATTGTCAGTGAGAATAGCGAAATGTTGGCTGATGCTTGTTTGCATGTTCATTAAAACACTCCATAAATTATTTATTGTAGTTTAGCATATTAATGATTTATTTGATTAGGGATAATACATTTTCATATGATACGTTTCGGTTTATGGTTGCTGGTGATATCGTTTTTTTGTACAAAGTTTTTGACCTTTATTGATGCGTTTGCCCTGCAAAAATACTAGCTATAATTGACATAAATAACTTTTATAGCTAAAATATTAGCTATGAATATATCATTTTTTCAGCATCATACTCCGCCTGAAATCGCCCTTGCTCTTGCCGCTAATGTGCGTGCGCGCAGGAAGGAGAGGAAGCTCACGCAGAGCGGGCTGGCAAAGTTGTCGGGGGTAAGTTTGGGCTCCATCAAAAGATTTGAAAGCAGCGGGGAGATTTCTCTGAAATCTCTGCTGAATATTGCCGTGGTGCTTGACTGTGAAGAGGATTTTTTTCTCTTTTTACAAAAAAGCATTATGCCTCTATAGAGGATGTCATAAATGAAAAAAGTTAGGGCGTTGTCTGTCGGCTATAACGGCCGTCCTGTCGGGAGGCTTGCGCTGACTCCCGATGGCTTTTCCGCCTTTGAGTATAACAGAGACTGGCTGGCAGCCGGTTTTTCGATCAGCCCTTTCAGCCTACCGTTAAAAGGTGGCGTTTTCGTACAAAAGAGGCGTGAACCATTCGAGGGCGGCTTTGGTATTTTCGCCGACAGTCTGCCGGATGGCTGGGGACATTTGCTCTTAGATCGTATAATGCTGAAAAATTATCTTGATCCATACGGTATAGATATTTTGCAGCGCCTTGCCATAACGTTAAACCTCCTGTTTTGTCTGTATATTGTACATTACCGACTATGAGGAGTTTTACACATTTTTTTACGCACTACCCAAAAGAAAGCACAAATAGAGATGGAAACCAATATAGTTATCATACCAACGCCGCTATATTGCCTTGACCAGTTGCTTAATTCAATGCAAACACAGCTATCGTTACGAAATATACAGTTCAAGCCGCTTTTTACATGTGTGAACTGTCCGCAGGCCCTTTTCTCAATCGATAAGGGCCTGTGGACAAAAGCTGAACCAAACTAAGGTTTTAGGATATGCGGGCGGCTGTAATAAGGCCGCTTCCGCAGAGGATGTGTTTATATACCGTCACATATCCCCATGCGCGGCGACAAAATCTGCATATAGCTGTGCCGGGCTTTCGTACCAATACTTTGTGCTTTCTTTTTCAAGCATCGCATATGTGCCGGAATTATAAAACTCTACAACGGCGCGGTTCAGCGGCATATTTTTATCTTTGTTCAAACGTCTTGCGATCGCCGCGACTTTGTAGGGGATAAATATATGGACGTTCTCCTGTGTTATTTTAGGAATCCTTTTCATCTGATACGACCTCCTTTTCTCCCAGAAAACGCAGTTGTTTCACCGCCCTGTCAGTATGAAAGGATATCTGATCGGCCAGGGCATATGTCCGCAGACGGCGTATCACTGTATCAAAGTCTATAAATCCTCCTTCAAACGCATTGAGGCATGTGTAGACTCTGTCATTAGCCACAGCGCCCTGTACGATGTCGTAAGGGTGCGCGAAGCCGACGTCTTTTCTGTTATGCATGATAAAAGTCAACCAAGCGCGGCTTGGGCCTCTGAATTTCCGTATTTGCATGATCTTGGATTTAAAGATGCTTTCATCCAATTCATAGGAGGATATGTATCCCCGTGGAACACCGTCACGTCTGCATTTGATTTTCGACCATTTCGCCGCTTGCGCAAAACTGGTGGTGGTATAAAAACCACCGCCAAAATCAAGCTGCTGTCTGCTCAATGATAAATCGGGTTCAGGTACTGGAATTAATCCGCCATGGTAGAGTATCATCTTACAGCTCCGCGTTTTTTGAGATATAGTTCTATTTCGTCTATGACATATTCAAGCGACTGTGTATGGAGCACATCATAGCCGTCGATCAGATAGTCCAGCACACCCTCTTTTTCAAACATGTTTGCGGCGTCGGCGCCTTTCATCGCATGTCTGACTTTATACGCTTCAATGCAGGATGAAACAAATTCCGCTTTTTTTTCAAGCCTGTCCACGCCGCCCGCCTCCTCATAATGTGTATTGATTTCATAAAAATTATATCCTATTTTCAATAGATTCTCCCGCTGTTTTACACATATCCGTCATGGCTGTATATTTCGCCGCAAGAGCGGTAAGTGGGTCAGAGTTAGATTTTCTGTCTTTAGACAAATTTGGACAAATGATCGCAGATTCGGCGTCCGGGAAATTGTCAACTACGCAGATTCTCGTTTACTATCCGTCCGTTACAATTCTATTTTATAAAACTGCGAGTACTCGCAAAAATATTCAATAGGAATTGTAAAAGCGATCCATGTTGATGTGTACGTGACTGGAAGCAACGCGCGGTTTCTGTCCAAAGGTGTACTTACAGTAAGCAAGTGGGTGAAAAGGGAAAGGCCTTCACGCATCAGGTCCCTGTTTACAGCTCAAAACAGTCTTCATTGAGCAGAAAATCGTATAACCCAAGGTGTATAATCCCTATCTCGTCAACCCATGGCTTCATCGATGTTTTAGTTATGACAAATTTTTTGAAAAAATCATTTACTGTCAGAAGTGGGCGAAGCTCCTGCCTCGCCTTCATGTCGTCGGATATATTAAGCGCAGACTGAATGTAATATTTCTTAGCCCCTTTATTTACGACAAAGTCGATTTCATATGACTTCTGACGCCGCTTTCCGGCTTCATCCGTTTCCTCGATTCTGACAACGCCAACATCTACAGAGAAGCCTCTTGTGAGAAGCTCATTGTATACAATATTCTCCATAATATGCGTTTCTTCCTGCTGGCGCAGGTTGAGTCTGACGTTCCTTAAACCTATATCCACGCAATAATATTTGGACGGATATTCAAAATATTTTTTGCCCTTGACATCGTATTTCCTTGAACGTTTGAATAAAAACGAATCGGTCAGATATTCCAGGTAAGCTGTGATAGTTTCACTACTTACCTTCACGCCCTTTACACTTTTCAGCGTATTCACAATTTTACTGGCATTCGTCAGCGACCCTACAGACGAACACAGGGCATCGGTTAGCTCGCCGAGCACGTCGATCAATTCTATTTGATATCGTTCGACAATGTCCTTGAAATAGACCTCATCGAACAGATTTGATAGGTATTTGAATTTTTCCTCGCCATTTTTTTGCCTACCCAGCGCAATGGAAATAATATGGTCGTCCGGTACACCAGTGGATTTCAGGTGGTCACAGAAAATTTTGAAAAGCAAAAAACTCTTTCCACACTGCCTGACACCCTTAATGATTTTTATCTGACCGTTTCCCTGCCTGCTTATTAATTGGTTCAGGTATCTATCTCTCTTAATATACATTCACCATTCTCCATCCGAAACTTAGTCGTAAATACGACCTAATATCGAATTACGTTATAACATAACAGGTGGCAGGTTGGACAGCAATTTATCTTTTATCGTTATTGAGGCATCTTCACAGAATATTACGACGAGGCGCCAGCGCCGCTGTTTTTCTATCGGCCATGTTTCCTGACAGCATTGGTAAACTTGCCGATATGTCCGTCTGCTATTTAGCGCCCGGTCTAACGCCGCATGATCTGCCATTGGCGGTGTTGGAGTAGCTGATGGAGTGAATTTTTAGTTGTAGACAATGCTTCCCAGCCATAACAAGACAACGAATAATGCCGCATAGAAGATGCATGGGACAGGCTATCTCGTTCACCATAAGAAAATTATGGAGCCTGAACGCATTATACCGCGTTCAGGCTCCATGTTGTTATGACGTGTAATCCGCTGTTTCGCTTACAGGAACGAGCAGGTCGACGAGGCCGCGCCGTATTTGATGCCGCTGATCTCGTCTAGCTTCTGGACGTTGTGCACCGCGTTGATGTAGCGCAGCGTGCCGCTCTTCGCGCGCATAACGAGCGACGACGTCTCGATGCCGTCGCCTGAGTAGCGCACGCCTTTGAGCCAGTCTCCGTCTGTGACGCCCGTCGCCGCGAAGAAGACGTTTTCGCAGCTTACGAGGTCGTTGAGGTGGAGGACTTTATTGACGTCCATACCCTTTTCTTTGCACTTCTCGCGCTCTTCGTCGTTGCGCGGCCAAAGTTTGCACTGCATGTTGCCGCCGACGCATTTGAAGGCGCAGGCGGTGATGACCGCCTCCGGCGAACCGCCGACTCCCATGAGGAGGTCGATGCCGGCATTGGGCTTGCAGGTCGAGAGGGCGCCAGCGACATCGCCGTCTGGGATGAGGCGGATACGCGCGTGGAGCGAACGTATCTCTTTGATAAGTTCCTCGTGGCGCGGCCTGTCAAGGACGACGACCGTGACGTCTTCCACCGATTTTCTCAGCGCGCGCGCGACGGCTCTGATGTTGTCGGTCGGCGTGGCGTCGATGTTGATCGCGTGTGCCGCGTAGGGGCCGGTGGCGATCTTGTTCATATAGAAGATATGCTGCGGATCGAAGAGCGTATTCCTCTCCGCGAAGGCCACGACGCTGACGGCGTTCGGAAGTCCGAGGGCGGTGAGGCGCGTGCCGTCGATCGGGTCTACCGCTATATCAACCTGAGGTTCTGTTCCGCAGCCCAGCTTTTCGCCGTTGAAAAGCATCGGCGCTTCGTCTTTCTCGCCTTCACCAATAACAACTACTCCGTCCATATTGACGGTATTGAGAATAAACCGCATCGCGTTGACCGCAGCTCCGTCAACGCCGTTCTTATCCCCGCGTCCCATCCAGCGGCCTGCGGCCATAGCGGCGGCTTCTGTCGCCCTTACCATCTCAAGCGCTAGATTTCTGTCTGGTGCAGACATAATAAAACCCCTCCGTATTGTTATTTTGAGGGCACAGCCGCGGCAAGCTCTGGAAAGCGGCTGAAGACCTCGTCTATGTGCTTTAGATAATACCCCAAATCAAACAAAGATTCCAGCTCGGAATGTGTCATTTTCGTGATTCTCGGGTCTGATTTAAGAAGTTCGAGCAATGGGACCTTTTCATTCCAGCAGCGCATGGCGTTGCTCTGCGCGATCGCGTAGGCGTCCTCGCGGCTGACGCCCTCTTTTTCAACCAGGGTTATGAGCACGCGTCCCGAGAAGAGGAGTCCCTTGGTGATGTCGATATCCTCCATCATCTTGTCGGCGTTCACGACAAGGCCGCTCATCACTTTGATCATTATTTTCGTCATGTAGTGGGCAAGGTGGAAGGCGTCGGGCCACATGACGCGCTCCACGGAGGAGTGGCTGATGTCGCGCTCGTGCCAGAGGGCGATGTCCTCAAGCGCCGGCACGGCGAAGCCGCGCAGCAGGCGCGACATGCCGCAGACCCGCTCGCAGAGGATCGGGTTTTTCTTGTGCGGCATCGCGGAAGAGCCTTTCTGCCCCTTTTTGAAGGGTTCGAGGGCCTCCAGCACCTCAGTGCGCTGGAGATGGCGCACCTCGAGCGCGAGCCGCTCAAGCGTGCCGCCAAAGATGGCGAGGTCGGTTATGATGCGCGCGTGTCTGTCTCTCTGGATGACCTGCGTCGAGACGGGGTCTATGCCGAGGCCGAGCAGCTCGCAGACGCGAGCCTCTATCGAGGGAGGGCAGTTCGCGTATGTGCCGACGGCTCCCGACAGCTTCCCCACCATCATCTCTTTTTTTGTTTCTGTCAGGCGCTCGATGTCGCGCCCCAGTTCGGCGTAATGGTTGAGCAGCTTGAGGCCGAAGGTAGTCGGCTCGGCGTGGATGCCGTGGGTGCGCCCGGGACAGGGCGTCAGCTTATATTCGACGGCTTTTTCACCGAGTATCCCGTGAAGTTTTTTAAGCTCTCCGATGACGACGTCCATGCTCTCGCCGAGCAGGAGCGAGGAGGCGGTGTCGATGACGTCGCTGCTCGTCAGCCCAAGGTGAACGAAGCGCCCCGATTCGCCGATCGTCTCGGCGACGCTCGATACGAAGGCGATGACGTCGTGCTGCGTCACCTCTTCTATCTCGCGGATGCGCGCGACGTTGAAACCGGCTTTTTCTTTGATATTCCTGAAGTCCTCGTCCGGGACTACTCCCGCCTCGTTCCAGGCCCGCGTCGCCGCCAGCTCGACGTCAAGCCAGCGGCCGAAGCGGTTTTCGTCGGTCCATATTTTTTTTATCTCTTGTGTTTCGTAGCGCGGTATCATAGAGATTGCCTCCCATTATAAATTGTATGGATCACTTTTATGAAAATTTCGCGGCAAGCGTGTCAGCCGGTTTAAACTCAGTAGAAATCTTAATCTTCGCCGCCGCTGGCAGCCGCCAGCGCACAGCGAACCTCTCTCTTCCAGTCCTCGCGCACAAGTTCCAGCCATTTATCATAGGCGCCGCTCTTGAAGTCAGGGAAGGTATAGAAGAAGTTTTCCCAGCGGCCCTTGCGGCGGCAGAGCGTCACCTCGCAGAAGATGCCGTCGCGCAAGTAGACGCGGTGCGCCTGTCCCTTTGTCGAGGCCAGCAATAATCTGGCTCCGTCTATCGTCCCCGGGTCAAGGTTGACGCGGCGGCTTGCGCCCGTCTCTCTCTCGATGCGGCAGCTCGCGATCTTCCAGTCCGGCAGCGCCGAGGTCGGGTAAAGTCCCGGGTAGGAGAAGAATACTCTGTCCAGTTTGGGCGCGATCTCCTCGTAATAGTTGGTCCAGACGAACGGTATTCTTTCGCTCACGCGTTCCGGCCTGCCCCAGATATTTTCCAGCAGGCCGCAGGTATCTTCATAGACCGCGGTCTCGCCCATGGGTACAAGGAGGGCGAGAATCTTTTTTACGAGCGGGTCGCGCGGGTGCCGTCCGTTATTCACGCTCTCCGGCATCGAGCAGCGTCTCCACAAAGGTGCGCGGGTCAAAGAGCTGAAGGTCGTCTATCCCCTCACCAAGCCCCACGTAACGTATCGGCATTTTAAGTTTATCGGCGATCGCGATGACGATGCCCCCTTTTGACGTATTGTCAAACTTCGTAAGCACCACGCCCGTGATAGGCATCGCTTTGCTGAAGGTCTCGGCCTGCATGAAACCGTTCTGCCCCGTCACGGCGTCGAGCACGATAAGAACTTCGGCTGGGCCCTCCGGTATTTCGCGCTTGATGACGCGCGTCACCTTAGAGAGCTCCTCCATGAGATTTGACTTCGTGTGAAGACGTCCCGCGGTGTCGGCGATGATAACATCGTCGCCCGCGGCCTTGGCGGCCATTATCGAATCAAACACGACGGCCGCGGGGTCGCTGTCCTGCGCCTGAGCGACCACACGCACGCCCGCGCGCTCGCCCCAGGCTTTGAGCTGCTCTATCGCGGCGGCGCGGAATGTGTCGGCGGCGGCCATTATCACACGTCTGCCGTCAGCTTTGAGCTGAGAGGCAAGCTTGCCCGAGGTGGTCGTCTTGCCGCTGCCGTTGACGCCGATCATGATGACGACGGCGGGCTTCTGCGAAAGGTCGAGAGGCTTTCCCATTCCCGGCACAGCCTCCAGACGTGAGATCAGCAACTCGGCAAAGGCTGATTTCAGCTCCTGTTTATTGGTTATCCGGCGATCCACCATCACCTGCTTAAGGTCGTTTATAAGCGCCTCCGTCGTATCGATGCCGACGTCGCCGAGGATCAGACTCTCCTCCAGTTCATCCCAAAAATCATCGGTGACCGGGTCGTCTGAAAAGAGGTTTGATACGCCCTGGGTCCATCTGTTCCCCGTATTTTTCAGCTTCTCGGCAAAGTTTTTGAATATTCCCATTCCTACACCTCCGATTTAGCGGGCGCCGCGTTATCGGAACCCTTTTTGGCCCCGGGCCTCCTGCGGCGCTGAAAATGACGTTTCGGCCGCTCTCCGCCATCCTGCGCCGCCTTATCCTCTTTTGGCGGCCTCGCCTCGGCGGCGTGCTTCACCTTCTGAACGACGTCCTCGCGCGGATCTTCATGCTCGTCGCGGATAGTCTGCGGCTCGTGCTTCACGCGGCGCTTCTTTTTCTTTTTATTTCCGCGCGGTTTTTGCTCAGGATTTGCCTCCCCGCCGTCGGGGCGGCGTTTGGCGGCGTTTTCCTCACGCTTCGGCTCGGCGGCTGCTTTTTCGTGGTGGCCGCCGCACTGCATGCATTTCGGGAAGAAATCCTGTATTTTCAGGACCGGCTCCGCGATCTCCTCCTCCGGCACCACCCATTCGCCGCCGGACGAAACGGTCTCTTTGAACTCTTCAAATTTGTCCCTCGGGACTTTAACCTCGCCCTTGCCGGCGATGAAGCAGCGCAGGCTCTTGCTGGGCAGGTCGATACCGGCGATGATGACGTTGCCGTTCGGCGTCTTTATTTTCGAGCCCGGGTTGGGAAAACCCTCCCATGCCTCGTGGTAGGCTTCGTGCTCGTAACACATGCAGCACATGAGCCTGCCGCATATACCTGATATTTTGGCCGGGTTCAGCGCCAGGTTCTGCTCCTTCACCATCTTTATGCAGATGGGGGCGAACTGGTTGAGCCAGTAGCTGCAGCAGCAGGGCTGCCCGCAGGGACCGACTCCTCTGATGATTTTCGCCTCGTCGCGAACGCCTACCTGCCGCAGTTCGATGCGGGTTTTGAATTCGCGCGCAAGGTCACGCACATAGGCGCGGAAATCGACGCGCTGCTCCGAGGAAAAATAGAAAAAGAGCTTGCGCTTCGCGCGCAGGAACTCAACGTCTATGAGCTTCATTTCGAGGTTGTGAGGCTTCAGAAGTTCCTTCGCCTCTTTCAGTATCCTGTTTTCCTCTTCGCGGTAGCCTTCGGCGGTTTCAGTATCTTCCTTCGCGGCAAAGGCCATAAAGGTAAGGTCCGTCACCACCGGTTCGGAATTTTTGGCCATCCCGTCGCCGTGTTCCGAGGCGTTGCGCAGCAGGCGGTAGGCCGCCTCCTGTTCGGCGTTTATCTCACCCACCGCCACCGCGAGCTCTTCACCGCGCACCGATTCCACGATGAGCGCGGCGCCCTTCTTTATATCTCCGTCATACTCGACAAGCCCAAGATAACGGGGCTTACCATAAATTGCCAAGTATTTGTTCATTGGGAACTTCCTCCTTGAATAGAGCAAAAACTAAATCCTCTATCACCGGCACGGAGAGCCTTCTCTGCTCCATGAGGCGTATCAGCGAATCCAGCTCGGATGCTTTTATATAGTCGTTCTTTTCCGTAAGATCGCGTACCCAGCCCTGCATCTCCAGATAGAGAATCTCGGGGCTCGGTTTCCTGCCCGCATCCATCCACTTCGCCCACTCCCTGATGCTTGCGGGCATCGGATGGGCCTTCAATATTTCCTCGGGCAGATCTATATGTATCGACCAAATGCGGCTCTTGATCGTCGGGATGAGATTGTCTTCCTCCGACATAAACAGTATGTTGCCATGCTCCGGAGGTTCTTCGGTGATCTTCAGCAGGCTGTTGGAAGCCTCGACGGATAGTTTGTCCGCCAGCCAGACGACGGCGAGACGGCGCCGGGAAGAGAGAGGATGAAGCGCGAGCTCCCCCTGAAGCCGGCGGCACTCGTCGATCGACGGCGCCGACGAGACAGTTCCCGCGTTTATCATATCGGGATGCTCTCCGTCCTTCCAAAGGTCGTCATCCCCCAGCACGAGCCGTCCGTACATTTCGGAAAAGGTCTCCTGCATAATATGGGGGATGACCACCCCAACCGACTGCGGCGTCCTTCCTGATGCCGCGGCGTTCGCCAGCTCACGCCAGCCCTGCGAGGACTCTATAAGGGCGACCGTCTCCTGGTTCACAGGGAAACTCCCCTTTCGGCCAACACAGACTTCACCAGTTCAAAAACCTCAGCCGGATCTTTCCCGCCGCACTCGATCACGGCCCAACGGCGCGGCTCCAACTTTGCCAGCTCGCCGTATCCCTCGTCGATCTTCCGCATAAAGGCAAGACCTTCGCGCTCAAAGGAATCGGGTTTTCCCCGTTTGCCGACGCGCGCGAGCGCAGTCTCCGGTGAAATTTTAAAAAAGAGCGTAATGTCCGGCACGGGCAGCGCCGCAAGCGCGGCCATATCCCGCAGCGGCTCAAAGGGCATTCCCCTGCCCCATACCTGATAGGCGAGAGTGGAATCATGGTAACGTTCGCATATGGCATGACGGCCTTCGGCAAGAGCTGGCGCTATCACCCGCGCGGCGTGCTCCGTTCTGTCAAGCATGAAAAGAAAGAGCTCGCTCCAAGGGTGGCGCAGACCGCCATCAAGCACCATGCCGCGCAGCAGGCCCCCGCCCTCCCAACCGCCGGGCTCGCGGGTAAGGACGGCTCCGCCCCCTTTATTCAAAAGCTCGAAGAGCAGCCTCGCCTGCGTCGATTTCCCGCATCCGTCAATGCCCTCGAAGGTAATAAACATCACACCCACCGCCTTTACAATAGATAATCATAACATAATTCATGATAAAATTATCAGAGACTATTCCTAATTTTACGTTAATCGGAGGCGCAGCGGATGTACGAACTTATTCAGGCCGGCGAAAAGAGCTGGTATATAAAAAATCCCGCGAATGTAGGCGTCTACTCTCTCGGCGGCGGTGATATCTGTCTCATCGATTCCGGCAACGATAAAGAGGCGGGGCGCAAAATACTCAAAAAAGTCACGGAAGAGGGGTGGCGGGTCTCCTGCATCATCAACACCCACTCGAACGCCGACCACACCGGCGGCAACCAGTTCATCCAAAGCCGGACGGGCTGCCGCGTCCTCTCCACCGATATAGAAAACACCTTCGCGAGGCACCCGGAGCAGGAGAGTTCTTTCCTCTATGGAGGATACCCCTACGCGGAGCTGCGCAATAAATTCCTGCTGGCGAAACCGACGGAAAGCACAGTAAACATTGAAGACGCGCTGCCCGAGGGGCTGGAGATAATAAAACTCCCCGGCCACTACTTCGATATGATCGGGATAAAGACCGACGACGGCGCCTGTTTCCTCGCCGACTCGCTCTTCAGCGCCGAGATCATCGCGAAATACCACATCGTTTTTATCTACGACGTGGCTAAATTCCTTGAAACGCTCGACATGCTGGAGGGGCTTGAAGCAAAAATATTCATCCCCGCGCACAACGAGCCCCTGACGGACATCAGGGAGCTGATAGAGGTCAACCGCGCTAAGGTACACGAGATCGCGGCGCTCCTCTGCGAAATATGCGCCGCGCCCAAAACGTTCGAGCGGATACTCAAAGAGGTCTTCGCCCGTTACGGCCTGACGATGGACCACAATCAATATGTGCTCGTCGGCAGTACGATAAGGTCATACCTCTCGTGGCTGCACGACGGCGGCAGGCTGAATATAGAATTTATCGACAATGAGATGCTCTGGAGCAAGACGGACGGCTAACGAAAAGACCGGCTGCGCTTAGACAGCGGAGGTAGGAGGTACCTTTATGTCAGATAAAATAGCCCTATTCGAGAATAAAAAGATACGCTCTGTTTGGATGGAGGCGGAGGAAGAGTGGTACTTCTCTGTCGTGGATATCGTGAGTGCGTTAACCGGCAGCATAGACGGCAGAAAATACTAGAACAAGCTAAAACAGCGTCTGAAGGAAGAGGGTAATGAAACGGTGACAAATTGTCACCAGTTGAAATTACAGGCCGCTGACGGCAAGATGCGCTTGACTGATGTCGCATCGGCCGAGAATATACTGCGCCTGATCCAATCCATCCCGTCCCCCAAGGCCGAGCCATTCAAGCTCTGGCTCGCGCGCGTCGGCGCGGAACGCATAGAAGAGACGGCGGACCCTGAGCTGGCCATCGACCGTGCCTTTGAGACATATCTGAAAAAAGGCTATACAAAAGAATGGATTAACCAGCGGCTGCTCTCGATCCGTATCCGCAGCGACCTAACGACCAAATGGGACACCCGCGGCGTCAAGAAGGACATGGAATACGCCATCCTCACCGACGAGATAACGAAAGCATGGACCGGCGTGACGACACGCCAATACAAGAATTTCAAAGGGCTTAAGAAAGAGAACCTCCGCGACAACATGAGCGACCTCGAGCTGGTGCTGAATATGCTCGCCGAGGCAACCACAACCGAGATATCAAAGACCGTGAAGCCGGAAACTTTCGAAAATAACGCCAATGTCGCACGTCAGGGCGGGCAAGTGGCGGGAAATATCAGGAAGGAAATAGAGGCAAAATCCGCCCGCCCGGTCATCACCAAGCAGAACGCAATAGACTTTACCAACGTTATTGAGCTGGTCACGGAAATAGATCAGGAGAAAAAGGGAGCTTATGAAACAAACTCTGTAAATATAGAAATCGCAAAAAAAGGCCTTCTGTGATAAATTAAAATTACTTACAGGAGGCCTTTAAAATGGCAAAAGATAAGAAGATTACTCACAAAGTTCAGATGACAGACGGGAAAAGAGATATCATCAGATACCTACTTCAGGAATACGATATCAAATCTGCAAAGGATATCCAGGATGCGCTGAAAGATCTTCTGGGTGGTACGATTAAAGAGATGATGGAGACTGAGATGGACGAACATCTCGGTTATAAGAAATCTCAGCGTTCAGAAGGCAGCGACTACCGCAACGGATACAAACAAAAGCATGTAAACTCAAGTTTTGGAGAGTTTTCCATAGACGTTCCTCAGGACAGGGAATCCAGCTTCGAGCCTAAGATAGTAAGAAAGCGACAAAAAGATATTTCCGAGATAGACCAGAAAATAATATCTATGTACGCTAAAGGAATGACTACCCGTCAGATATCGGCAACGATACAGGATATTTACGGGTTCGACGTCTCAGAAGGCTTCATATCGGATGTGACTGACAAGATAATGCCGCAGATCGAAGAATGGCAGAACAGGCCACTCTCCGAAGTCTATCCCATTGTTTTTATAGATGCGATTCATTATTCTGTTAGGGAAGATAACGCAGTAAAGAAGCTCGCAGCCTATGTAATACTTGGAATCAACAGCAACGGTATAAAAGAAGTGCTTTCTCTGCAGGTGGGAGAAAATGAAAGCGCCAAATACTGGCTGACAGTCCTGAATTCCCTGAAGAACCGTGGTGTAAGGGATATCTTCATTCTCTGTGCAGACGGCCTTAGCGGAATGCGCGAAGCAGTCGAAAGTGCGTTCCCGCAGACCGAATACCAGCGCTGCCTTATACATCAGGTCAGGAGCACTATGAAATATGTGGTTGAAAAAGACCGCAAAGAATTTGCCGCAGACCTGAAAACAATCTATCAAGCTCCCGACGAGTCCCATGCGCTGGAAGCCAGGGATCGTGTTGCTGAGAAATGGGGATCAAAATATGCAAATGCAGTGAAGGGGTGGGAGCGCAACTGGGATACGATCTCTCCGATATTTAAATTTTCTTGCCAGGTAAGAAAGGTCATTTACACGACAAACGCGATAGAAAGCCTTAATTCCAGCTATCGCAGGCTCAACAGCCAAAGAAGCGTATTCCCCAGCGCAGGCGCCCTTTTAAAAGCCTTATATCTGGCTACTTTTGAGGCGACCAAAAAATGGAGTATGCCAGTTAGGAACTGGCGCAGTATCCTTGGTGAACTAGCTGTAATGTATGAAGGACGGATGCCTGAATAGGCTAAGATTAATAAAAAGCGGTCAGTGTTTGTATTGACACTGGCCACTTAATAGGTTGATAATTTTGTCATACAGGGATCGTTATTAGCCCTAGTTGTATTGGATTTCTCACAGAAGGTCCATATTTACAGAGTTTTTTTCACACGCCCGAAAAAGGGGACAGGTATATAATGGACATCGTCAAGACATACTTTCTAGTCTGTGCTGGAACAATCTATCCTGGGGTTCTTACGTAGTTTTGGTTTCATTGTCCTGGCTTTCTCCTGATAACTACAGATTCTCTACGTATATTTTGCCTCATTACTGCAATCTTTTACATACTATTACTAGGTTTATCGGCTTTTTCAGTGACGACTGATTTATGTCCTTTGTGGCCCCCCAAATATTTCCGTGAGTAACTGCCGGTTATCCCCATCTCATTACGATATTTCGCCACAGTCCGCCTAGATATGCGGATGCCTTTTTCGAGTAAGATTTGGGATATTTTATCGTCACTTAAGATTTCCATACTTCCCAGAATTATAGAAATCTGCTTTTTCACATAATCCCTTCCGGTATTATTTTTACTCGGAACTACATTCGGCCAGGAAGAAAACAATGCGCTCATTTTATATGTCCTTGCTGGGGTCTGAATATATTTATCTTTTACACATCTGCTTATCGTGGAGACATGCGTTTCCAACTCTTCCGCGATCTTCGCCATACTCAACGGCTTTAAAACACTTTGGCCTAAAATATAGTCTTCCTGTGTCTGACATATGATGAGAGATACTTTTTGTAACAGGTCTCGTCTTTTTTCAATAATTTCATTAATAAAATTAATTCTGTGAACCTTCTCGCTGAAGTATTTCTGCAATTGTTCGTTGCCACACTCATCCATGAGCTTTTTATATGTGCCACTTACACAGAGTGGCTGTTCTTGCCCATTATTTACTTCTATTTTCCAGCAGCCACATTCAAAGGAGGCAATAACATCTGGAATCACGTATTGTATATTTTCGGTATCATATCCATTCAACGGATAAGGATTAAGTGTTTTTATTATTTCTATGTAGCGCTGTATTTGGTCTATACTTATACCAACAGCATTGGCAATCTTACGCACTTTACCGCCAGCCAAATCATAGAGATATTCTTTGATTATAGTATGAAGTTTCACATCAGTATTATATGGCCAGGGCAACTGTAGAATTAGGCATTCTTCTAAGGATGCGGCAGCTATACCCTTTGGGGCAAGACTTTTTAGCAGCTTAATGTAGTAAGCTGCATTCGTCACAGAAATATCTAGTATAGTCGCTACCTCAGCCGCATTTTTTGTTAACCGTCCTTTTGAGTCTAAAAGACCTATAATGGATCTTATTATCCTGACCTCTTTACAATTATATTTACCTAGATCCAGCTGAGAAAGCAACAACTCTTCAATAATATTCTCCTGCGGTGCCGGTACATCTAAGATAGGGCTGTCTTCTCCATCATCGATTCTGGACGTTAAGTATTGCGGCTGATCATAAAATTCCAACAAGGGATTCGCATTTCGCTCTTCATTTACAAAATCGATCAAATCAGTTATCGGCATCGATAATATTTTAAGTGACTCTAGCATCGTAGGCGAAAGGAATTGCTTTTGTTCAAGCACAGGACTGTGATTCAAATCCATCCATGGTTCACCACCTTAAAGGCACAATATCGGGTTACCTGACGTTAGTATAAAATAAATATGAACCTATGTCATATGATATCATTTTCAGCAATTGATATATGATGATGCACGCCTTCCATAAATATATAGTAACATCTAATTTTAGGAAGGCGAGCATCAGACAGCACCACAGGTGATATTAGCTATGATTTATACTATACCCGTTTTGGCATTCTTTGAGATGTCATTTTAGTCACAATATAAATGGTAAATGAGGCTGCTATCATCCCGGGTACTATTTCATGAAAAAATTTACTGTACCCCGCCATATACCAAATTGTAGATACCACGCTACCAGTAAGCATACCTGTTACGGCCCCCTTTTGATTACAATAGCGAGGTAAAAAGAGAACAAAAATAATCAGCGGACCAAACGCGGCCCCCACTCCCGACCATGCGTAGTTCACAAGGGCAAAGACTGTGTCTATGCGCATAAGAGCAATAGACAGAGAGAGGATGCCACACACGAGCATAACTATACGGCTTATTTTTACTATTTCGCGAGTGCTATAATCTTTTTTATTTACAATTTTCATAATCTCTACTACAGACTGTACGGCAACCATCAGTTGCGAGGAATAGGTAGACATTATAGCGGCAAAGATTGCGGCAATTACTAAACCAACAACAGCACTAGGCAAAAATTCCGCTACCATCGTGGGAAACACATATTCAGGATCGCTGAGATTTGGCATCAAAATACGGCCGCAGAGGCCAATTAAATTGGAGCCTATCATTGTAGCCATTGTCCATAGAACGCCTATCCATGCGACTGATTTAAGTGTGGCATTATCCTTTGCCGTAATAAACCGCTGCTGGACATGCGGTTGGCCAATAGTTCCTATCCCGTATATTACCCACCCTAGAGCAAGACTCGTACCAGCTTTTCCCATTGTTCCGTGAGCAAAATGTGCAAACATTGGATCTATCGCGATCAGATCCGCCCAAAATTGCTGCCAACCCCCGAGCACAAATATGATTGTGGTAATTGGGGCTACTATCAATATCGACATCATTATTAGTCCTTGGACCAAATCTGTGTATATAACAGATTTATATCCACCGCCAAAACAATACGCGATAACAAATACACCTGAAAATATCAGTGCAAGCGTATAATCCATACTAATCAGAGAGTTAATTGTCTTGCCCGCCGAGGTCAGTTGGGTGGACATATACGGTAAGAAAAACAAAGTTAATATCGCGGCACTAACCAGTCCAACACCGTGCCCTTTCGTGTGCCACGTAGCATTGATTTTTTTATCTATTAGATCCGCAACACTTAGAGCACCATATTCTTTGCTTTGCGCTCTTAAATAGGGTGCGATAAGACAATAATTTAAAAATCCTCCTAAAAGGAAACCAACATACATCCACATGCTGAATAAACCAACAGCATAAGACCACCCACAGGCGCCGATAAATATCCAACCGCTTGAATTAGTGGCTCCAGCGCTGATTGCTGTAGGCCAAGCGCCGAATGTCTTATTCCCCGTAAAGTACGACTCTTCCGATTTTCCTCCATCTCGTCCTTTGAATATCCCCATCGCAAAAACAGCAACAAGGTAAAGCGTTAAAACTATAATACTACCCGCTTTCATATGATATTACCTCCTTCGTTATTATCTTCCGGCGGCCATGGTATGTATTTAAGTCCAAGCCAAAAAAGTACTATATGGAATATTGGCATAATAAAATACAAAAAAGTTATCATAAGTGGCATTTTCATCTCTTAAGTTCATCTCCTTATAAGTAAGCTTCCTGTCGCCAACCACCTGTACCACCAAATATTTTAGGTCGTACAGGTGGTTGAACTATTGCTAAAATTCGTTAATAAGCGTATCTACTACTGTGGCCCAACCATGCTCATCTGATATTCGATGATTTCCTGTGATAAAGCGCCCACCCAATACCTCTTCAGGCGTAAAATCTGCTACAGGACACCTGTCAACGCTATTGAGCGTCACATTACACGGATGCTCAATACACGATTCCTGCACATAATCGGAACTGGAATCTCTTGTCAAAACTCTCTTCAAGGCTATCCCTGGACCTTCCGCTTTACCTATAACCTGCATTTGGATATGGGGATGAAGTTTAAGTGTTTTCAACGGCTGTTCTAAAGCCTTGGTTTTATCCATCTCTAGCCTGATTATTTCAACGCCACCTTTTTCACATACGGCGGTTATTTTTTCATCATTTTCTTCCATCCAGCACCGGCCATATTTCTTAGGATATCCCCAAAGTTCGCGGCCGGCTGCAATCGAATAGTCCTGATCCTCAAATTCAACTAGAAAATGACCACCCACTATGTTTTTGTACTTGACCGGAATAACAATCGCCGCATCCCAATATGCTCCCGTCTCTGCGCCGCTGAAATCACCAACATAAATATGATAGTAATTATCAACATACTCGAAAGGCGTTGGTTCCAAATATTTTTTAAGAATATCAGGATCGGTTCTGCATATCACAGTTAGAGTCCTATTGCCTGGACATTCGTATGGAACTTTAGGATCTGCATAAAGGGGAAACTGCACCGGAATGTTGTTCGCATTTGCTACTTTGATTTTACTGTTCACGTAGATCACCTCGTTTTAAGATAGACATCAACTTAATGTTGTGCCTATCTATTATTAAAAGCAAGAAATGTGCCAAGCATAAAAATGAGGCAATCAGCTAAGAAAATATTATGTCACTCATTCACAAGAGCTAATTATCATCATAAATAGTATTTAAAAAATACTATTTATAGTACATTTTGTTTTTTGTTTCTTGAACAAATTCCCGCAAATGAAACTTGCTGAGTTTATTTTGAAGAGTCTGTTGCGGAATCTCCAACTCTTGAGCAGCTTTTGAAAGGTTACCTTTATACTTCGTAATAGTCTCTTTCAGTAGCGATATTTCAAAATTTGTCACGGCTCTCTTAAGTGAAAAAGAAAATTTAGGTAGCAAGATATCATGCCCACCAGCACAAGGATAAAAATTCTGCGATATTACATCCCCGGAAAATGGAAACATCTCCTTACGGTCAAATGCTATTATTTTTTTTGAGGACATGCATATTGAACGTTCTACGACATTCTTCAATTCTCTTACATTACCAGGCCAGTCATACTCCATGAAGAAATTAATACTCTTCCGATCAAAACCCACTATGGACTTACCATACATATCATTGAATTCTTCTACAAAATGTTTTACTAAAATAGGAATCTCGTCTTTTCGGGCTCTTAAAGGAGGAACTTCCAAATAAACCACGCATATGCGATAAAACAGGTCGTTTCGTATCATCCCCTCTCCAACGAGCCGATCTGGTTTAGTGTTTGTCGCTGTAATTAATCTAAAATTAACTGGTATCTCTTTTAACCCACCAACCCTACGTACTACATGTTCTTGGAGAGGGCGTAGTATCTTTGCCTGTAGGTTCAGCGGCATGGAGTTTATTTCATCAAGAAACAAAACCCCCTTGTTCGCCAGTTCAAAAAGCCCTGGTCTGGTTTCCGCACCAGTAAAGCTCCCCTTTACAGTACCGAACAAACTACTCTCCAAAAGAGATTCTGGAATTGCTGCGCAATTTTGCGCGATAAATGGCGTGTCGTTCGCCTTATACATCGAATATACTGACTGAGCTATCATTTCTTTACCTGTACCAGTTTCGCCATAAATCAATAGATTAGCCTGTGAGTTAGCAGCAAGTATTATCTTTCTTTTCAACTCCTGAGTAGCTGGACCATCTCCAATAATATCACTTAAACAGTAATGGGATTCCCTTACCTTAAACTCATCTTTCAATATTTCGTTAATATGAGGAAACTTCCTATAAAAAAATTCCTTTGATTCAGAACTAAGTTCATCCATAGGCTCTGCCGCTTCACATACGGCAACTATCTCGTTATTGTCAATGATAGGAAATACTGAAATTAAAGAAATCCTTTGTTTTTTATTGATATCTGTCCACATACACACCGTATTCATTTCAGGTTTCCCTGTTGCAAAGACTCGTTCTATTACACTATTACCTATTGTCAGATCGGGAAAAATATCATACATAGACGGATTAAGAAATTCTCTCCCTTGATAAAGTCTATGCTTAGCAAGGTTATTTACATATATGATTTTTCTTTCGAGATTAACAACACACACGGAAGATTCAATATTTGCCAAAACATGCTCTAGGTAATCTTTGTTGAGCTTGTTGCCATTCATGACATACACACTCCCTACTATATAAGAATATCCACTTTTATTATACATAAATACAACAAAATTGATATTTAAGTAAAAGAACTTTTAAGCTACAAGTTCAAACCTTTACTTTTTATACAGAATAACAAAATAAATATTTATCTTATTTTTAAATTTTAGCTAAGAAAAAATGTGTAGGGCAAAAAATGGCGGAGGCGTGTAGGAATCGAACCTACCGAGACGGGCGTTACCCACCTCCACCGGATTTGAAGTCCGGGCCCAGCACCAGCTGAAACGCACCTCCGAAATGACGCGGTAAAGTCTATCAGAAAGTCGGCCTCACCGCAATCATCTTTTGCACAAAAGATATATGGCGGCCGTTTTTTACAGATGTTATACTTTTTAAAATTGATTTTCCGGAGGGGTACGAAATGGCGGTCAGCATTCTCAATAATGTGATCGGGCCGGTAATGCCCGGCTCTTCAAGCTCTCATACCGCGGGACCATATCATATCGCTAAGCTTTTTCGCGGATTTGCCGGGGCTTTGCCCAAAAGGACGGTCTTTACGTTCGCGCCGGGAAGTTCGATCGCCGAATGTTATCGTGACCAGGGGTCGGATCTGGCTCTCGTCATGGGCACCCTCGGACTGCCGCTGACCGACGGGCGCTTCAAGGAGGCGCTCTCACTATTTTCCGCCTTCGGCATCGAGATAGAATTTGCGATAGATAATTTCAAGGGCGCGCGCCACCCCAACAGTATAATGATAGAGGCCGAGACTGAGGGCGGCGGCATTCTCACCGCCGTCGCCGATTCCACGGGCGGAGGGGCTTTCACTCTCCACGCACTGAACGGCTGCCAGGTGGATATCTCCGGCGACGCCTATTATCTATTCGTTGAATCCGAGCTGCCGCCGGACTCCAGCTCTTTTGACGGATATGGAACTGTAACACGGCACGAAAACGGCTTTTTGCTGACCTCCCCCTACGAGATACCACCCGAGGCCGTCGATAAGCTGCGCGCGGCGCCGGGAGTAAGCTCTCTCAGAGCGGCGGAGCCGGTATTCTATCCTATACGGGGGCGGGCGCTTTATAAGGACGGACGCGAAATGATCGAATACGCGCGCGAGCGCGGCATTTCTTTAGGGGAGACCGCGCTCGAGTACGAATCCGCGCTGCTTGATATGCCCAAAGATGAGCTTGACCGGGAGATGGAACGGCGTCTGTCGGTGATGGAACGAGCCGTAGCGCTGGGACTGTCGGACGGTTCGCCGCGAATGTCGCTGCTCGCTCCGACCGCGAAGGAGATAATGGCCGCGGAGGCCGCAGGAAAACTGGCGCTCGGCGGCATCCACACGCGGGCCGCGGCGCGCGCGATGGCGGCGATGCAGGTGAACAGCGGTCAAGGCATCGTCTGCGCCGCTCCCACGGGAGGTTCCGCGGGAGTTTTGCCTGGCGTCGTCGTCACGATGCTCGATGATCTTAAAATCCCGCGCGCCGACGTGGTGCGCGCGATGTGGGCCGCGGGCGCGGCTGGTTGGGTGCTCGGAGAACACGGCACCTTCGCCGCCGAGGTCTGCGGCTGTCAGGTGGAGATCGGCGCGGCGGGAGCGATGGGCGCGGCGGCGGTCGTTGAAATGGCGGGAGGCTCGGCGGCGCAATGCTGCGACGCGGCGGCGGTGATGTTCCAGAACGCGATGGGTCTCGTCTGCGACCTTGTGCAGGCGACCGTTGAGATCCCATGCCACACCAGAAACGCCTCTTTCGCCTCTCAGGCCTTTGTATGCGCCGATCTCGTTTTAGGCGGATATCATAATCCCGTGGGCATAGACTGCACGGTAGAGGCCGTATGCGCCAGCGGACGAATGCTGCCCTGTGAGCTCCGCTGCACCTCGCTGGGCGGCATGGCAGTGACGAGCGAGGCCCTTGCGATGAAAAAGAGAAGGTAGGTCAAAGGATTTTCGCACATCCGGCCGGCGCATACGATAGGCGGCGCGTTAGAATACGTAATCCAGTATCAGTTCGCGCCTTTCGGCGTTTTCGGATACGGCCCAGCAATCCGTGAGATATTTCATCGCCTCGGCAAGCCTGGCGTCGTCATTGTAGAGTACCTCTATAACCGTATCGCCGACTGATACGGCGTCGCCGGTCTTTTTTCTCAGGCGGACGGCGACGGAACGGTCTATTTCGTCGTCGAGCTTCATACGGCCGCCGCCCAGCGCGCGGAGCGCCTCGCCGACGGAGAGCGCGTCAAGTTTCGAGAGGACGCCCCGCCTGGAGCTCTTTATCAAAAAGCTCTTCCCAGCGCGCGGCAGCACTTCCAGCGGGCGGCTGACCACTTCGGCGTCGCCGCCCTGCGCCGCGATTATTTCGGCAAATTTTCGCAGTGCGGAACCGTCGTCAAGGGCGCGTTCGGCAAGCCTCGCTCCCTCGGACATGTCCTTCGCGAGAGAGGCGACGGCGAGCATCAGGCCGCAGAGCGCCACGCACAGCCTCCTTGTGTCGGCGGGACCGCGGCCGCTCAACACCTCCACGGCCTCAAACACCTCCGCGGCGTTTCCCACCCATTCGCCGAGCGGCTGTTCCATGTCGGTTATCGCGGCGACGGCTCCTTTGCCGAGTTTTTTTGAGACCTTAACGAGGTTTTCGGCCAGGAAGGCCGCCTCTTCCCTGTTTTTCATGAAAGCGCCGCTGCCGCATTTTACGTCGAACACATAACCAAAAGCCCCGCCCGCGAGTTTCTTGCTGACGATGCTCGCGGTGATAAGCTCCGTCGAGGGGACGGTACCGGTCACGTCGCGCAGCTTGTAGAACCTGCCCTCCGCGGGAGCCAGCTGTTTTGAGTGGCCCGAGATGGCGCAGCCGATGCGGCTCACCTGTTCGAGAAATTCTTCCGGCTCAAGGTGCATCCTCATGCCCGGAATAGATTCAAGCTTATCGACGGTGCCGCCGGTGAAGCCGAGCCCCGGCCCCGAGAGCTTGGAGACTACGGCGCCGCAAGCCGCGGCGAGCGGCAGGAGCACCAGTGTCGTCTTGTCTCCGACGCCTCCGGTGCTGTGTTTGTCCACTATATGAAGGTCGGAGGGGAAGGAATAGGTCTCACCAGACTTCGCGAGAGACTCGGTGAAATACATGGTCTCGTTTTCATCCAGCCCGTTGAGGTAGGCCGCCATCAGCCAGGCGGAGAGCTGATAGTCGGGAGCTTCGCCCACCATGAGCCTGGCGATGAGTTCGCTGAACTCTTCCCTGCCGTGCCGCCCTTTATCGCGTTTTTTCTCTATGAACTCTATCATGTTGAACATCAGAGGCGAACCTCCTCTATGAAGGCCTCGATCAGACGCGCCACCGTCTCGCCGGCTTTGGACATCGTCTCAAGCACCTCCTGATGGGTCAGCTTTTCAGAGGTGATGCCGGCGCCGTAATTCGCCGCGCAGGAGACGCCCAGCACGCGGATCCCCATGTGGTTCGCGGCGATCACCTCCGGCACGGTGGACATGCCGACGATGTCGGCGCCCAGCATCCGCGCCATGCGCACCTCGGCGGGTGTTTCAAAGGAGGGGCCGCTGAAGGCGATATATACCCCGCGGCGCAGCTCAATCCCCTCTTTAGAGGCGGCCTGTTCCAGAACGCGCAGAAATTCCCGGTCATAGGCCTCCGTCATGTCAGGAAAGCGCACTCCCCAGTCGTCGTTGTTCACGCCTATGAGCGGATTCGTACCCATGAAGTTGATATGATCCTCGATGGCGACGATGGAGCCCGGCCTGATATCGGTGTTCACCGCGCCGGAGGCGTTCGTCACGACAAGGGCCTCTATTCCAAGCTGGCCAAGGACGCGCACGGGAAAGGTGACCTCCGGCATCGTGTACCCCTCGTAATAGTGGGCGCGTCCCTGCATCGCCGCGACCGGCGTCCCGCGCAGACTGCCGAGCAGAAGCTTCCCCTCGTGTCCGGGAGCTGTGGAGCGCGGCCAGTACGGTATCTCCTCGTAGGGAATGATCTCAGGACGTTCCAGCTGTTCGGCGACGCGCCCAAGTCCCGATCCCAGCACGATAGCCGCCTTCGGCCTCAGCGCGCTTCTCTTTTCAATATATCGGAGCGCCTCATCCACCTTGTCCCAGTGATACATCTATATCTCCTCCTCATCGCGGGTGAATATATTTCAAGCCTCTAATGTTTCAACTGCGCATCTGATCCGGGGCGCTCAGGCCCGGGGGTGAAAACGATCGTAGTAATCCCGCAGCTCCATGTCCATATGCGTGTATTTTTCCGTCGTCATGATAGAGCTGTGTCCCAGTATCTCCTGCAGCGTCCTTTGATCCATACCGTTGCGCAGCAGGTGCGTAGCGAAGGTATGGCGCAGCACGTGCGGATGAAGGCGGGCGACGGGAATGTCAGCCATCAGGCCGCGCTTGCGCATGATGACCCACAGCGTCTCCCGATGCAGCTGTTTTCCGTTCCGCGAGAGGAAGAGCCACTCTGTCCCATGTTTATCGAGTTTGGGACGATATTCAGCGATATATTCACCTATGTGGCGGCGGACGGCACCTATGTAGGGTATCGTCCGCTCTTTGCCGCCCTTGCCGCGGACGTACACTATCCCGTTGGCGGCGTCAAGGTCGCGCAGCCGTACGCTGCAAAGCTCCGAGGCCCTCATGCCGGCTCCGTAGGCAAGCTCGATAAAGGCCCGGTCGCGCTTGCCGATCGGCGTGCCGTCCTCGCAGGCGTTGATTATCCGCTGCACCTCTCCCTCGGTCATCACCTGCGGCAGCGTCTTCGTCCTCGCCGGCAGCGGCGCGAGGCGCGGCAGATTGTCGGTCACTCCGTCATACTGCAAAAAGCGCGCGAAAGAGCGGAGCATCGCTCCCAGACGCTGGACCGATGATTTTTTGCGCCCCTCTCCCTGCTGTGCCAGCAGGAAGCGTGAGATGGCGTCGGCCTGCATATCAAGCGGGTCGTGCCCGTTCGCCTCGCAGTGCGCGAGCCATATCTGCATGTCCGAGTTGTAGGCGCGCTGTGTGTTTTCTCCGCATCCGCGCTCGAGCCGGAGGTAGTCGGTGAAACGTTCTATCGTCTTTCCAAGCTCGCCTCCGACGGGGCGGATCATTTCCGCCTTCCTCTGGCCGCATACCAATAGTAGGCCATCAGCGTCTTGCCGTCGTTTATCTTCTTTTCGGCGATCATCTTTCCCAGCTCTTCTGGGGCGAAGGGAAATACCTTTATGTACTCGTCGTCGTCCGCGGGAAGTTTTGATGATATAAGATCCGTCGCGTAGTAGACAAATATCTTCTCTGTGCAAAAACCGGGGGAACTGTAAAATTCCGCGATCTCCTCGATATGCCCCGGCCTGAAACCGACCTCTTCCTGAAGCTCGCGTATCGCGGTCTCGCGCGGGTCCTCGCCGGCTTCGACGAGCCCGGCGGGGATCTCGTATATATCCTCGTCTATCGCGTGCCTGTACTGCCGGACAAGGACTATTTCCCCGCGCTCGTTGACGGGAAGGACCGCCACGGCGGATTTGTGCAGCACCACCTCGCGAACCTTCTCCGAGCCCGAGGGAAACTTAACGGTGTCCACCCGAAGATCGACGATGCGTCCTTTATACTTGCATTCGGAACGCACGATGTTGCGCAATTGATTTTTAGAATCGCTCAAGACAAGCACCTCTTATCCAATCTCTTCGCCCTTTTCAATACGGGCTCCGCGCGCCCAGTCCGCCGCGCGCTGCGGCTTTTTACCCTCCGGCTGTACCTCTACGAGCTTCAGCGCCCCCTCGCGGCAGGCGATGACTGGCATTCCCTCGACGATCTCACATCGGCCGGCTTCGCGGGCGACAGAGGGCAGCGGTTCCGCGGCAAGCACGCGCAGGCGTTTTCCCCGTACCGCGCAGTATACTCCGGGCGAGCTTCCGATCCCTCTGATCTTGTTGACGATCTCCCGGGCGCCGTCGGCGCGCCAGTCGATCTTTCCCTCAGATTTGTCTATCTTGGGCGCCGCGGTCGCATTTTCCTCTTTTTGCGGAGTAAAATGCCAGTCTTCCGGCGCGGCTTCGCAAAGGTAATGAAGCAATGTCCCCGCGCCGAGCAGGGCGGCCTTCTCCATCAGCGTCGCGGTATTGTCTTCCGGCAATATCTCCAGCTCGGGCTGCGCGAGTATCGGCCCGGAATCCATGCCCGCGTCAAGTCGGAATATGGAGACCGCGGTCTTCGTCCTGCCATCCATCAGCGCCCGCTGTATGGGGGCCGATCCTCTGTATTCCGGCAGCCTGGAAGGATGGATGTTCAGACACCCCAGAGGAGCCATCGAAAGCACCGGCTCCTTTATGATATGGCCGAAATCTATCACCAGCATCACATCGGGGGTGTTGTCCCCCAGCCAGGCGAGCCGTTCACGGTCGGCAGCGAGTTTTTCCGTGGTATGGACGGGCAGCCCGAGCGTCCCGGCAAGCTCCCATACGGGTGTATTCTGGAACTTGAGCCCGCGTCCGGCGGTTTTCGGCGCGTTTGTCAACACCCACGCGGGGCGCACACGCTCGGATATTATTTCAAGACACCGGGAGGCAAAGCGCCCGGAGCCCATGAACCCGACTGTAAGGCGGCCCATTATTTTTCCGCCGCCCGTTTGGCGATTTTTTTCTTGAGGAACTGGCGTTTGAGCGGGGAAACTCGGTCGATAAGCAGACGCCCGTTCAGATGGTCTATCTCATGGGAGAAGACGCAGGCGGTGAATCCGTCGAGCGAGAGCCGCCGCGGAGCGCCGGTTTCGTCCTGATAGACGACCGTAAGTTTCTCCGGCGACGTGACCTTCTCGTAGATGCCGGGAAAGCTGAGGCAGCCCTCCTCGTTCGTCACTGAGCCCTCCGCTTCGATAACTTCGGGATTCACAAGGACAAACTTTTCTCCATGATAATCTATGACGACGAGCTTTTTCGTGACCCCGACCTGCGGCGCGGCAAGGCCTATCCCGTCGCTGGCGTACATAGTCTCGAACATGTCGTCGATGAGAGACTTCAGCTCCCCGTCAAAATCTTCCACCCGCTCCGTCTCTTCGCGAAGCACCGGATCGGGATAAACGCATATAGCTCTAAGGGCCATAATTGACCTCCTGTCATGTATCTTCATATTTGCCCTATTGTAACGTAAAAAGAGGCCCCGCTCAAGATGAACGGGGCCTCCGTATATTTTGATCCGGCTTTAGCCTATTCGGCCTCTTCCTTCTCGCGCTGCTTGAGAAGGTCTCCGATCGAGAAGTTCATCTCTTCCTGCGGGAGCTGGCTGTTGGAGCTTTCCTGCCTTCTCCGGTCTCCGCCCTCGGGGCGGCGGCGGCGCGGACGGTCTTCGCCGCGCTTTGAAGGAGCTCCGCCGGAGGCGGGCTGATCGTGAGATTCATCACGCGGCGCGCGTCTTACGGGCTCTTCGTTCGCGGGACGCAGGCTGAGGCGGATACGGCGCTCGACGGGGTTCACTTCGAGAACGCGGGCGGTAACTTCCTGTCCCTCTGAAAGCACTTCTTTGGGATTCTCCACTCTCTGTGTCGAGAGCTGGGAGATGTGGATGAGCCCTTCGATGCCCTCTTCAAGTTCGACGAAGGCTCCGAAGTCAGCGATGCGGACGACCTTTACGGGGACTTCGGCATCCTTCTGGTACTTCTCGGCGGCATCCTTCCAGGGGTCGTTGAGCTGCTTGTAGCCGAGGCTGATGCGCTTGCGTTCCGTATCGGTCTCGATGATCGAAACTTCGACCTTCTGTCCCTTTTTGAGGACTTCTTTCGGGTGCTTGATGCGCGTCCAGCTGAGGTCTCCGATATGGATAAGTCCTTCTACGCCGGGCTCTATTTCTACGAATGCGCCGAATTCTGTCAGGTTGGTGACGGTGCCCTCGGTGACTTTTCCGGGCGTCCAGCGCTCGGCCGCCGTCGTCCAGGGATCGTCAAGCGTCTGGCGGATCGAGAGGGAGATCCTGTTGTTCTCCTTGTCGATGCCGATGACCTTTACCTTGACATGATCACCCTTGGCGACTATCTCTTTGGCCTTCGCGTTGCGCTGCCATGAAAGTTCGCTGATGTGGACAAGTCCTTCCATCGCACCAAGGTTGACGAAAACACCGAAGGAAGTGATGCTGCTGACATCGCCCTCAAGGACGTCGCCTTCATGTACCTGATCATAGAAGGCCTGGCGGATGCCTGTGAGTTCCTCTTCGATGAGGCTGCGGCGTGAGAATACGAGGCGGCGCTTTCTGCGGTCCTTTTCGATGAGCTTCACGGGGAACTCCTGGTCAAGGAGCTTTCCGGGGTTCACTCCATGCCCTTCCTGCGTGAGATGAGAGATGGGGATGAATCCTTCGATGCCGCAGCAGCTTACGATGAGGCCGCCCTTCACCTTGCGGATTCCCTTTACCGTTATCGTCTCGTTGTTCTCCGCCTCTGCTTCGAGCCTGTTCCAACGCTCGTCAAATTCGCAGCGCCAGCGTGAGAGACCGAGCTGGGCGTCTTCGCCCTGTCCGATATTCGTGATCTGCACTCTGACCTTGGCGCCGTTCTCGGGCTCGGGAGTCTCTTCTACGAGAACTCTGTGAGTCCATTCTTTGCGCGGAAGAAAGCCTTCGCATTTGTAGCCTACATCTACGAGCCAGCCGTCCTCACGTGAATCGACGACGGTTCCCTCCACGACCTTGCCGCGGTGGAAGTCGCCCATCACATCGTACTGCTGCATCATTTCTTCCATTGTTTCTTCTTTTTCCTGTGTTTCCATTACGTCTTCTGTACGAAGCTCGTCAACCATTCCCAACATCCTCCTGCTTACATCATCTTTAATTTTTGGATCAGTTCTTTTATCAGCCAGTCGGGGGTGCTGCCTCCCGCGGCTATTCCAATCGTATCCTTATTTTCCAACCAACCCCCTTCCAGTTCTCCCGCGTGTTCTATCCACAAGGTCGGCACTCCTGAACCGGAGGCGATCTCTGCGAGCTTTCGCGTATTAGCGCTGTTTCTGCCGCCCAGCACTATGATGCCATCCGCCTCTTCCGCGAGCCGGCAGACGGACTGTTGGCGCGCGAGAGTCGCGCGGCATATCGTATTATATACCTTTATTTCAGGAGATACAGAGGCAAATCCGCCCACCAGCGCCGCAAATGTCTCCACGCGCTGCGTGGTCTGGCTCAATATGCCGCAGCGCCTGCCGTACAATTCGCGAGGGATCTCTCCCGCCGATGCCAGCACGCGGACCTCTCCGGAAACATAGCCCATAATACCCTTGACCTCCGGATGGGAGGCGTCTCCTAATATTATCACGATATAGCCATCTTGGGAAAGGGTTTGTGCTCTTTCCTGAGCCGTTTTTACAAAAGGACATGTCCCGTCGACCATTTTCGCGCTTCTTTCGCGCAGCAATTCAAATATCTCCGGCGTTACTCCGTGCGCCCGCACAAAAGATACCGCGCCCTCCGGCACCTCTTCCGGCGAATCGACGACGACGAGCCCCTGTTTCTCGAGACGCGCTATCTCCTGCGGATTATGTATCGGGCTGCCCAGCGCGAAGACCCGGCGACCTTTCTTCAGCTCTTCCTCAAGTGTCGTTATCGCGCGTTTTACGCCGAAGCAGAGCCCCGTCGGGTCGGCGGTTATGATCCTCACGCGCCGCCCTCCAGGTGCGCGAGGCAGCGCGGGACGACGTCTTTTAGGGCGTCCTCCTTCGATACCTCGTCAAAATCGTACCATACAGCGGGCTCAAAATGCTTGAACCAAGTCATCTGCCGGCGAGAGAAGGCCTTAGTCGAGCGGATGTCGCCCTCGATCGCCTCAAGAAAGGTGCATTCGCCGCCGATGTACCGCACCAATTCGCGATAGCCAAAGCCCTGCAGGGCGGGAAGCGACGGAGAATAGCCGTTGTCAAGCAGCCATTTGACCTCCTCCGGATATCCGCTGGCGAACTGCTCCTTGACGCGGCGCTCTATATTCCGGTAAAGATTGGCGCGCAGCCGCGTCAGGCCGATATACAATATTTCATAGGGAGACTCTATCTTGCCCTGCCGCCCGTACCACCAGCTCGCATTTTTGCCGGTGATGCGGAATATTTCGAGGGCGCGCATGGTGCGGACGGGGTCGTTCCGATGTATCCTGGCCCCCGCTTCGGGATCTATCTCAAGCAGCTCCTGATGCAGCGCGGGAAGCCCGCGTCCCGTTATCTCCTCTTCAAGCTGGGACCTGATATTTTCATCTTTAGGCAGGTCCTCCGAGAGCATTCCGGCAAGCGCGCGGTAGTAGAATGGCGTGCCTCCGATCAGCAGCGGCGCGCGTCCGCGGGCCATGATCCGGCTCACGGCGTCCTCAGTATCCTCCGCGAAGTCGGCGGCGGAATATATCTGATCGGGGTCGACGACGTCGATCAGATGGTGGATCACCTCGCGCCGGATCTCACGCGAGACCTTGTCCGTGCCGACGTCGAGATAACGGTAGACCTGGCGCGAGTCGACAGAGATGACCTCGGCATTCAGCCTGGCGGCAAGCGCGAGGCTGAACTCCGTCTTGCCGACCGCGGTCGGTCCGATTATCGCAACAACGGGAATTTTCTTAACCATTATCTTTCAAACCAGTCGCGTAGTTTTTTATTTTCGATGAGGAATACCGTCGGCCTTCCGTGCGGGCAGGTATACGGTGTGTCGCAGCGTTCGAGGCGGCGCAGCAGTTCAAGGGCCTCCTCGGGCTCAAAACGGCGTCCCAGCTTTACCGCGTCGCGGCAGGCGAGGCGCGCCATGCGCCACCACACCTCGCGGTCGCGTTTGGCGGGGTCGTTTTCGACCTCCAGGCCGCGCAGAGCCGAGCGGAGCATGTCGATCGGCGAGAGATGCCCTTTGCCCTTGATCGCGGGCACCGCCGTCACCTTGCCGCCCTCCGTGCGGAATCCGAGCGCGGCAAGCTCTTTTTCGTAGAGCGCCGCCTCGGCGGCCGCCGCCTGCGGTATCTCCATCGGCAGAGTCAGCCACTGCGTCGCGATATTATCTTTGAAATTTTCGCAGATATCCTCAAAAAGGATGCGTTCATGCGCCGCGTGCGGGTCCATCACGGCGAGCGCCCCCGGAAAGTCGAAAATCAGGAAACCCTCGGCGCTCTGGCCGACATAATTTTTATCGAAGAAAAACTCTTCTTCGTCCGGCGGCGTTTCCTCCGCCGGCGTGAAGATGTTTTCCGCCTGCGCCTCCGCGCCCAGCGGGCTGGCGGCGCGCCACGGTCCCTTCTTCTGGAAGCTCCATCCGTCCGGGCTGTATGACGCCTGCGCGGAAGAGGGCTCCGTTCCGAAGGCGGCCCGCGGCGGCGTCAGAAAAGCCTCGGCCCCGCCGGGCGGCATCGGCGGCGCGGCGATCGAATGCCGCTGCGCGAAGATCGCCTTTGCGTTGTCATAAACGATCTTGAAGGCGTCGCCGCTCCGGCGGAAGCGCACTTCCTCCTTCGTCGGATGGATATTGACGTCGACATCCTGCGGAGGGAGGTCGAGAAGTACGAGCCATTCGCCGTAAGCCGCGGCGTCAGCGGTGGAAAGAGCGGCGCGTATCGCGGCGTCCTGCACCCGCCGCCCGTTGACGAAGAGCATGATCACGACGCGGCGCGAATCCGGGATCGGATTCCACCAGAGGCGGGCGAAGAGAGGACCGCTCCGCGACTCGGAATGATATATCTTCGTCTGTAGGCCCCAGCGGCGCAGCAGCGTCTCCTCCACACTACCGGCCCCCGTATATTCAAGGATCTTTTTATTCTCCTCGTAAAGGCGGAAGGTCACCTCGGGATGTATCAGCGCGTAGTCGTTGACGATCTGGACGATCCTGCGCAGCTCCGCCGACGAGGTCTTAAGAAATTTACGGCGCGCGGGCAGGTTGAAAAACAGGTCGTCTATCTGTATCCGCGTCCCCGGCTTCGCCGGCGTCTCCGTGTGCAGGGTTATCACGCCCGCCTCGCAGCGGATGAGGCCGCCGGTGCCGGCTCCGTCCGTCTTGCTGCGTATCTCCATCCGCGAGACGGCGGCGACGCTCGCGAGCGCCTCCCCGCGATACCCCAGGGTCGATATCCTCTCAAGGTCTTCGATGTCCGTTATCTTGCTCGTCGCGTAGCGCTCAAGCGCGAGCGGCAGCTCCGCGCAGGGGATGCCGCAGCCGTCGTCCTCGATGACGAAAGAGCTCTTGCCGCCCTGTTCCGTCTGTATCGAAATCGTGCGGGCTCCCGCGTCGAGCGAATTTTCTATCAGTTCCTTCGCGACGGACGAGGGACGTTCTATCACCTCTCCGGCGGCGATCCTCGTTGAAATGTCGGGGGCGAGCTTCTTTATCATTTGAATCCAAGTACCTTTCTGCTCTCTTCGCGCAGGCGGCAGACCAGCTCGAGCGCCGCCAGCGGCGTCATATTGTTCGGGTCGCAGACGGAAAGCTCCTCGAGGATCGCCTCCTGACGCACGTCAAAAAGCGTGAGCTGGTTCTGCTGCGAATTCTTTATCTCCTCGTTTTTCTCCGCGCCCTTTTCCTCAAATTTAGCAAGCAGCTCCTCGGAGCGCCGCAGCACTGCGGCGGGGACCCCGGCAAGACGCGCCACCTCTATCCCGTAGGAGCGGTCGGATGGCGCTTCGACGATCTTATGGAGGAATACCACGCCGTGCTCGCCCTCTTCAACTCCCATGCTGAGGTTGACTATCCCCGGGAGAAGGTCCGCGAGCTGGGTAAGTTCGTGATAATGGGTCGCGAAAAATACGCGCGGCTGGGCGTGCTCCTGCCCCTGTAAAAATTCGACTACCGACCAGGCGATGCTTAGGCCGTCATAAGTCGAAGTCCCGCGCCCCACCTCGTCGAGGATTATCAGGCTGCGGTCCGTGGCGTGGCGCAATATATTGGCCGTCTCCACCATCTCCACCATGAAGGTGCTCTGCCCGCGCGCCAATTCGTCACGCGCGCCGATGCGCGTGAATACGCGGTCGATCAGCCCGATGCGCGCGCTCTCGGCGGGGATGAAGGAACCCATATGGGCCATCACCGCGATCAGCGCCGCCATGCGCAGATAGGTAGATTTACCGGCCATATTCGGCCCCGTAATGAGGGCGATCCGGCGTCCGTTTTCGGCGCTGAAGTTGAAGTCGTTCGGCGTGAACGGGTTCTTGCCGAGAGTCACCTCGACGACGGGGTGCCTGGCGCCGCGAACGACGAAATCCTTGCTCATGTCCATCCGCGGGCGGCAGTATCCCTGCTCGGCGGCGACGGCGGCAAGCGACAGCAGCGTGTCAAGCTCGGCGAGGAAATTCGCCGTGCGCTGTATCGATGAGGCCTGCGCCAGCACCTCGTCCACCAGGGCTGCGTATATCCGCTCTTCTATCGCCAGCATTTCGCCCTCGGCGCTGAACATTTCACGCTCAAAGGCCTTCAGCTCGTCGGTGATGAAACGCTCGGCGTTCACAAGCGTCTGCTTGCGTATGTAATTCAGGGGAGCCCTGTCGGCGCTGCCTTTCGGTATTTCTATGTAATATCCGAAGACCTTGTTGACGCCGGCCTTCAGGTTTTTTATGCCGCTTTTGGCGCGCTCGGCCTCCTCAAAGGCGGCGAGCCACGACGAGGAATCCTCCGCCTTGCTGCGCCACGAATCAAGCTCCGCGTCGTAGCCGCTTTTGATGACGCCGCCGTCGCGCAAGAAGCGCGGTACCGAGTCGGCTACCGCCGCGTGGAGCAGCGCCGCGAGCTCCGAGGTGTCACAGGCGGGAATGAGGGCGGCGAGAGCCCCCTCCCCGGCGGCGATCGCCCTTATCTCAGGCACGATGTCGAGAGTCTCCTTAATGACCAGCATATCCGAGGGCGAACCCATTTTAAGGGTGATGCGGGAAAGCGATTTTCCCATATCGCGGCAGCCCGCGAGCAGCTCGCTCAGGCGCGACCTGAGCCTCGGATCGCCCGTCAGCCGTTCGACTATATCCTGGCGCGCCCCGATCGCTTCAATGTCCTGCAACGGCGAGGTGATCCACTCCTTAAGCATCCTCTTGCCCATCGGCGTGCGGCAGCGGTTGAGCACCCAGAACAGCGAGGTCGCGCTCTGATCGATAAGTTCAAGATTTGCCTGAGTGTTCTGGTCAAGAATGAGGTTTTCGCGCGGGAGTATCGGCGTGACGGCGGTTATGTGCGACGCCTTGGAAAATTGAGTCTCCTCAAGGTATTTGACGGCGGTGGCCGCCGCCCCCGCCGCCGCGTCGCGATCGTCGAGCCCCATCGCGGACAACGACGATATATTCCACTTGCGGCAGAGCCAAGCTGAGGCCTGCGCGGGAGCGAAATCCCCCCTGTCGCGCTCCACCGCGTTGCAGGAGGCGAGAGAGGGACAATTTTTGCGGAACTGGTCGATCTGTCCGCGCCGCAGAAGCACTTCGTTGGGGGCAAAGGCCGAAAGGATCGAAACTCCGCCCTCAAAGGAGAAGGTACCGGCGCGCAGGGCGCCGCTCGCGGAATCCAGCAGCGCCAGAGAGAGGTTCCTGCCATCGAAGAGACAGGCCGCGATCTTTCCGTCGCCGTCGGAGTTCTCCGGCAGCCACGTCCCCGGCGTGACGATGCGGGTGACGCTGCGCTCGACGAGAGTCCGTCCGTCCGGTTCGGTGATCTGCTCGCAGATCGCCACGCGGAAGCCGGCGGAGACAAGCCTGCCAAGGTAGGAATCGACTGAATGGAAGGGGACGCCCGCCATCGGTATCTGGTTTTCCGAATCCTTGGAACGTGAGGTAAGGGTGATGTCGAGCACGGCGGAGGCCGTCTTCGCGTCTTCAAAGAACATCTCGTAAAAATCTCCCATGCGGAAAAAGAGAAGGCAGTCCGGGTACTTGTCCTTCCAGTGCACATACTGCTCAAGCATGGGGGTCATCTTGATTCCAACGGGCAATTCCAAAATTTCCTTGATTCCTTCCTTCTAAAGATAACTAAAGATAAAATTTCAAACCGCCGGACGCCACAGGCGCGCCGGCGGCGCGGGTGGCGTATACGATCAGCGGCCCCGGTCCAGGTAGCTTTGAAGAAGCAGGGTGGCCGCTATCTTATCCACCTTTTTCTTTCTTCCCGCGCGCGATACGTCCGCCTCCAGCAGCGCCTGCTGAGCGATGGTCGTCGTAAAGCGCTCGTCCCAGAACTCGATCTCAAGGTCTGGAAAATATTCCTGTACCGACTTCGCCGTCTCGCGCATACGAACGGCCTCCGGCCCCTCGCTGCCGTCGGTGCGGCGCGGCATGCCGATCAAAAGTTTGGGCTTCTCGTACTCGCCTGCTATCTTTGCTAGATCGGAAAGCCAGCAGCCCTTAGCGTCAAGCACGGCGACCCCCTGCGCAAAAAAGCCCAAGGGGTCGCTGACGGCGACACCGATCCTGACAGATCCTATATCAAGAGCGATTATCCTCTGCATTACTTTCCTTTTGCCATTAGCCCCTCAAAGAGTTTCGGCGCGGCGGCGAACGCCTTGTCGAGATCCTTTGAGCTAGGCGCTCCGCCCTGCGCCAGCGTCGGGCTTCCGCCGCCCTTGCCGCCCATCTCGGCGGCCACCGCTTTCAGCAGCGAACCGGCGTTCGCCCCGAGTTTCACGATATCGGGCGAAGCCATCGCGGTAAAGGCGACGTGCTTTTCTTCGCCGACGCCGGCGAGCAGCATCAGCGCGTTCGGATACTTCTGGCGTATCCGGTCGCCGATCTGCCGCAGCAGATCGGGCGTGATATTCTCAAACTTCTCGACGATAAGGTCGACGCCGCCGGCGTTGGCCTTCGGCCTCACGCTGTTCTCTATATCGGACATCGCGGCTTTCACCTGAAGCTCACGGTTTTTACGCTCAAGCACCTTCTTTTCGTCGACCATCGACTCGACCTTGGACATCAGGGATTCAATATCCCCGCCGACCATAGTCACGAGCGAAGTGACCGCGAGGCCGAACGACTGGAAAAGGGGCAGCGAAGACGATCCCGCGACCGCCGTTATACGGCGGATGCCGGAGCCGATGCCCTCCTCGCGGAGGATCTTCACAAGGCCGATCTCTCCCGTGTTTTTAACGTGAGTCCCGCCGCAAAGTTCTGTTGAAAAGTCCTCTATATCCAGCACGCGGACCTCGTCCCCGTATTTTTCGTCAAAAAGCGCGCGGGCGCCCGTCTTCTTCGCCTCTTCTATCGCCATCACGGTGGTAACGACGGGCTTGTTTTTCAGCACCTCGGCGTAGACGATGCCCTCCACCTCGCGCAGTTCGTCGAGCGTCACCGGCGCAAAGTGGTTGAAGTCGAAGCGCAGGAAGGTCGGCGTCACGATAGAACCGGCTTGCCGCACATGCTTGCCGAGCACGCGCGCGAGCGCCTCGTGCATAAGGTGAGTCGCCGTGTGGTGACGCTGTATCTCGGCGCGGCGTTCCGCGTTTATTTCAGCGGTCACACCGTCGCCCGTTTTTACGACGCCGGAGAGGACCTTGCCGCGGTGGACGATGAGGTCCGCCACCGGATAGACGGTGTCAGCCACCTCAAACGTCATGCCGGAGGCCGTTATCGTTCCGGTGTCTCCCACCTGGCCGCCCTTTTCGGCGTAAAACGGGGTATCGCTGAGGACGATGTCGGCCTCTGCGCCGGCCGCGGCGCTCTCGGCAAGTTCTCCGTCGATGATTATCGCTTTGACTTGAGCTTCGCACTTCACCTCTGTATATCCGCAGAAGGGGCTCGGGGCGATCTTATCCGCGAGCTCCGTATAGACGTTCTTTGAGATGACGCTGCTCGTCTGTTTGCTTGAGGCGCGGGCGCGCTCGCGCTGCTCCTCCATCGCCGCCTCGAAGCCGTCCTTATCCACTGAGATGCCTCGCTCTTCGCAGATCTCCTCCGTGAGTTCGAGCGGGAAACCGAACGTGTCGTAAAGAACGAACGCAACGTCACCGGGCAGCTTATTTTCTTTGCCGGCTTCAAGTTTTGCTATTTCCGAATCCAGAAGGTCGCTGCCCTGCGCCAAGGTGCGCGAGAAGCGCTCCTCTTCAAGGCTCAGCACCTGCTCTATCGTCGCGGCCTGTTCCTTCAGCTCCTGATATTCGTCGCCTATAGATTCGCGCACGACGGGCAGCAGCTTAGTAAGGAACGGCTCTTCGATGCCTAGCAGCCGCCCGTAGCGCACGCACCGCCTGATGAGCCGGCGCAGCACGTAGCCCGTGCCGTCGTTCGCGGGAAGGATGCCGTCGGCGATCATGAACGCCGAGGCGCGGATGTGGTCGGAGATGACCTTGACCGCCATATCTCTCTTCGGGTCCTCTCCGTACTTGACGTTGACGAGTTCGCAGGCTTTGTCCATGATCGGACGGAAAAGGTCCGTCTCAAAATCGTTGGGGACGCGCTGAACGACCGACGCCAGCCTTTCGAGGCCCATGCCGGTGTCTATATTTTTATGGGGCAGCGGCGTGAGGTTGCCGGCCTCGTCGCGGTTATACTGCATAAAGACAAGGTTCCATATCTCAAGATAGCGGTCGCAGTCGCAGCCGACCGTGCAGGTCGGTTTGCCGCAGGAAAACTTCTCGCCCTGGTCATAGATTATCTCCGAGCAGGGGCCGCAGGGGCCGACCGGGCCGGCGGCCCAGAAGTTGTCATCCGCGCCGAGGCGGAAGATGCGCTCCTTCGGCAGCCCGACCTTTTCGTGCCAGATATCGAAAGCCTCGTCGTCGTCAAGATAGACCGTCGCGTAGAGGCGGTTCGGGTCGAGGCCGACGCGCTCGGTGAGAAATTCCCAGGCCCAGGGGATGATCTCGGGCTTGAAGTAATCGCCGAAACTGAAGTTGCCCAGCATCTCGAAGAACGTATGATGGCGCGCCGTGCGTCCGACGTTCTCGATGTCGTTCGTGCGCACGCACTTCTGCGAGGTCGTCGCGCGCGTCACCTCAGGCGTCTTCAAGCCGAGGAAATACGGCTTGAAAGGCACCATGCCCGCTATCGTAAAAAGGAGGGTCGGGTCGTCAGGCACCAGCGAAAAGCTGTGATACCTTTTGCATCCCTTTTCCTCAAAAAATTTCAAAAACAGTTCGCGTAACTCTTTGCCGCTGCGGCGTTCCATAAAGATTGCCCCCAATAGTTTTTAATCTAATTGATTATTATAATCCATATCCGCCCTCTGCGAATATTATTCAGATCATTATTCGGCGCTGGTGAGATATTGCCTCGCCGCGCGGGCGTCGTTCATGACCTTTTCGGCGTCCATCTTTGTGAAGGCGCCCATGTGATAGAGCGTCTCGCCGGCGACGACCGTCGTCCTCACGTCCGCCGAGGAGCCGGCGTATACGAGGCAACCAGGCAGATTTTCAAGGTCCCAGCCGACATAGTGCGGCTGGTCGAGGTCGATCAGCATGAAGTCCGCCGTGTATCCCTCCTTAATGAGTCCCGTCTTTTCAAATCCGAGAGCACGCGCCCCGTTCACCGTCGCCATGCGCAGGGCATCCTCCGCGGAGAGCAACGTCGGGTCCATGTTCGCGCCCTTCTGGGCAAGCGCCGCGAAGCGGAGTTCGTCCCACATGTCGAGGCGGTTGTTGCTCGAAGCGCCGTCGGAACCGATGGAGACCGTCACTCCGGCCCTCTGCATCGCCGCCACGGGAGCCGTGCCGCTGCCGAGTTTCCAGTTGCTCTTCGGATTGTGCGCCGCCGTTATATTGGGGCGCGCGTAGAAGGGCAGTTTATCCTTTTCTATCCAGACACAGTGCGCGAGGAGCAGCCGCTTGACTCCGGTCAGGCCGGTCTTATCAAGGAACTCCTCCGGCGTCATGCTCTTTGAAGATTCAGAGAGGGTCCAGTCGCTTGTCGTCTCAAGCCAGTGGAGCTGGACGGCGAGATCGTTTTCCTTCGCCGCGTCGGCGACATCCCTCATAAGCTCAAAGGGTACCGTGTAGGGAGCGTGCGGCCCCAGCTGCACGTTGACAAGTCCCTGCGCGCCGTTGTAGTCCCGCGCGAGCTTCAGGTTTTCCGCGAGCTTCTCCGCGCCGTCCGCGCCTCCGACGATGCCGCGGCATAGCCCGGCTCTCATGCCGGCCGCCAGCGCCGCCTCGGCGACGCGGTCCATGAAGAAATACATATCGGCGAAGCAGGTCGTCCCCGTCGAGAGCATCTCCATGATCGCGAGCTGAGTCCCAGCGTAGACGAGGTCTCCGTTAAGCCTGTTCTCCACGGGCCAGATCCTTTGTTGAAGCCATTCCATGAGTGGGAGCTCCTCGCCGAGACCGCGCAGCAGCGTCATCGCCGCGTGTCCGTGCGCGTTGACGAAGCCGGGAATAAGCGCCGTCCTGCCGCGCCCCTCATAGGCCGCTCCGTAGCGGAAGGTGCCGGCCGGTTCGACGGCCGCGATCCGCGAGCCCTCGGTGCGCACGTCGCAGCGGCGCGCGCCCTTCGACTCTCCGTCCCATACGATCACATCACGATAGAGATTCTGCATTTTATTCCCTCCAGCTCGCCATATATTCTTCCTGTTCCGGCGTGAGTTTTTCAATCGTTATTCCGAGAGATTCAATCTTGAGCTCGGCGATGCGGCGGTCAAGCTCCTCCGGTACGTTGTAGAGCCCCGGCGCGAGCCTGTTGTTCGCGATGTAAAGCGACGACAGCAGCTGCATCGCGAAGCTGAGATCCATTATTTCAACGGGATGTCCGTCGCCGGCGGCAAGATTGACGAGGCGTCCCTCGCCGAGCAGATGGAGCCTGCGGCCGTCCGCCGTCACAAAGGTCTCTATATTGTCGCGCGACTGCCGCGTTTCAACGGCGATGGCGCGAAGGTCGGGAACGTACACCTCGACGTCAAAGTGTCCGGCGTTCGCCAGCAGGACGCCGTCCTTCATATTTTCAAAATGCTCCCGGCGGATCACTTTAGTGTTTCCCGTAACGGTGATGAAGACATCGCCCACTTTGCTCGCGGCGTTCATATCCATCACCTCAAAACCGTCCATCAGCGCTTCGAGCGCGCGGTGCGGGTCGACCTCGACAACGATGACGCGCGCGCCGAGCCCGGCCGCCCGCTTTGAAGCGCCCTTGCCGCACCAACCGTAGCCGGATATGACGACGTTCTTGCCGGCAACGATAAGATTGGTAGTGCGCAGGATCGCGTCCCACACCGACTGTCCCGTGCCGTAGCGGTTATCGAAAAGGTGCTTGCTCTGCGCGTCGTTGACGGCCAGCATCGGGAAGGGCAGCACGCCCTCGTCGGCCATCGCCTTGAGGCGTTTGATGCCGGTGGTCGTCTCCTCGCAGCCGCCGAGGATATTTTTGATGAGGTCGCGACGCTCTTCGATTATCATCGTCACCACGTCGCCGCCGTCGTCGATGATCACCTGCGGGTCCCATTTAAGCATTTCGCGGAGGTTCTCGCCGTATTCCTCGGCCGTCATCCCGCGGCGGCTGAAGACGTGGACCTCCTCTTCAACGAGAGCCGCGCATATCGGGTCCTGCGTCGAAAGCGGGTTGCTGCCGGCGGTGACGACCGTAGCGCCGAGCTGGCGGAGCACCTTCAGCAGGCAGGCCGTCTTCGCCTCGAGGTGAAGGCAGGTTCCCACCACCACGCCGGCGAGCGGCTGCGCGGGAGCCTCTTTTTCGGCGATGAGCCGAAGCACGGGCATGTATTCCCAGGCCCACTCCATGCGCCGGCGTCCCTCCGGAGCAAGACTTATATCCGCGATCTTGAATTCATTTCTCATTTCTATTATTTCCTCCCCGGAAAAATTTTTCTATATTTTCAGCATACGGCGCGCGGATAATGCCGCGCTCCGTAATGATTCCCGCGATAAGTTCATTCGGCGTGACGTCAAAGGCCGGATTCCATACCTTGATCTCCTCCGGGATCACACAAACACCGCCGATGGCGCGGACCTCGTTCCCGCAGCGCTCCTCGATCGGGATATCGGCTCCGCAGGCGCACTCCGCGTCAAAGGTCGAGAGCGGCGCGGCGATGTAGAAGGGCACTCCGTGCCGCTTCGCCGCGATCGCGAGGCCGTAGGTGCCGATCTTGTTCGCGGCGTCGCCGTTCATCGCCACGCGGTCCGCGCCGGTGACTACGGCGTCGATCTTCACGCGCGACATCAGGAAAGCGGCCATCGAATCGGTGATCACCGTAACGTCAAAACCGTCCTGCTGAAGTTCATAGGCGGTAAGCAGGCCGCCCTGAAGGCGCGGGCGCGTCTCGTCGGCGTATATCCTGATCCGTTTTCCCGCCTCGGCGGCGGCGCGGAAGACTCCGAGCGCCGTTCCATATCCCGCCGTCGCCAGCGCCCCTGCGTTGCAGTGCGTTATCGCCGCGCCGCGGTCGGGCAGTATGGACGCTCCGAAGCGTCCGATGCTTTTATTTATCTCGATATCCTCGTTATGGATCGTCAGCGCCTCATTCTCCATAATAAGGTATAGTTCGCCGTTATCTTTATTCCTGTTTTCAAGCCAAAGTTCTCTCATGCGTTTGATGGCCCAGAAGAGGTTCACCGCCGTGGGGCGCGTCGCGGCGAGGCGTTCGGCCGCCTCCGCGAAATCTTCGTTCTTAAGCGCGAGGACCAGGCCGTAGGCCGCGGCCACTCCAATGGCGGGAGCCCCGCGGACGGTCATGTTTTCTATCGCGAGGGCGGTATCCTCCGCGCTCTCACAGACCGCATATTCCGTCCTGCTCGGGAGCAGCCGCTGGTCGAGCAGCCGCAGCTTCCCATCCTTCCACTCTATCGTCGCGGGCAGCATATCATTCAGCCCCCCTCGAAAAGGTCTTATTTGAAACCTCTTTCACCACCGCTTCGGCGCTGCCGTCGTTTAAGATGATCCTCACGGCGTCGCCGGCCTTCAAGGAGGCCGCGGAGCGTATCACCGTGCCGGAGAGGTCGGTGCAGATGCTGTAGCCCTTCGCCAGCAGCGAAAGCGGCGAAAGGTTCGCGAGCCGCGCGGCAAAGGCGGCGAGGCCGGAGCACTCGTCCCTGAGCCTGCGGGAGATCGCGTCCCTGATCGAATCCGCGGCTCGCGCGGCGAAATCGGCGGCCGGCTGCAGATGACCTCTGACGATGTCTCTGTCCAGACGCTCTTTCGTGGCGGCGACATTTTTATCCATAAAGCCGATGCGCGTCTCAAGCCTTCCGCGCATATTGCGCGCGGCGCTCAGCAGCGCGGTGTCGAGCGCTTTCCCGTCAGGAAAAAGCCGCTCCGCCGCCCCAGACGGCGTGGGCGCCGCCGCGTCGGCCGCCATGTCTGCAAGAGTGCTGTCTATCTGGTGTCCCAATCCGGTTATCACCGGCACGGGAGAAAGCCGGATCGCGCGGACCACAGATTCGTTGTCGAAGATGTCGAGGTCGTCGCGGTTCCCGCCGCCGCGCGCGAGCATAACGCAGGAAAGCCCGCGGATACGCCGCGCCAGCTCAAAGGCGCGGACGATCTCCTCGGGAGCGCCGAGCCCCTGCATAAGGCTCGGGATCACGATCAGCTCCGCGCAGGGGAATCTCAGAGAGTGAAGCTTTAAAATATCCTGAAGCGCGGCTCCGGTCGGCGAGGTGATCACGGCGACCCTTTCCGGATAACGCGGCAGCGGCCTCTTGAGGCGGGGATCAAATATGCCCTCCTGCTCAAGGCGCAGCCGCAGCGCCTCTTTGGCGCGCGCCTTCGCGCCGGCCCCCAGCGGCAGCAACGTCGTCGCGTAGATCTGATAGGAGCCGCGGGCGCCGTAGACGTCTATCTTGCCGCGCACGAGCACCTCGTCGCCATCCTTCGGCCAGACGAGCACCGAGTTGGCGTATGAGCGGAATAATACGCAGGCGACGCGTGAATTTGCGCCTAGCAGCGTAAAGTAGGCGTGCCCGCTGGTGTGGAGTTTAAAGCCGAGCAGCTCGCCGCGTACGGAAAGATTCTGCAGCGACGGTTCGCGAAAGAGCGCCTCCCTCACGGAGGCCGTCATCTCGTCTACCGTCACGATAACGTTTTTACTGCTGTTCATTGTCGCTGCGCACTATGCGGCCAAGCACTCCGTTTACGAAGCGTCCGGACTCTTCCGTGCCAAAGGCCTTGGCGATCTCCACCGCCTCGGATATCGCCACGTTCACCGGGACATTCTGTGCCAGCACACCTTCGTAAAGGGCCAGCGATATGACGGCCTTGTCGATCGCGACAAGCCTTTCCGGACGCCATTTGCTCTCCATGTTGACGCGGATGATCTCTTCCAGCTTCGCGGAATTGCTCCGCACGCCGCGGAAGAGCTCCGTAGCGTAGGCCAGCACCTCGTCCCGCTCCGCCTCGGAGAGCGCGAGGTCAAAGGAAGATACGGAGGGGAACTTCTCTTTGTCCGGAGAGTCCGCCCCCTCTTCCGCAAGCTCCGCGCTGAAAAGCTCAAGGGCCTCGTCGGCGGAGAGCGTCTCAAGCGCCTCCTGCGGCGGGGTATCCGGCCTCATGTCAAGCATATACACCAATTGCAGCGCGACCTCTCGCGCCCTGTGGCGCAGCCGCGCCCTACGGGACATCACCAAAAAATCATCTCCTGAAATGTTCTTTCAACGCCGCTATCTGCCTCTGCCCATCGTCCGTGATAAGGACCCAGGCGACTCCATATCCGACCACGGCTGAGAAGATAGACCAAAGTATCCCCCTGATGCCCATGTGGAAAAGCGCCGTGATGCCGGCAGCCGCGGCGGCCCAAAAGAGCGGCAGCATCCATACCGGCGTCGTCTTCCTATTATCCTGCGGGGCGATATTCACCCAATTCAGCTGCACCGCGATGCCGGACTTGTTGAATATGCCCTCAAAGCGCCTCTCAAGGGCGCTCTTCGTCTCAAGATTCGTGTCCTCGGGCGCCGCTATATAGGCGTTGAGGAGATTCTTTTCGCCGATAAACGATATCTCCTGCACGTAAAGCTCCTGTGGGAGACGCTTCGATATGATCAATTTTATCGCGTCGCCGTCCACCCATATCTTGCCAAGTTTTGTCGTTGTCCATAGAAACAGCATGCTCTGCACCGCCTCTCAAAAAAGAAGGCCGGTCATAGCAAACCGGCCTTCTTGGTAGTTAAACGCTGTTAAATCAGGCCCCTTCAACGTTGAGCGGATCGATCCCGTCAGCCTCTTCGCCGTCGGTGGTCTTCTTTTCCGCGAAGGTGATACCCTGAACGTAGATATTTACGCCCTTGATCGAGTATCCCGTGTAGCGCTCCACCTGCTCCTTGATAGCCTCCTGGACGTCCCAGCAGACGTCGGGAATCCGCAGGCCGTACTTTACGGAGATATAGGCGTCGACTACGATCTCGGGGGAATCGCCGTCGGAGATCGAGATGCGGACTCCGTTCACCGTCTTGCGTCCGAGCCTGAGGTTTGCCATCAATCCTGGGCTGGCCGGGGATACCCCTTCGACGCTGTTCAGCGCCTTGGTCGCAAGCTGCGCGATGACGTCTTCGGAGATGCGTACCTTCCCCTCAAGATTCGTCTGGCCGAGACCGGGTTCAGTCTCCTGCTTTTCTTCAACATTGAAATCTTCGTTCATTGATTCAACCATGCCGCAATTCCTCCCTCAATACAAGATCCCCAATATCTTCAACTCTAAAAAACGATGAACGTCCCTGATCCGTACACGGGGGTACGAAACAGGAGACCAGCGCGCCTAATCTTCCGGAAGTTTGAATGGCTTGCCGCAGTGCGGGCAGACAAGGTCTTCCTCTTCGTCATACATCGCCGGTTCAAAGTAGAAATCGTTATTGCAGTTCGGGCATGTTACCGACTCATATTCCTCTTCGTCGAAATCCTCGTAGTCTTCCTCGTCGTCATCATCATAGTGATGGTGATGGCAGCACTCGTCATCATCCTCATCCTCGCAAAGCGCGTCGATCTCATCTTCGAGATCCGAGACATCCTCGTCAAGCTGTTCGAGGTAGGCATTGAGCTCCTCATGTACCTCTTCGTGATCCTCAATTGCAACAGCCAGGGAATCCAGTGCATCGACCAATGCGGTGTAAAACTTTGCTTTGTCAGGCGAATCAGCCGTTAAATTCTGTCCGTCGATAAGCCCCTTCAAATATGCTATTTTCTCACGTGCGCTCATTTGAATCCCTCCTGTTGGATTATGCGAATGCGGAAGAAACCTGTGCCCGGTTTACTTCTTCGCTCGCTCTAAATACTCTCCCGTCCTTGTGTCTACGACTATTTCCTCGCCGTTTTCCACAAAGAACGGAACAGTAACTACAAGGCCAGTTTCCGTCGTCGCGGGCTTGCCGCCGCCGGAGGCCGTATCGCCCTTAAATCCGGGCGGCGTGTCGGTGATCTTCATCGTCACCTGGTTCGGGAGTTCGATCCCCATTACGCGCCCTTCGTACATATCAAAGCTGACTTCAAGGTCGTCTATAAGAAACTTCACCATATCGCCGAGAATATCGGGAGACAGCGTCACCTGATCATACGATTCCATATCCATGAAGACGAAGTCTTCTCCGTCCTTGTACTGATACTGCGCGGGCCTTTCGTCAAAGACGATCCTCTCAAAACGTTCGCCGGACTTGAAGGACTGGTCGACGCTCGAACCGGTCTCAAGGTTACGGAGCTTTCCGCGGACTATCGCCCCGCCCCTTCCCATTTTATGATGCGAACATTCGAGAAGAACCCACATCCCGCCCTCCCATTTGATCTTCAAACCGGGACGGAAATCACTAGTATCGACTATCTGTGCCATAAAAATGCCTCCCTGTACTCGTATGAGCATGCCTCATGCCCACATATATCATTTCCTGACTATGCCATAGAATCATAACATAAAATGTGTTGACTTATCAAATATTATAAACAAATAATATCATCCGGAAGAGCCAACTTACGCATTTCCCGCCCTCATCAGCCGCGCGGGGCAAGATCAGGGGCCGCGGACATTCGGCAGCGGCCAGCTGAACTTCGCGCAGTAAAGGATATGCCGCGAACGGCCGCGCCACTGCGCGAGTATCTCTTCACGGCAATTTTCCTCTCCGACGATACGCCCCGGCGCGAGAGTCTCGTCGCCGCCGCGCGCCACCAGATAGACCGTAAGCAGGTTTTTTCCGTCGTCGAGATAAAAACGGATGTCACAGATACCGTTCTCCCGCGGCTGGTCGCCCGTCGTGCGAAAATCTTTCGTATAGAGCTTATCATCCCACGCCCAGCATTCCATCGCGCGGAATAGCAGCAGCCGCTCGCCCTTGGAAACGACGGCCTCCTCCGCCCCATAATTTTTGAGTTCGAGTTCAGAGCCGGAGGCCTTTGTTACGAGAAGCAGCGATCTCCGCGGGCGGCAGTTCTCAAAGAGGACCCAATTCTTCACGGATTTGGACTTGTCGTAGAGGTCAAGGTCAAAGTGATCGCGGTTCGGAGCCGTGTCAAAACTTATCCTCGCGGCGACTTTTCCCACACCGCCCTCCTGCCGCGTGCGGCAAAGCTCAGGATAGGCGTAAGCGAGACGCAAACAGCCGTTGGAGCGGCCGTTTTTATCCGACGTCACCGAGACGGGGCCGTCCCAACTGAACGGAGCCCCCAGCTGTGAACCGAACCCCTTTTTGTATTCGCCGGCGTCTCCGGGGATACCCAGCGCGCAATAGAAAATGGGGCCGCGCAATATGCCGCAGGCCGTCCAGATACGCGATTCCGCCACCCTGCGGTCGACGAAGGCGCGGCAGACATAAAGAGCGCCCTTGAAGGGCGAAAAGAAGAGAGAGAGGATGACAGAGATAACCATGAGCGCAACAAGGCACTCTGCCAGCGTGAAAGCCGCACGGCGGTCAGCGCCCGTGTTCAGGCCAGACGACAGCGACCGATCCATTATTTCCGACGGGGATACTGTAGAGCCGCACGGAGACGCCTCCGGGGATCACGCGGCGCTCTGTTTCAAACGAGGACAGTTCATCCGCGCCGCCCGCAACTAAAAGGGCTATCACCTCACCGGCCCTCCTCTCCGCCTCCAGCCGCCGCTTTCCGCTCTCGGCCAGCTTCACGGCCGAGCTCAGCATGGAAGAGGCGGCGATCAAAACGACCAGCGCGGTGAACATGGCAACGACCGCCTCCGCAAGTAAGGAGCCGCTACGTTTTCCCATCTATATCATATAGCGGTTGAAACTCTCTACATCGTAGGCGTGGGCCAAAGCCTCTCTTTTACCGACCATGCCCTTCTGACAGAGGCTGGCGAGATCCTGGTCCATCGTGTGCATTCCGAGCGCCGAACCGGTCTGAATGACGTTTTTTATCTGCGAGCTCTTTCCCTCGCGGATATAATTGCGCACGGCGTTTGTCGCGACAAGGTATTCGGTGGCGACCGCCCGACCCGGTATCCCCTCAAGAGGGATCAGCTGCTGTGAAAGGACCCCGAGCAGCATCGAGGCCAGCTGGATGCGTATCTGCTGCTGCTGATAGGGGGGGAATACGTCGATTATACGGTCGATGCTCTGCGCCGCGTCGCGCGTGTGCAGAGTCGCGAGCACGAGATGCCCCGTCTCGGCGGCTGTGATCGCCGCCGAGATCGTCTCAAGATCCCGCATTTCGCCGATCATTATCACGTCCGGGTCCTGGCGCATCGCGCGGCGCAGCGCCTCGGCGAAGGTCTTCGTGTCGCGTCCGAGTTCGCGCTGGTGTATGAGCGCGACCTCGGAGGTATAGAGGTATTCTATCGGATCTTCGACGGTCACGATGTGCACCGAACGCGTGAGGTTTATCTCCTGGATGATCGCCGCGAGCGTTGTCGACTTGCCGGAGCCGGTCGGTCCGGTGACAAGAAAGAGGCCGTTATTCTTCTTCGTCATCACCTTAAGGTCGTCCGGCAGCCCCAGCTGCTTCATCGTGCGGATATTTGAGGTGATGGCGCGCAGCGCGAGCGCGGGACAGCCCTTTTCATATGAGAAATTGGCGCGGAAACGCTGCTCCTTCACCCCCATGTCGAGGCCGAAGCTGAAATCATATTCCCGCTCTTTGTTGAAACGTTCGATCTGGCTCTCAGTCAGCAGCTCGCTGACCGCCTGGCGCATATCATCTTCGGCCAGAGGCTGGGCCTCCGGGATGCGCACAAGGTTTCCGTCTATCCGCAGCATCGGCACGTCCCCGACGCTCAAGTGAACGTCGCTCGCACAGCTGTTTATTCCTCTTATCAGAGTATCTTTCAGGACAAATCCCGTCATTTTGGCAGGCTCCTCTAATCAATTATCGTTGTAAACAGCATCTCGTCGATGCTCGTAACGCCCTCTTCGACCTTGCGGCGCGCGTCCTCGCGCAGCGTTATCATCCCGAAACGGCGCGCGTAGTCGCGCAGCTCCTGTTCCGAGGCGCCGTCGTTTATCATCGCACGCAGCGTATTGTCAATCATCATTACCTCGGCGATCACGGTGCGTCCCTTATAGCCCGTGAAGCGGCACTCTGGGCAGCCCTTAGGCCCGTAGACCGCGGTACCCTCCGGGATGCCGGTCTCCGCCTCCATCGCCGCGTTGACGAACAGCCTCTCTCTGCAGTGCGGACAGAGGCTCCTTACAAGTCGCTGGGCAAGCACGGCGCGCAGCGAGGAGGCGAGCAGGAAGCGCGGCACCCCCATATCGACGAGCCTGTTGATGGCGGTCGGCGCGTCGTTCGTGTGCAGAGTGCTGAGGACCAGGTGTCCCGTGAGGGCGACGCGCACCGCAAGGTGGGCTGTCTCCGTGTCGCGGATCTCTCCGACCATTATTATGTCGGGGTCCTGGCGCAGGATAGAACGGAGGGCGCTCCCAAAGGTGAGGCCGATCCTCTCGTTTATCTGTATCTGTGTGAGGCCGGCGATCGTAAATTCGACGGGGTCCTCCAATGTGATGATATTCTTTGAGGGGTCGTTCAGTATTTCAAGCAGCGAATAGAGCGTCGTCGACTTGCCGGACCCCGTGGGGCCGGTCACCAGCACGATGCCGTTTGAAGCCCGTATCGCCTCGCGCAGCATCTCCTGCTGAACGTCGCTGAAGCCGAGCCTCTCCATCCCGATACGGTCGTTGCTCTGGTCGAGTAGCCGCAGCACCACCTTCTCCCCCAAAATGGAGGGAAGCGTCGAGACGCGCAGGTCTATCCGCGAGCCCGCGACCTTGATCAGGATACGCCCGTCCTGCGGACGCCGTTTTTCCGCGATATCCATCCCCGAGAGGATCTTGATGCGGGCGATGAGCGGCAGGTGAAGGTTGCTCGGGATCTCTATGTTGCTGAACAGCGTGCCGTCGATGCGAAAGCGGACGCGCGTCATCGATTCAGTCGGTTCGATATGGATATCGGAGGCCTTCTCGCGCACAGCCTGCTCAAGAATGCTGTTCACCAGCCGCACGACGGGAGCGGCGTCGGCGGCGATGTTCGTCACGTCCTGCGCCGTAGTCTGTGAAACGGTGACTATGTTCGGCGCCGACTGCACGGCCTGCTCCTGCTTCATGACGTCGGCCATCGCGTCGTGGACGCTCGTCTGCACACGATAATAATTGACCAGGGCTTTATGGATGTCAGTCGAGGTCGCCACCCGTATTTCGATCTCCCTGTTCGTAAGCAGATAAAGCTCGTCGACGGCGTAAGTATCCATCGGGTCGGCCATCGCGATAACTATCTTATCGTCTCCGACCAGCTCCAGCGGCAGGATATTGAGGCGCGCCGCCACATTCTCAGGGACGAGCGCGAGGGCCTCCTGCTGCGGGCGCATCTTCACCATAGACACCTGCTGCAGGTCAAGCTGCTGGGCGAGCGCCTCCGCGAGATGATTTTCCGTCAGATAGCCCTCTTTTATCAATATCTCTCCCAGGCGTAGATGCGATACCTTCTGCTCCGCCAGCGCGGCTTTAAGGTTCTCCTGCGATATCACTCCCGCGTTGAGCAGGAGCTCTCCCAGGCGGATGATCTTTATCTGCTGATGGGCCATGGCCGCACGCCCCTACTGGTACAGGCTGACGCTCGGCATGTCGACCACTTCGGCCGCGCCGGTCGGGATGTCAAGTATATAGGGGATGGCGATGAAGGCCATTTGTGACTTTGAATGCTTCGTCGTGCGCGATTTGAACAGCTCGCCAAGAAGCGGTATGTAGCCAAGGATCGGCACGCGCGTGATGTTGTTCGTCTTGTTCTCCTGATAGAGGCCTCCGATGACGAATATCTCGCCGTTGCGCACCCGCACCTGAGTATCGACTTCGCGCTTCGTCGTCTCAGGAGCCTCGGAGTCGCCGGATTTACGGAAGGATACGATCTCGCCCGTCGATATCTTCATCTTGATCGTCAAAAAACCGTCGCGCCCCATCACCGGCGTGAAATCAAGCGTCGGCCCTGTCTCCTGGTTCGAGAACTCGGGGTTGCCGTTGTCGTCGACTCCTGACTGGTAGAGGTAATTATGCGTCAGCTTGATGGTGGCCTTTTGTCCGTCCAGCGCCACCACCGACGGCGAGGCAAGCACCTTGCCCTTGTTGTCTGACTCCATCGCGCGCAGTCCCGCGTCGAGCATCTTCATCGCGGGGTCCACCACGTTCGCGGGGAATGTCGAATCGGACGTTCCGCCGACGATCGGCAGCGCCCCTTGTGTCGTAGTGCCGGTTGGGTTGACGTTAGGCGTCACGCTGCCGTTGCCGTAAGTATAGCGGCTGCCGAGGCCGGTGGCGCCGTAAGTGAATATCCAGCCCTTATAGACGGCGGCGATCATCGATTCTATCTCCTGCTGCGCGCCGTCGTTTATCTCGATGAGGCGCGCTTCGATCATCACCTGTTTGCCCGGATGGTCGATGCGGTTCATCAGCGTCTCTATCTGTCTATGCTGTTCGGGCGTCGCCGTGACGTAGAGCGAACGCAGCCTTTCGTCGACGACGGGCGGCTTCGGCAGCGGTACAAGCCCCATGATTATCGCCGGCAGCTTAGCGGCCTCGGCGTAGGCCACCTTATACTGGCGCGTCTGGTTCTGCCCCAGCGTCTTGCCGATATTGTCCGTCGTGCCGACGACGAGCGTCTTGCCGATCAGCGAATAGGCCAGGTCGTTCATGCGCAGCATGTAGGCAAATACCTCGCCGAAACGCGTATTTTTGAAAGAAAAGGTCATCGGCGTCTCGGGTACCGAGGCGTCGAGCACGAGGTTCAGATCCTTGAGCTTCGCGAGCATGCGGAAGACTTCGCGCAGCGAGACCTCACGCAGTTCGAGCGTCACCGGGGTCGAGATGGAAAGCGGGTCTCCGGCCGGCACCGGACGCGCCTTTGGGATAAGCGGCGGCGGTGTGAGATCAGAGGGACTTTCAAGCAAGATCCGCAGGCGGCTGGAACCCGGCATGCCGGAGATATCCTTCAGCACAAGCGGTTTCGGGCCGATAATATTCATCGTGACGCCCTTCCGGTCGTTCGAGGTAACGCGGACCTGCTCGATCAGCGGGAAATCATAGCGCTGCGTCCACTCCTCGCTCTTCTTGAGGTTGAGCTTGAAGACGTCCCACTCAAACTCATCCCACCAATCCTTGCGGTCCGTATCGCGCGGAAAACGCGTGTCTCCGAAGACGAGCGTCGCGGCGTTGTCAGAGCTCACAGCCTCCGGCAGCGGCAGCCGCGTGCCGCGCAGCTCGATCATCATCTGCGTAGCTCCCATCTGATGCAGCCGCATTCCCTCAATGATCGGCTTCTGATCGTCGAGCTTGCGCGCCTCGGCGGCGACCGCCTCGCCGCGGTGCGGCGCGGCCAGCACACAGAGTGCGGCGCAAAGTAAAATCATAAAGACCCTGTAATTTATAAATCCGTGCGGTGATTTTTGTTTGCCCATCTCCAGCTCACTCCTTTTGAATCTATGGAAAGTATCTTTCCCTTTCCGCCGCCAAAGGTCATCCCCGGCTTGAATATCAGTCCCGGCTCCTCGCCGTCTATGTCGAGCGTACAGACCGTGCTGGCGCCGAGAACCACAAGTCCTTTTATCGCAACGACCGGCACAAAATCCGGCACTTTTGTATCAGAGGCAAGAGAGGGCGGAGGTGTTACCGCCGCGACCGGAGAGCGCCCGATGGCGTCGGAAAGCGCGACAAGCTCCGGGCTCTGGTCGCGCAGCTTCCTAAAAGCCTCGTATTTAGCGTTGAGCGCCTTCGCCGATTCGGCAGCCTGAGCGCCGCCCGTCGTCTGTCCTCCGACGCTCCCGTCATCGACGACGATGGAGTTCATCGCGATGAAATTGCGCATTGTAAAGACGGCGGCGGCCAGAAAGACCGCTAAAAGCAGCGCGAAGATATATTCTTTTTTCCTCTCCTCCGGCGATTTGACCGCCTCGCCGCGACGCATCCGCTGGAAAAGGTCTTTCAGCGATATGGACCTCATTTCGCCGCCTCCTTCAGCACGCCGCCGACCTTGGCGACGACGGTGAAGCTGTATTTGACATTATTGTCCTTCAGCCCCTCAAGCGAGAGGTCGGATATCCTTATCATATAGGCCCCCTGCCGGAACGAGGCCAACAGGCGCAGCAATTCGTTATAGTTGGCTTCTCCCGCGACCTTGAAGGAGATGGCATCCTCTTTTTCATCGGCTTTCGCTACGTCGGCGTCGCCGAAGCCCTGGGCCGACAGCAGGCCGAGCAGCACGGAATAGAACTTGTTCTGCGACTCTATCGCGCCCGGCAGCCCCTTTTCATCGATCTTTACCGAAGATTTATACTGGATGACGGCGTTGGAGCGCGCCGCCACCGTAGCCTTCAGTATCTGCGCCTCTTTTGAAGAGTCCGAGAACCCCGCGATACCGCCGTTGACCATCCTCATAACAAAGAGCTGCGCGGCGATCAGCAGCAGCACGACGGCGACCGCCACGAGTATCTGTTCCCGTTTCAGCTCGGCTATTTCAATGCTCTTCATCTGCTTCCGCCCTCCTCCGTCTCGTCAGGAGCACCCGCCGCCTCCCTGGCAGCGACGTCGCCGTCAAGCAGTATCTTCTGCAGCGGATTGAGCTTTACCTCTATGGAAAAGGCCCGGAGATTCACGCCGTTTCGCTGGGCGGAGGTGATCACCGGCAGTGAAACGGAGCCGACGCTCGAGGCCTTGAGCAGTCCGTCGCCAAACTCCAGCACCTCTTCGTCGGCGAAGGCCACTCCCTTCAGTGAGGCGTTCTCGCGCGTCATCGTCAGAGACTCGACGACGACGCCGTCAACGAGCCTCTCTCCCAGCTCGTAGAGAAATTCCACCGAAGGCGCGTCGTCAAGAATAAAATTCAGCTTCTCCTCGATCGCGCCGCTCTCCTTTGTCAGGCGGGCCAGCTCCGTCTCCATCATCTTGAGATTTTCGTTGTTGGCGCTTACTGACGCGGCAAGCTCCGCCCGCGCGGCGCGGAGGGAAAACAGGCGGTAACCGCCCATCGCCAAGAGCAGCAGGGATGAAATGAAAAAGAGCGCCGCCAGCGAAAAGAGTATATAGTGGCGGGAGCTTTTCTCGATCTCTGTCTGTTGTTCCTGTTTATTGGTACGAAGGTCAAGCTTTACGACCATGGCGTCACCTCAGCGCAAGCCCAAGCGCGACGTTCCAGCCGCCCTTGCTGTCAAAATCTATGCCGTGGACCTTCATCGGGTCGATGAGCATTACCGATTCCAGCGATGTCGACTCCTTGAGCAGGCCGCAGAGGTGCGGCGAGGCGCCGGGACCGAAGAGATAGACCGAATCGGCGCGAAAGGCGCGATTCTGCGACATCGCGAACTGCAGTGAAGAGCGGATCTCGCGGGCAAAGGAGATGCCGTGCCCACGATACTCCTCGCTCTCAAAACCGCCTGATATGATATCCGCGCCAAAGCCGAAAGAAATATTGCGGTAAAAAATACCGCAGCCATTCCACGAAAGAATCAGCACCGAGCGCTGATTCCCGGCGTAGACATAGGCGCAGCCGGCATCGATGGGGCGGGGCGGATTGGCGGCGCGTTCGAGCGCGATCTGCGACGGCTCGATCGAGGCGATCTTTATGCCGTGGGCCGAGGCGGCGCGGGAGATATTGTCAAGCAGCGACCTGCGGGCCGCGGCGACGAGAAAGCGCTTCTCGGAAAGATCCTCGCGCACGGGATATTCGATCTCCGCGATGTCATACCCACCCTCCTTCTCGGGAAAGGGAAAATAATTCTCAAACTCGTAACGAAAGGCCATACGGGCCTCCGCAAGAGTCATCCCCGGCAGATTGACGATGCGCAGCAGCGACTCCGTCACGGGCAGGGCAAAATTGACCGCGACATTGAAGCCGCGGACCGTTTGCGCGATATGATCAAATACCGGATCGAGATACGCTCCCGAATCGGAGAACGGGTCGTCCGAAGCGCCGCTTACCGGCGGGACGCTCCCGGACACGGAATCAACGACATTATAAAAGCCGTCTCCCCCCTCCAGCGAGAGATAACGAAAACCTTCCGCATCCAACACAAGACCGGCGGAAATTGTCTTTTTCTTTGAAAAAAAGCCCATGGGACTCCCCCAGCAAGCGCCAACAGCGCTCAAGAATCGATAACGACAATAAAGATGCCGCCAGACACGGCAGCCTCCTTCAGCATTATATAATAAAATTTCTTAAAATACATACTTTTTAAGTTGAATTAAAAAATACTTTTTCAAAATGTCGCCTGCAGACGACGCCGTTGGAGAGAGAAAACATCAGACGGCGATACGCGGCAAACGCATCAACCGATCGCTCGCAGATAAATCGGCGTAAATCGCAGTTCATCTTCCCCCAGCAGTCGCGTAAATCGCAGTTTATCTTTCCCCTCTCCCAAAGGAAATCAACAATAGCAGTTTTGCATAATAACAAAAAAATCGGCGCGAAGAAGTGCCGTAGGCTAAATAAGCCGGTCTCTGAGTACCGGAGCCGTATTCTCCATACGGCGAGGACACTCAGGGGCCGGCTTATGACGCATACGGTGCTTATTCGCGCCGATTTTTATAAACGCCGATTTACCTAAAACTGACTGTTGGGATCGTAATCCTTCGTCTTTATCAGCATATAGACGCTGGTGCCGCCGGCATAATCCGGCGCGGCCTTGGCGTCGCTCGTCGGCTCGGCGTAGAGGCGGTCCTCCTCTTTCAACACCGCAAGCTCCTTCGCTACCCGGTTCCCATCCTTAGGGATCAGCGCCGTCTCCGCTCCGTCATACCTGACAAAAAGCGCGCCGTCGTCGTTCACCACGGAAAGCCCCCTCGTATCGATCGCCGTCTTGGAAGCCTCTTGCCTCTGTATGTCGGCAATCGCCTGCGGCCAGGAATCAGTCTCCGAATAATAGGCGAAGGCCGACGCCCTTACGTTGCTCATATCTGCGGCGATCTTATGCGCCTCCGCTGATGCCTTCATGTTATCGCCTGAGTAATAGACGAAGCCTCCGAAAATTAAGATCGCAAGACCGACAACGATCAGCCCGGCATGTTTTTTTTCGCTGTTCATATGGTTCGCCCTCCAATCACTGCGACATCAATGTCTGGCGGGAGCCGCTTTGATCAGCAGATAGACTGGCGCCGCGCCGCCCTCGTTATAATAGCCGCCCTCGACGGAGGCCGTCTTGTAAAGCCCCTCCGCCTTGTTCATCGCCGTCAGTTCGCGCAGCACGCCGCTCTCCGTGGCGTCGCCCTGGTAGGCGACAAAAAGTCCCTCCGGCGTATGGATCACCTCATATTTTGTGAAATCCTTTTTAGAGGGACGCTCGCTCTCGCCGCCCAAACCGATATCGTTGGTAAAATCGTTTGTGAATTTGATCCGTGAACCGACGGGAAACAGCTCCCAGTTCGCGGGATTCGAGAATACCATCAGCGTCGAGGCCTTGATCTGATTCATATTCTTGACGATATCATGCGCCGAGGCGCGGCGGTTCTGCTGCTCCGCCGCCATATACCAGACGCCGACGAGCGCGAAAGCCGCGATAAAAAATATCACCATCGCCGTACGGTTCCAGATCGGCTTCACGACAGGCTCTTTGCCTGCGCTATCCGCATTGGGGGAAGCGCTCTCTTTTGCCGCGCCCTCCGTTGACTCTTCTTTTTTAATATCTTCTTCCGACATCTTTATCCGCTCCTTTTGACGCGGCGCGAAAGCCGCCGCAATATCTTCTGCAAAAGATTCTAGCGGAACGCTGATTTTTTTCGTTTGTAGGAATACTTCTATCGCGGTAGGTGGAAAGACGGAAAAGATAGCCCCTTCACGCGTCCGGTTTTACAGTCCTCTTCAAACGCGCCGGTAAGTGAAAGCCGGAAGACGACGCACACCAGCCCCATAGGTCCGGCAAAAACGCGCCGAACATACCTTCTTCGGGGCATGATTTAGAGTTCTTTCGGAAACCTTAGAAAACTATTGGAGATGAGAGAGATGCCGGCGTCGTTCGATGATGTTTTCGCGAGATATATGGCATACTTTTAATCCACACGAGCGTGAGCTCGTGACTTTTTTCCCGAGCAGGGCCGCCACGATGCCGCCATTTTAATCCGCACGAGCGTGAAGCTCGCGACCATGCGCGTGTGCGGGTTATCTATGGCACAGGTATTTTAAGCCCAAACTTTTCCATCTTCTAGGTACTAGAGGAAGTTAACAGGAGCTTCTTGGTTTAGACCTTTAATCCCAGAAGCTCCAGAACCTTTGCGGTCTTCTTGGTGATAATGGTCGTTTTCCACTCCTTGCCCTGAAGCTGCTTACGGATTCCGGAGAGATAAAAGATACAGTCGCGAATCGAAAACTTTTGCAGCATCTCCGCATCCTTCATTCTTGAATAAAGCCTGTAAATTATCATCAGAGAAATATGGTTGATAAAAGCCCATGCCTCAAACGAAACATCCTTCTGCATATAGCTTACATCGGCCTCAAGCGTATTCTTCAATACGTCAAACGATTCTTCAATCGCAGCCCGCTTCTTATAAAACTCATAGACATTCCTGCCGTCCGCTTCAATATTAGTGCGTATCAGCAATACCCCCATCTTTCCAGCCCTTTCAAAAAGCCCCTCTTCGGTATAACCATCCACATGCGACGCGATCCTGCTCATGTAATCGCGCTGCTCCCGAAGCTCAAGATCCTTGTCGAGATAAGTAAACACCTTGCCCGCCGCATTACCGTCCGCGTCCTTTATTATCTCCTCGAAGAACCAGACAGGGCGGTCGTTAAACAGAAAAGTCCCCTTATAATCCCTGGCGCCTATCCTATCCTTATTGAAATACCTGCTGTTCCTGCGAAGAGGCACTATATACTTCAGACCGCACGAATCCATCATCTTGAAATTATAATCAGAACCAAAACCCTTATCTGCGATCACCACCATATCCTTCACACCAGATTCAGCCACTGCCTCGCGAAAAGAGCTGACATCGCAGATATTTCCGGCAAACGTCCGATAATAGACGGGAGCCGCCTCAGGCTTAAGAGAAAAGGCATACATAAGATTGACCTGAGGGGAATAATCAGGCGTATGGCAATACCCCTGCTTAGCGTTCAGCATATTGTCAGAATGGGAAGGAATGCGAGTGCCGTCGAAAAGGATATACTCCGTGCCGGAAACAAAACCCTTCATAAAATCGACCATCGCGGGACGTCTGTCGCCAAGCGCCGCAAGAAAACCGGACATAGCTTTTGAAGAAAGATCCAGCCCCGGCAGTTCCACAGAAAGAAAAGAGCGCACATAACCTTCATGGAGGCGCTTGAACGGCTCCATAGAAACGATCCTCAGCAGCGCTAAAACGTAGATATACCTCCAGCACTCAGGAAAACGCTTCTGAAGTTCAGTGCGGATATCGCCGGACATATCAAGCAGCAGCTTAGACGCGCCGTACTCCACGTCGGGTTTAGGCTCTGCGCTCACTAAACAGCTATTTTTAGGAATCAAGCCGTTCTCAGTGATACGTCCAAGATAAGCGCCGGAGATTTTCTTGGCGCGTTTCTTTTCTTTATCGTAAACAGTAGTGCGTTCGTAAAGATAAAACCTACCGTTTTGTTCCTTGATCTCTTTTCCCGGACCTTTGTAAGCTGCGACCCAATCAGGCATAGACATGTCAAGACCTCCAAGATGTACATAGTACCCAGTAAGTACTATGATTATAATACAAAAAGAGATATTCTGCAATAGCAAACAGTAAAGAAATACGTTGCTATTGCAGAATATCTTTTATATGTGTGAAAAAGCGGGTCTTTGACACTTTTCATCTAAAAAACACTTAAAAAAGTCGGTAATAGGCTTATTTTTTTGTCAAATCTTCTTATGTGGATATTACGTATTGTGTCGTATTGTGTTATAATAAGCGCATATGGAGGCGATTTATATGAGGCTTATGAAGTCTGTTTCTCCGAACGCTGTTTCTCTCTATGTTATCAAATCAATTAACGTCAACGGAAGACGTTCTACTAAGATCGTCGAAAAACTTGGTACTTATGCTCAGCTCAAGGAAAAGCTCGGCGGCGAGGATCCAGAGGAATGGGCCATACGCTATATTGAAGAGCTGAACAAAAAGGAAAAAGAGGGCGCAGAGCCGGATGTTATCGTGAAGTATTCTCCTGCCAGGCTTATAGAGAAAGGGGAACGCCGTTCTTTCAACGGCGGATATCTCTTTTTACAGTGGATATATTATGCCCTGGGGTTGGATAGGATCTGCCAAAAGGTGGCAGACAAGCATGCGTTCTGTTTTAATTTGAATTCTATTTTATCGCGTCTGGTCTACAGCCGCATTATTTTCCCTGCCTCCAAGCTGGCTACGCTGCGTTTGTCAGAAGCTTTCCTTGAGGCCCCGGATTTTGCGCTGCATCATCTTTACAGGGCGCTTTCTGTCCTGGCCGCGGAGTGCGATTATATCCAGTCTGCGCTGTATAAGGCAAGCGGGAGGGTGTTTGGCCGCAGTACGGGGGTGGTGTATTACGACTGTACCAATTATTATTTTGAGATCGAGCAGGAGGATGAGGAAAGGCGCTACGGCTGCAGCAAGGAGCACAGGCCTAATCCTATTGTGCAGATGGGGCTTTTTATGGATTACGAAGGTATTCCGCTTGCTTTCTGCATCAACCCGGGCAATACGAACGAGCAGGTTACTTTGCAGCCGCTTGAGCAGAAGCTGATGGATGATTTCAAGCTTTCTAAATTTGTGGTCTGCACGGACGCTGGGCTTGCTTCAGACGCCAACAGGAAGTTCAACGACGGCGTGGACAAAGCTTTTATTACGACTCAGTCTATAAAGAAACTAAAGAAGTATCTGCGGGAGTGGGCTCTGGATACGTCCGGCTGGAGGATGAAGGGCTCTGATAAAAATAAGACTTATGACTTGTCTGTCGTTGAGAAGGAGGCGGAAAATGACGAGAAAGCGGCGGAGTCGTACGGGGATAAAATATTCTATAAAGAACGCGGAATGAAGGAAAACAAGCTGGAACAAAATCTTATCGTCACTTATTCTCTAAAGTACAGGGAGTATCAACGAAAAGTACGCGGGCGGCAGATAGAGCGCGCCGAGAAAACGATCAAATCCGACCCGGGAAAGCTTGATAAGATCAACGCCAACGATTACAGACGTTTCATAAAGCGCGAGATGGTGGATGAGAAGGGTAATGAAACGCAGGCAAAAGAACGTTTCTCCATAGACAGCGCGCAGATAGAGAAAGAGGCGGCTTATGACGGTTTCTACGCCGTGTGCACCAACCTTGGCGACGACGCGGAGACAGTGGCGGGCATATCGCACGGACGTTGGGAGATCGAAGAGTGCTTCCGTATAATGAAGAGCGAATTTAAAGCGCGGCCGGTGTTTCTTCGCCGCGAGGAACGGATAAAAGCGCACTTCCTTACTTGTTTTATTTCACTGCTCATATACAGGCTGCTTGAAAAAAGCTGAACTATAAATATACCAGCACGGAAATAATCCAAGAACTGCGCGACATGAACTTTCGCGAGGAAAAAGGCAATGGGTTTGTCCCTTCTTACACAAGGACAGATCTAACAGACGCCCTGCATGAAGAGTTTGGCTTCAGAACGGACTATCAGATTGTAAGCCAAAAGAAAATCAAAGAAATCTTCAAACAGACGAAATCCTGTTAGACATTACTCACTTTTCGGCAAAAAGTAAAGAGCTCTTTAATTCAGTTATACCATGGGTTAAGAGCTCTTTTTATTGTTGAAAAGTGTCAAAGACGGGATTTTAATACAAAAAGAGATATTCTGCAATAGCAAACAGTAAAGAAATACGTTGCTATTGCAGAATATCTTTTATATGTGTGAAAAAGTTACGCTCGGATGGTCCCTAGACTATGGAAAAGTTTGAGATTAATCCACACGAGCGTGAAGCTCGTGACCGACTTCCCCCTACAGCCGGACGCCGTCAGCGGGATTTTAATCCACACGAGCGTGAAGCTCGTGACCCTCCGCTTCGCACTCCTTCGTGTCAAAAGTCCAATTTTAATCCACACGAGCGTGAAGCTCGTGACGGCCTGTGTAGTCGATGTGTATTACGCTTGCCGGATTTTAATCCACACGTGTGGATTAAAATGAAATGCAACATGCAAAGCGGCTCCGGCATTTTGTCACGAGCTTCACGCTCGTGTGGATTAAAATTTTTATATACTGTACAATCGCACGATTGATAACATCGTCACGAGCTTCACGCTCGTGTGGATTAAAATATTTGCAAGGTTTGTATACGTGGTGTAACGACCTTGTCACGAGCTTCACGCTCGTGTGGATTAAAATTACGGTTTGGGCCCCGGGAGGCAACGGCGTGGATAAGTCACGAGCTTCACGCTCGTGTGGATTAAAATCGTGGGAGTTCTGCAACTCACAGCCGCATGAGTTGTCACGAGCTTCACGCTCGTGTGGATTAAAATAGAGAAGGAACCGAAGAACAAGTTGGAGAGATCGCGTCACGAGCTTCACGCTCGTTCGGATGGAAAGCAAGCTAGAATTTTAATCCACACGAGCGTGAAGCTCGTGACTATTCCGCGACGCCGGCATCAGCGCGACACACATCATTTTAATCCACACGAGCGTGAAGCTCGTGACCTTCCTCCTTCACATCAATTTTTAAGCGCTGATAATTTTAATCCACACGAGCGTGAAGCTCGTGACTGTAACAAATGTTTGGCGTGCGGTAAGTCTTGGATTTTAATCCACACGAGCGTGAAGCTCGTGACTCAAGGCGCTGAACCGCTTCGGTGATTCCGAGCTATTTTAATCCACACGAGCGTGAAGCTCGTGACTTTATCCGGATTTCGACGAGGATGAAAAGCTGTCGATTTTAATCCACACGAGCGTGAAGCTCGTGACGATTCCGGTGCGCCGCTGCGACGCGATCAGCAAATTTTAATCCACACGAGCGTGAAGCTCGTGACAAATTTTACCTTTATGGAGCGGATCAGTTGCCGCATTTTAATCCACACGAGCGTGAAGCTCGTGACTCTTCCTGATCTTTTGACTTGTCGGGATCTTCGATTTTAATCCACACGAGCGTGAAGCTCGTGACTTGAACAGGCCGGTGCGGCGGCAAACACGGCAAAATTTTAATCCACACGAGCGTGAAGCTCGTGACTGCAGGAGCGGATCGTTATCTCGTGTGTAACGATAATTTTAATCCACACGAGCGTGAAGCTCGTGACGCGGGCGCGTTGGTGACATCATTATGCGTATTACGATTTTAATCCACACGAGCGTGAAGCTCGTGACGAGACGCGCGGTGTTGTCTCAATCTAAGGAGGCGTTATTTTAATCCACACGAGCGTGAAGCTCGTGACCCTCACGACGGGCGGGAAACGTCGGGCTCGCGCCCATTTTAATCCACACGAGCGTGAAGCTCGTGACTTTCGACGATTATCGGCTATGGCCGTTTTTGATGATTTTAATCCACACGAGCGTGAAGCTCGTGACGCGAGAGCGTCAGGCCGAGACGGGCCGAAAGGTGAATTTTAATCCACACGAGCGTGAAGCTCGTGACTAAGAGTAATATCGCATTAAAAGCAACACTTGCAATTTTAATCCACACGAGCGTGAAGCTCGTGACGCAAACCTAAGCCCAAAGAGCCGGCAGATGATCGATTTTAATCCACACGAGCGTGAAGCTCGTGACAAGTTTATCGCCACGACCGAAACGGATATCACAGTATTTTAATCCACACGAGCGTGAAGCTCGTGACACAGAGAGCTCCGCCGTCATTGCCTTTGCCAGCTTATTTTAATCCACACGAGCGTGAAGCTCGTGACCAGTCCGCTCAGTTCAACTTTATGCTGCGGCTCATTTTAATCCACACGAGCGTGAAGCTCGTGACCAAATTCGTCCCAGTCCTGGAAGACGACGGAAAATATTTTAATCCACACGAGCGTGAAGCTCGTGACGCGGTGCTGCTGGAGAGGTCAAGCCCACCGTAGCAATTTTAATCCACACGAGCGTGAAGCTCGTGACGCCCTTGAAGAATGTTTTCCGTTCGCTAATATCATTTTAATCCACACGAGCGTGAAGCTCGTGACTACGCCGCTACAAATAATGCTACAATGGTTATAGATTTTAATCCACACGAGCGTGAAGCTCGTGACGGTTCTTTTGGCGGCGTGGCCGACTCGCCCGATGCATTTTAATCCACACGAGCGTGAAGCTCGTGACGTACCCTTCAAGGCTGTCGTCGTAGGTCGGCCTATTTTAATCCACACGAGCGTGAAGCTCGTGACATCGCGCGCTCTACGTAGCCGTCTGCAAAGACAACATTTTAATCCACACGAGCGTGAAGCTCGTGACTTTTATTTTCTGTGGAGATGAAAACCTTAATCTATTTTAATCCACACGAGCGTGAAGCTCGTGACCTCCGCACAACGGCGAACCGCGCGCCGTTAGACGGAATTTTAATCCACACGAGCGTGAAGCTCGTGACTCATTCTTTTGCACAAAGAGGCCGGTGGTCACGCAATTTTAATCCACACGAGCGTGAAGCTCGTGACATCTCATTCATCTCACCAGTATTATCATTGTTCGGATTTTAATCCACACGAGCGTGAAGCTCGTGACCTTTTGAGTCAGACAGTTACAGCGGCAATGATTTATTTTAATCCACACGAGCGTGAAGCTCGTGACGCGTTGACCGCTTTCATACGGTTTTCGGCCTGATCATTTTAATCCACACGAGCGTGAAGCTCGTGACGAGGGTGTCGGCTTTTGTTACTGCGCCGGGGTGATTTTAATCCACACGAGCGTGAAGCTCGTGACGCCGCGAAGGGCGTTTCGACGCTTACTGCTTCGCCGATTTTAATCCACACGAGCGTGAAGCTCGTGACGTGCGCGGCTGGGCGGCGCGGCGGTCTTTCGTTAAATTTTAATCCACACGAGCGTGAAGCTCGTGACCCGATCACCGTAGCAGGTATTCAGAGCATACGCATTTTAATCCACACGAGCGTGAAGCTCGTGACGTTTTCGTACTTGCGGAGAGCGTGGGAATTAAGCATATTTTAATCCACACGAGCGTGAAGCTCGTGACGGTGATACCAACGGAAAACGGCCAATTTTGCTATTATTTTAATCCACACGAGCGTGAAGCTCGTGACTTAAATAAAATCCCAACAGACTGTGATTGAAGAATAATTTTAATCCACACGAGCGTGAAGCTCGTGACCTTTCGCCTCTGTTGGCGCGCCGTTCATCAGCGCATTTTAATCCACACGAGCGTGAAGCTCGTGACCGCGCTTACTCAATATAGTGTTACAATGTTTATAAATTTTAATCCACACGAGCGTGAAGCTCGTGACGTAGTACAAAAAAAGGATCGCGTAGAAAGCAAATAATTTTAATCCACACGAGCGTGAAGCTCGTGACCGGCAACATCGGCAAAGCGATCAACATCGGCAAAGCGATGATGGCGCTAATATTTTAATCCACACGAGCGTGAAGCTCGTGACGGATGGCTAAGTTATTGACAGAGCTAAGCCTCTTCATTTTAATCCACACGAGCGTGAAGCTCGTGACTTTTACGATTTCATTTTTAAATGAAAAAATCGGACTATTTTAATCCACACGAGCGTGAAGCTCGTGACCTTGCAAGCCGCCCGATGAGGCGGGGCGGCCCTTATTTTAATCCACACGAGCGTGAAGCTCGTGACCTGTTCTTGCAATTAATTCAGCTCTATATAGGGCAATTTTAATCCACACGAGCGTGAAGCTCGTGACCGTCGCCGATTAGGAATCGATGCAGAGTGTCCACATTTTAATCCACACGAGCGTGAAGCTCGTGACCAGGCTCAGAACAACCTTGCCCAGGCCAACAGCATTTTAATCCACACGAGCGTGAAGCTCGTGACGCGTGCTGAGAACAGATTCGTCCCAGTCCTGGAAATTTTAATCCACACGAGCGTGAAGCTCGTGACTGAAGTCCACGGTCCCAACTGAGAACGGCGTGCCTATTTTAATCCACACGAGCGTGAAGCTCGTGACCTAAAAGCGTTCCGTATGGCCTGCCTTAAAAAGATTTTAATCCACACGAGCGTGAAGCTCGTGACGAAGCTGTAATACAAGCAATCGCGCCGGAACTAAAATTTTAATCCACACGAGCGTGAAGCTCGTGACCGGTGGATAATACTTCTTAACCTTAACAGCAATTGATTTTAATCCACACGAGCGTGAAGCTCGTGACGCGTAGAAGAGGCACTCCGTAGGAATCGAAAGCAGATTTTAATCCACACGAGCGTGAAGCTCGTGACCGGTCCAACGGCGAATAGCACAACCTCGGCGCAAATTTTAATCCACACGAGCGTGAAGCTCGTGACCCGCTCTCTTTATATCTTGTTTCCATATAGTTGTATTTTAATCCACACGAGCGTGAAGCTCGTGACGGTGAACCAATAGGCAAGCGCCGGTGATTTGTTGATTTTAATCCACACGAGCGTGAAGCTCGTGACTCTACCACGGTAAAAAAACTCGTTGTCGGGTTTGAATTTTAATCCACACGAGCGTGAAGCTCGTGACTCGCGCTCGACGACGACGAAACGGAATTTGAATCATTTTAATCCACACGAGCGTGAAGCTCGTGACGCGCAGCCCCTCCGCCTTGAACTTCATCCGGGCCATTTTAATCCACACGAGCGTGAAGCTCGTGACGCCTGTTCCTGCCAACCTTCGCCGAAATCATCGCGATTTTAATCCACACGAGCGTGAAGCTCGTGACAATGAAGAAATCATGAATATCAAAGATTCACGGATTTTAATCCACACGAGCGTGAAGCTCGTGACCTCCTCTGATTGCTCTTATGATTTGCTCTATACAATTTTAATCCACACGAGCGTGAAGCTCGTGACCTAGTGGAGGCGTTTGGGCCACATGGTTCCGGTAAATTTTAATCCACACGAGCGTGAAGCTCGTGACACGACCTTGTGCCGTGGAAATGGCTTGGCGGCAATATTTTAATCCACACGAGCGTGAAGCTCGTGACCGCTATAACCCCGGCAACCCCTGCATCGTGGCGCCATTTTAATCCACACGAGCGTGAAGCTCGTGACTGAAGGCGATCATATTTGCTATGACTACGCTGACGGAATTTTAATCCACACGAGCGTGAAGCTCGTGACGCAGGTCGGCGTCTACGGTATCTATCAGACCGGCATTTTAATCCACACGAGCGTGAAGCTCGTGACTTGAAAAAATGTGTCTTTTGAATTGCCGGCAACGTTATTTTAATCCACACGAGCGTGAAGCTCGTGACCCATTTCGGTGCGTATCTACCGCCGCTTCAAACATTTTAATCCACACGAGCGTGAAGCTCGTGACCATACTTTTTGAGCATCTTCTGCGCGGTCGTCGCTATTTTAATCCACACGAGCGTGAAGCTCGTGACATGGTCGGTTCCAAATTGGATTAAACAGGCTAGAATTTTAATCCACACGAGCGTGAAGCTCGTGACCAAAGCTGAAATGCGCAAACTACAGCAAAGATTAATTTTAATCCACACGAGCGTGAAGCTCGTGACTCGCCACACATGGGAAGAAGCGCAGCGCGATCTCATTTTAATCCACACGAGCGTGAAGCTCGTGACTCCGTGCGCCTCCGTTTGGGATGGCGAATATCCTATTTTAATCCACACGAGCGTGAAGCTCGTGACCTTCGGATACTGAGCGCACAGGTCTGCATCGCAATTTTAATCCACACGAGCGTGAAGCTCGTGACGTTTTTTTCTGATATGGCGCGCTCCACCGCGTGAATTTTAATCCACACGAGCGTGAAGCTCGTGACCAGGCATAGGCGAGGGAGGCGGGAAAAACAAAATATTTTAATCCACACGAGCGTGAAGCTCGTGACGCGGTCGATTCGCCTGTGAGCCGATGATGTGCTGATTTTAATCCACACGAGCGTGAAGCTCGTGACCTCGAGTGCCACAACAAAGAACATTTTCAAAAAAATTTTAATCCACACGAGCGTGAAGCTCGTGACGCATACCGAGAGAGTCGGCAGAAGTTACTGCCATATTTTAATCCACACGAGCGTGAAGCTCGTGACGTCTGCATCGCAGACCATGGCGACTAGAACGGAATTTTAATCCACACGAGCGTGAAGCTCGTGACGAGTGCGCCTACGTAAGCCGCCGACTGCACGGTTATTTTAATCCACACGAGCGTGAAGCTCGTGACCATGCATGTCCACGTGCTGTTGCCACGTGCTGTTATTTTAATCCACACGAGCGTGAAGCTCGTGACTCATCTTGCGCCTTCTCGACCTTCGCTGAAAAATAATTTTAATCCACACGAGCGTGAAGCTCGTGACGGGCATTTGCTGAGCAAACTTATTGCCGGGCATTATTTTAATCCACACGAGCGTGAAGCTCGTGACTGATAGATTTTTTTAGCGTTCCATCATCAACTGATTTTAATCCACACGAGCGTGAAGCTCGTGACTTAATCACCTCTTTAATTATAATGCGGTCCTTTATATTTTAATCCACACGAGCGTGAAGCTCGTGACGAGGCAAATATTAACCTAATCGCCGCCGCACCTATTTTAATCCACACGAGCGTGAAGCTCGTGACGATCTCCACCGTTTGAAATCTCTTTGATGTGGTGATTTTAATCCACACGAGCGTGAAGCTCGTGACCTTTTTCCGAGCGTGTCTTAAAAATCGAAGACAATTTTAATCCACACGAGCGTGAAGCTCGTGACTGTGCGCTTGTACCCGCCCTCCACGGAGCGGAAATTTTAATCCACACGAGCGTGAAGCTCGTGACGACAAAGGTATTCGAGGTTAGCCCAGTTCAACGTATTTTAATCCACACGAGCGTGAAGCTCGTGACGCTGCGCGATCTACGCAAAGAACACCGTTATTTGATTTTAATCCACACGAGCGTGAAGCTCGTGACCTTCGCCGGCGAGATATATCACGCCGCCGGGACGATTTTAATCCACACGAGCGTGAAGCTCGTGACGTCGCCCATTTGCTCAGCCATCGCTCCGTAAGCCTATTTTAATCCACACGAGCGTGAAGCTCGTGACCAATGTGCCTGTAAAGGTCATTAGCATCTGCTTCAATTTTAATCCACACGAGCGTGAAGCTCGTGACGCGGCAATAATCGCCTCTGCACGGACAATACTTGATTTTAATCCACACGAGCGTGAAGCTCGTGACGTCAAAGATTCCATGAATCGGGTGGTGTGGGAAATTTTAATCCACACGAGCGTGAAGCTCGTGACTCTGCATCGCAGACCATGGCGATTAGAACGGATATTTTAATCCACACGAGCGTGAAGCTCGTGACTATGTGTGCAAATCATTGTGCCATCCGCCCATTTATTTTAATCCACACGAGCGTGAAGCTCGTGACGTCATATACGTCTTCCATGTACTCAGAACAGGTATTTTAATCCACACGAGCGTGAAGCTCGTGACTTAAGGCTTATATCGATAAAACAAATGAAAGATTATTTTAATCCACACGAGCGTGAAGCTCGTGACTCATGCGCATGTGCGGGCTATCTATAGCACAAGTATTTTAATCCACACGAGCGTGAAGCTCGTGACCCTGCGGCGTGCTAGTTTCCGCGTCAAGTGCCGTATTTTAATCCACACGAGCGTGAAGCTCGTGACCCTCTTTTCCTCATTTCTTCCTCGATCCTGTGATTATTTTAATCCACACGAGCGTGAAGCTCGTGACGCGCACGCCGTTGAGCTTATAGTATTGCGCAAGCATTTTAATCCACACGAGCGTGAAGCTCGTGACGGGTCGTTATTCCTCCGATAATCGGTGATGCAAACATTTTAATCCACACGAGCGTGAAGCTCGTGACGGAAGGTGGCGAGGAAGTCGGCCAGGGTGTCGCGATTTTAATCCACACGAGCGTGAAGCTCGTGACCCTATTTGCGCAAACGCTTTGCGCAGGATGTTCAATTTTAATCCACACGAGCGTGAAGCTCGTGACCCGCCGCCCATGCGGCAAACGCGGGAATAACAAATTTTAATCCACACGAGCGTGAAGCTCGTGACCTTTGCCACTCCATCAGTTGAAAGCAGATTGTCAGATTTTAATCCACACGAGCGTGAAGCTCGTGACCAAGCCAAGAGGGCCCAGAGCCATGAGATAAAGCATTTTAATCCACACGAGCGTGAAGCTCGTGACCTGTGCCATGCTCAGCGGCACGTCGTCAAACATTGATTTTAATCCACACGAGCGTGAAGCTCGTGACTTATCTGCGATTTTCCCGCCCCGGTACCTTCAAATTTTAATCCACACGAGCGTGAAGCTCGTGACAGGGCTATTCCAACGTCGGCAGTTGGTATGGCTCGATTTTAATCCACACGAGCGTGAAGCTCGTGACGTTTACAGCTTTCAAGCCCCGCTCGAAGTAGGGATTTTAATCCACACGAGCGTGAAGCTCGTGACCTCTCGAAAGGGGGAGAAAAAGCAATGGACGATAAATTTTAATCCACACGAGCGTGAAGCTCGTGACTGACATGCCGGGTCTTAGATATCTTGCCGCCAATAATTTTAATCCACACGAGCGTGAAGCTCGTGACTTGCCACAACAGAGAGCATTTTGCACAAAAGCTATTTTAATCCACACGAGCGTGAAGCTCGTGACCAAATAAAATGCAGATAAAAGTTACCGCCGACGTATTTTAATCCACACGAGCGTGAAGCTCGTGACTTGTCGGCGGAGAAGAAGACAGCAAAAGATCCACATTTTAATCCACACGAGCGTGAAGCTCGTGACACATAGATCCCGCGAACAGCTATGAACGCGTGACCATTTTAATCCACACGAGCGTGAAGCTCGTGACGTCCGCCATCTGGTCAGACATCGCTCCATATGCCTATTTTAATCCACACGAGCGTGAAGCTCGTGACGTAGTATCTCGCCTCGGCGTGCGCAGCGACGGGCAATTTTAATCCACACGAGCGTGAAGCTCGTGACCAGAATAGCCCTGTGTTCCCCATACATTGCTTCCATTTTAATCCACACGAGCGTGAAGCTCGTGACTTTGTTTCCCGCCACACAACGCACGCCGAGCAAGATTTTAATCCACACGAGCGTGAAGCTCGTGACCTGAGGTTTATGGTGCGCGCAAGCTGCGCTTTCTATTTTAATCCACACGAGCGTGAAGCTCGTGACGGCCCCGGGGTCCGTGCCGCCATGGCCGGCGTCGAATTTTAATCCACACGAGCGTGAAGCTCGTGACCGGCAGAGCTGAACAGCGCTCCGTTTGATGAAAGCATTTTAATCCACACGAGCGTGAAGCTCGTGACGCGTCACCAAGGTTCTCAGAACCACGGATCGCTATTTTAATCCACACGAGCGTGAAGCTCGTGACTCGAGCGAGCGGTATATTTCTATATGGTCGAGGTCATTTTAATCCACACGAGCGTGAAGCTCGTGACACGACATGGGTTTTGATGCAGTAGGCTTTGAACTATTTTAATCCACACGAGCGTGAAGCTCGTGACCGGACTGACCGCTACGCCGTACCGTTTGGGTCATGATTTTAATCCACACGAGCGTGAAGCTCGTGACCTCAAAGGGTGCTATAGAAGCGGCTGATAAGGCATTTTAATCCACACGAGCGTGAAGCTCGTGACGAAAGGGGAAAGGACATGACATCAAAGGAAAAAGAATTTTAATCCACACGAGCGTGAAGCTCGTGACCTGTTTTATGGGTGCTGGCGATGCTCTGTGTGAAGCTATTTTAATCCACACGAGCGTGAAGCTCGTGACCGTTCATAAGTTTTATACGCTAGTATCAATATATTTTTCGATACAAAACGCAAACGTAGTAGATTTACACTAAATAATAGGTGTGTTTTCCAACAAATAAGGTGTGCGCTGCTGCAAAACCAACGGCGCGGACCTTGCTGTAGTTTTATGTCCGCTTCCGGTCCGCGCTACAGAATCAAGATACCTTCCGGGTCAAAAGTATCCTTTGCGCCCACATGTTCAACTCTGCTTTTCCAATGATTTCCCAACTGGTAGTATCGCAGACTGTCACTTTTTGTGTCTATTATCTTCTCTAGTTCATGGCAGAGCTCCAATCTCTGGGCCTGATCGACCAAACATTCAAAAACTGAATTCTGCACCCTTTGTCCGTAGTTTTCGCATATTTTAGCAACTTTGCGCAGCCGTTTCCTGCCTTCTGGCGTCGTTGTATTTACATCATAAGTTATCAAAAGAAGCATGGCAATACCTCGTTATGAATTATTTCCAATAAAATGGCGGATAGCCGTCAATATCTCCCCTGAGGTAGCTGGACATAAGCATCGCTTGGACATGCGGCAAAAGTCCCAGAGGAATTTTTTCGCTGATGAATGGATGTATTATTTCATCCCGTTTTCTTTCCTGATAGTTTTTTATGATCTCTTTCCTGGTCTTATCGTCCATTATCACTCCCCCGGTTTCAGTTTTTAGGAATCCCTCTTTTCTCACCTGTTTTCTGTTTATCAAGGTCAGTACAAGCCTATCCGAGATCATCGAACGAAATTCTTCTATTAAATCGAGAGCAAGGCTTGGACGCCCCGGCCTGTCCGCATGCAGGAAGCCAACGGCGGGGTCAAGTCCAACTCCTTCAAGTGCCGAAGCCACATCATGCGCAAGCAGAGTATATACGAAAGAAAGCATCGCGTTCACGTTATCCATAGGCGGCCTGCGGTTTCTGCCGTGAAAGAAAAAATTGTCTTTCTGAGCTACGATCAGCTCGTCAAAAACAGAAAAATAGACTCTAGCCGCATCGCCCTCGATCCCGCGCACGGTGTCCAAGGGTTTGAAAGATTCCAGGCTTCTCAATGCGATGGAGAGATAACTTGCCGCCTCTTTCAGCCTGCCTGCGCCATCTTTTCCAGGATATTCGCGAGCCGCCCTTATTAAAATTTTTCTGCCGTTTGCGATTTTTGCGATCACCATCCAGCGAGCAAGTTCCGCGCGGGAATTGGCATCATCCGCCGTACGATATTGTTTGCGCCGCAGCAGAACATTGCCGGATATTGGCCCATTTACGCGCGCAAGAAACCTGCCGTTCTCTGTAAAAAAAGACATCCCGACGCCATACTCCCCGCACATTCCCATCAATGCCGGCGTGCACAGAACATTGCCAAAGCATAAAATATTGGACTGGTTGTGGATGGGGAAACGCTGTTTCAGCTCCTTATCCACATAAACGGCGATCGTTTCCCCCTCTTTAGCAAGGTACGCTCCCTGAGTCAGGATATACAGGCTGTTTTGCAGTTTTTTCATGGCAGCTCCTCACCTTCGTCATCGCTAAAAAAACCCGCCAGATATCTTTTGACGCTCTTTTTCTCTATCTCTTTCGGCATACATATATCGAATAAAGAGCAGCCTTTGCATTTCTTTTCAAATTTGGGTACGGGGGTCCTCCCAGCATTGATAAATTTTCTGACCGTTGAAATAGTTTCCACCGTTTTGGTTCTGAGAACAAAATCAAATTCCACATCCTGACGCCTGCGGCTCTCTCCCCAGAAAATGGCGCCGCATTCAATCGTGGTGTGCAGCATCTCCTCTAAACATAGAGCCTGAGCGCACAGTTGTATATGATATGGCAGCGCCTCATGCGTCGTTCCGCGTTTGTATTCGACCGGGAAAGGAGTCCAATTTCCTTCCGCTCCCGGAAGAGCGATGCCGCCCTCCTCTGTCCGATGAAACTCGAGCACATCAGTGATCCCGGTGAGTCCCAGTTCAAACGAATGTATATGCAAAGCGTTTCTCACTCTGATGTCGCCTCTGCTTTCAAATATGCCTGCGTGGGCCCTCTCGTGCATTATTTTGCCGTCCATCGTAGCGGCGTTTTCGTCCCAATGTTGTTCTATGCCGATAAGCGCCGCCCGGCGCGGACAAAAGACATAGTGCTGGAGCAGTGAAATCGGCAGCAGTTCATCTTCAGTGTACAATGACAGTCACCTCTTCCTACAGGAAGCCATAGCCACAGTTGTTGAGCTCCTCATTATCCAATACTCCGGCCATGTATCCGATAAAGCCATCGTACTTATAGGGCCAGAAATATATATCGGGATGACCGCGGACAGGCTCTGCTTTAAATTTTTTCGCGGTGTGGACATATATTTGTACGCTGTTGTCCTGAAGCTCGCGCCACGTAACCTTATCATGGGATTCTAAGCGTTCTTTTATGTGAGTGTCTACTATAACCGTAACCGTTTGAGAATCGACCACCTTGAATTTTTTCTCCACCGATGCGTAGGCACAGGCCGCTTCATCTTCTGTGATGCTGGAATCTTCCCTCATTCCGCACTCGTTGAGTTCGCGCCGCAGCGCTCTCGTGCATAGGTCAGAAATATTCGTTCCTTCGTTTATCAAATCAGGGTTTTCTGCGAATAGATCGAGCAGGACCTTTGAGGCAATCTCAAACGAGGGGTGTCTTTTAAGCAACCCGCTAAAATCAAGTTCGATACTCCACACGACAGAGTCATTGTAACAATCTTCTTCGTTGCGCCTGATCCTCCCCGCAAGTTGGAGCAGATTCACAAGTCCTGCCGCCTCCCGCACGCCGTTGCGGAACGAGAAGTCCACGCCGGCTTCCACGCAGGATGTGGCTATCAGTGTCCAGTTATCATCTTCTTTATCACAAAGACGTTCTTTTATTTTTTTCACAAGCAGCTCCCGGTCCTTCGGAGCGATAGCCGTTGAGATATGCTCAACGCGTTCTCTTCCGCATCTATCCGCCAAAGTCCTGGCAACGACCGCGGCGGACTGCACCGTATTCAAGACTACGAGACGCGGCCCTTTCAGCGTAAGCAGCCACTCGCAGAGCCTGACTTCGTCCATTTTTTCTGATTTGCGCTTTATCGGTACGCGCCGTGTCTCCAGCGCATTGAGCCACTCGCTGAATTCCTTCGGCAGCAATGACGGGATATTATTATCTGTGCCCTTTATTTTAAATTCATCAAGCTCCCAGAATTTTTTAAGCGAGCCGGACGCGAGTATGAAATGGCAGCGCCACTCCATCGCGTACTTATTGATCCACCACCAGGCAAGCGGCCATAGGTTTGTTGGAAGCGCGGTGTGCGCCTCGTCGATAAAAATGGCGCTGTTTGGCAGCGCGTGAAGTTTGCGCAGTCCCGCGGGAGACGCCGCCGCCATCGTCTCAAAGAACTGAACTGCTGTGGTAACGATTACCGGAGCGCGCCAAAGTGCGGAAAGCTGCCTGCTGTTTTCGTTTTCATATTCGGCCTTATGGTAGATGGCTGCGACGACGCGCTCCATATCACTGTCGCTTTCGCCGGGAAGGCGCAGGGCATTCCTGTAGACGTCCACAGATTGTTTGAGAATATTAGTAAAAGGAAGGACGATGAATATCCGGCGCAGCTCCTTGGCCTGCGCCGCGTTCAGCATTGCCGCCATTACTGCCGTAGTCTTGCCGGTGCCGACGGGGCTGTCGCAATAATACATCCAATCCTTTGTGGGACCGCAGCGGCATTTTTGGTACATTCCGCTCCTGGCGATGTTGCGCTTTGAGAGCTTTACTGATTTATCGCCGCTGGCAAGGCCGGCGACATAACGGTCAAGCGCGGCGAGTCTTTTTTCTGCTTGCAGCAGCGGTATCTTTTCTTCATGAAAGTTGCGGTAGTGGATGGCAGTATCCGTATGGTCCGCGTCGGCAAGGCACGAGAGCAATAGCCTTGTCGCAACGCGCAAATCAAACCGTCCGTCGGTGCGGATATTCTCTATCTCGGCAAGCTCCGATCCGAAAGATTCACAGTGCCTGGCAAGATATTCCTCCAGATTCTCGCTGTTCTGCCGGACGGCCTCATCATTGTCGCGAAAGCGCAGGTCGCCGCTGGGCGAATTTTTCCTTATTTTTTCACCGGCCATGTCGGGCAGGCCGATATGATGAGAATAAATCAGCAAAGCGCTCAAAAGAGCCTTGTGGCGCATCATATAGGCAACGCCAGCGTCACAATGATTGATCGGCAGATGCCTGGCTTTTTTATCCCCGCGCAGCACACTTTGATTTTTGTCGTTCAGCTTGCCAAGGTCATGGAACAAAGCGGCGTGAAGAAGGCAGTACTTAAAAAAATCGTATCCACGCTGATAGCCGTCGCCGACAACGATAGAAGAAAGCTCGTTTTTACAGAAGCGCGCCACATTGCCGGCATGTTCGAAATAGCCCTGAGCGGGAATGTCCAGCTCAGGGCGCGCGCTGTGGGCGAGATATTTTTCTACTGGGCCATCAGGTCCGCACATGAGACCCTGTCCTTGAGTTCGTCAGGCAATGATTCAGCAAGCTGATAATCCTTAAGGCTGTCCGAAGATTTGTTGATGTCCCCCAGGCGCTTAGGCGTCAGAGCGTCGATCAGGTCAAAGTCGGAGCAGGAGCCAAGCGGGTTTTTATGTTCGCAGAACCACGCCTGACGGATCTCAACGAACGGGCGTATCGCCGAACGGTTATGCGTATAGGCGTAGGGGATAAGGGCTTTCATCAGTTCGATATCCATCTTCGTGCAGCCCGATTTATGTGCGTAATTCGGATTGATGAAAAATGGCATCACATAAAGGCCATGTGTAACGATCTTGTAGGCCATCGGCGCCATTCCCTGATTTTTCCCCTCCTGTACGCCGGCTTTGTTCGTATTTGTCTGAGCCTCGGTGTATACGGGGGAAATGGACACGCCCATACCAAACTGAACGACGCCGGTCTTTATACTGGCCTTGTCCATGGCGTCTTCAAGGAAGGTGTTGCCGAAAATCCTTCCGTCCCAATAACGGCCGATGAATGAGCCGTCTTTTATCTCTTTGGTTATCTGCTTACGATCACGTCCGCGTGATTCAAGTATCATGAAGCTTTCGCCGTTAAGATGCAGCTTCTCGCTGAGATGCTGCCAGACCGGCCCGTCTTTGTCTTCTACCAGATCGCGCAGCTTCCTCTTAAAAGATACCGGCGAAATTTCTCCGCGTCCGTCATATCTGACACGAGGAGCCCCATCCGAGTCAGGATCGCCGTTTGGATTTGAATTGATCACTTCAAGAACGAGCAGCCCGGTACCTCTATTAAGAAAATCGTTAGCCATTTTGCTTTCCTCCCTCATTATTTTCGTTTTCTCCTGTGGCCTTGCCGGAAACGCCGGCCATGTATCCCAGATAAAGTTCAGATTTTTCTATCGGACCCAGAGTCTCCGGCAGCGGCGATTCGTTTAGCTCGGATGAAATCACGGAAAGCTGCTTCAGCATCCACCTGCTGAGCCCCATGTCTTCTCCCATATCTGTCTTGGCCCATGTGAAATAAGGCTTGATTCTTGCCCCCAGGATTCCAACCGTCTGTCGGGTTCTGGTTTCGGCGGCGGAGAGCATTGAATTTCCCACAAGCTGAACCGGCGCGTTTACAATGTTCTTTTTTCTGTCCTCTTCCGAAGTTCGTACATACTTGCAGTAGTGATACTGCAGACTGTCCGCGAGAGCAAGAAGCGTTCCTAGTTTGAAAACTGGACTGTTCATATAATCCTCCTTTTTACAGCCAAGCTTGTACAAAAGCAGGGCAAGTATGGCTGGATTTACAATTCTGTCTTCCTCTTTATCTCCTATGACCTGCTTCCCCCTGCGGCTGCATTCTCCGCAGAGCGCAAGCAGCGGAGCGGTATTGGAAATAAAGATCGCAAGAAGATTCATGGCGAAAGCGCGGTCATTTTTCAAGAGCAGCTCCAGACCGTCCATGGATTTTATCTTTTTGGAGGGACTGCTTCCGCCGCCATCCATCCGCCAGATTTTATTTGCGAAAGTATAGAGCTCTTTGGGAAAAATGGTGCGCCTTTCTATTTCGATGATTTCCCCCTTAGTGTCGCCCCAGCGCTTGACCCGCCTGAGATTATCAGGCAGATTTCGACAACCTTCGCTCCATTCCTGGGCACATTGATAAAGGTGATCAGCCGTAAAATTCGTATAATACGATACCTTCGTGCGTGCTTTGTCCATCTTCTTTAATGCGAAAATCTTTATTTCGATCGTTGAAAGCCGCCTCGATATTCCGGAAAGCGCCGCGATGACCTGACCCGCAAGGGCCGCGAAGTCCGCCTTGTCCTTCGCTGTCGGCCCGTCTGTAAAAAGTCCGGCTGCGGGGATATCGCCGAGGTCAAATATCTCTTCCATATCATCATCGTCGTCATTTCCAATATCACTGGTCAGCATGACCGGATATGCGAAGAGCAATTCTTTTTCTCCCATGACGTTCCACGTTTTGCCTTTGAACTGATCCTGCGCAAGCGTCTCCAGCGCCAGCTTGGCGCTTCGGCGGCTGATGTCGCCAACGGGGAAAGATTCATAATCCGCGACGCCGTAGCGAAACTGACATGGGGCTTCCTTAACCATTGAACGGAGGATCACGTCGCCGAGAGGGCCGACGCGAACGCCTGGCATCTTGGCGTTGCAGCCGCTGAGCGGGTTGCCATAGGCATCCTCACCGTCAGCCTCATCGTCTCTGTTTTGCGTTTCGTTGAGTCGAAGCAGCGCGCTATTGATCCATTTTACCGTCTGCCCATGCGCCACAGATTTGTAATTGTCGTCATAATCTCTGATGTCAAGGAACAACGTCGCGCCGGCAGCCGACTGTACGATGAAGCCGCAATAGCGCTCCCAGGCCTCATGCGAATCAATGAGCGAAGAAAAATATGCAAAACAGCCGTTAAAAAATTGCTCCGGTGATATTTTCTCCAGCCGCTCACAGAGAGCCAAGTAATTTGGATTGCCGTTGTCAAGCGCGGCCGCTTTTATTTTTTCTCCTAAATTGGCAGCAGTGCTCTTGATGCACTTCTCGATCTTATTAAGAGCCTTCGCGCGATAGGCGGCAGCCTCCGTGGTATCCTCTTGGAACGCGCTTCGCAGATAATCGGTAAATTTGTCCCGATCAAAACTCTTTTTCAAGGAACTGCTGACGAATCTGCCTCGTTTTTTGTCATCAAGTCCCTTCGCCGCTTCAGCCGCCGCCTGATCATAGGCCGCCAAGTAGCCCTGTTCAAAATCTATTTTCGATATATGCAGACAAGACGGAAAGTTGAAACCCGGGAATGAGAAGCCGTTGGATTCCTCGTACTTGCGCAGCTCCGCCGCGTGCTCCGCCGGTATCAGGCTGACGCCGTCAACAAACGGTTCTGCCGCCGAAACGCACACCTTAAAGACATCTCCTTTAGGGAGCGGTTTTAGATTCTTATCCCATTCCTGCGCGAATATTTTTTGCAGAGAGGAGGCATTTGCCGCTGGAATAACTTCATTCAGCATTACAGATCGCCTCCTTCTGGGGGTAGAACATTACCCCTTCGCGTACTTCTACATTTTGCGCAAAGGCAAATCGCGGTTTTGAATCATAGCCGTCAGGGAAAACACTCATCAGCAAACTGGGAATTACAAAGTTGATTTCTTTACACGGAGATGTAATCTCGCGCAGCGGTCCAAAATAGGAGGGGGTGAATTCTTTCCAGCCCAGGCATGGCGTGTGAAAAAACTGGCCGCGTTTGAGACGGCGCTCGAAAATCGCCTTATACGCATGCCCCGGAGAGGTCGTATTCGTATCCCAGCGGCGCGCACCCTCCGTCATCCTTTCCCGGTTCTGCCGCAGCGGCAAAATTGACGCGTGGAGCTTGTAACAGACGTCGACCAGGATCGAGGCCAGAAGCTGATAGTTATTATCCCCGCTGATGCTGCTCGAATGCCGCAGCGGGCCGCCGTAATTAGTGATGTAATTTTCAAATCTAATCGGTGAACATATTTCCACTTTCTGCGGTATAATTGTCACAGCAGGGCCCCAATTTACAGCAGAAAAAATGCCGCAAACAGCCGAAGCCGTAGGTACGGGATAAGACCCGGGGCTATCGCCCGTAGAGGGATCGGAAAAAAGAGCATGGCGGCCCGCGATCTCACAAGAAACCGTATATTGTTTTAGCATTATGTTCCTCCCTTCTTTTGTTTGAAATCTTTCGCAGAGTAAAAAGAAAGCGGAAGAGCCAGGTAAAATGTTAGTGAGTGAACAATCGCTTTCTTCTCTACGAAAACAGTATATATTACAAAACACATAATGTCAACTAATACTATTTATAAATTCCAAATAAAAATCATAGGACCATATATATAATTATATCCAAATACAAATCATAGGACTGTTTATTTTATGTATACGTTATGGGCCCTGAGAAGTCTCCCTCCCAAGGCCCATTCCAGTGACGATACTATCTCACTATATTCCATATAAAAAACATAGATTTCAATCCACGCGAACCTGGATTCGCGACATAAAAGCACTCGGCGCATGCGCGGAGTGTTTTTCTTAACTTAATACTTTTGCGGCCTACTCCCCCGCCGCCCTTATCAGGCGGTCTTTTAGGGCGCGCCCGATGCCTTTTTCCGCGGGGAGCTCGGCGTAGATGATCCGCGCGCCGCTTCTTTCGAGGGTGCGCAGGGCGCGGAAGAGCTCTTTTGCGTATTCGGCGTCATCTCTGAAGATTATTTTAACACACGGCGAACCGGCGGGGTTTCCGGTGCCGAGCCAGGCCCAGTTGTCAGCGTCGGCCGGCGTTTCCTGCGGCGCGGAGAGCTTCAGCGGTATCGCGGGCGCGTAGTGGCGGTATCTCGTACCCGGCGAACGCCTGATCATCTTCTGATCCTGCGGCAGCAGCACCTCCATATTGAGAGCTTCCTCCACCGCCTCTTTCGGCAAACCGCCCGGGCGCAGCAGCACCGGATGATCGCCCGTCATGTCGATGACCGTCGACTCAAGGCCGAGGCGCGTGTCGCCGCCGTCGATGACGAGCGGGATGACGCGGCCGATCTCCTGCCGTACAGTTTCGGCGTCGGTCGGGCTTGGACGGCCGCTGATGTTGGCGCTCGGGGCGGCGACCGGCAGGCCGGATTTTTCTATCAGAGCGAGCGCCGCGGCGGTATCCGGCATACGCACCGCCGCCGTCGAAAGTCCGCCGCGCGTGCGCGCGGGGATGATCTCTTTCGCCGGCAGCACTATCGAGAGCGGCCCCGGCCAAAATCTTTCCATAAGAAAACGGGCGCGCCAGTTTATCTCTACGAGCGCCTCCGTCATCTCGATCGATGCGACGTGAAGGATCAGCGGGTTGTCCGAGGGACGCCCTTTAGTTTCGTAAATCTTTTTCACCGCCTCCGCGTCGAGCGCGTTCGCGCCGAGGCCGTAGACGGTCTCAGTCGGAAAGGCGACGAGGCCGCCGGCCTTTATTATCTCCGCGCCCCTGTCGGTCAGCTCACGCTGTTCCGGCGTGAGAGAGGCGATCCTTTCCGCCACCCGCGCGCCGACAGTTCCGCGCGCTGACGGCAGTCCGAATCTGCCGCTCTCCGCCATTCCGCCGCGGTCATAAGGCTCACTCATTGAGATAGGCGCCCTCCATGAAGTTTTCCATAAAACCGCGGCGGAAGGCCGGGAAACGCCCTTCGATGATCGCCTGCCTCGCGTCGCGCACGAGGTTCACGAGGAAATGAAGGTTGTGCCAGCTGCAGAGCCGCGCGGCGAGGATCTCGCCCGCCGTATAGAGGTGACGCAGATAGGCGCGCGTGAAGCTGCGGCAAACGTAGCAGTCGCACTGAGGATCAGGGGCGGTAAAGTCCCGCGCGAAGGCGAGATTTTTGATATTCATCTTGCCGAAGCTCGTCAGCAGCTGTCCGTTGCGTCCGTTGCGCGTCGGCAGCACGCAGTCGAACATGTCTATCCCGCGCGCGATGCCCTCGACAAGGTTGGTAGGAAAACCTACGCCCATCAGATAACGCGGCTTGTCCTGCGGCATGTGCGGCGAAAGGGCGTCAAGTATGCGGTACATCTCGGCGTGGCTCTCGCCCACCGATAGGCCGCCGATGCCGTAGCCGGGAAAACCGATCTCCTCCAGGCGCTCGATACACTCGATGCGCTGCGATTCGTACAGAGCTCCTTGTACGATGCCGAAAAGAGCCTGCCCGGGGCGGCTGTGGTATTCGCGGCAGCGCTTCGCCCAGCGCAGCGTGCGCTCCATCGCCTCGCGCGAATACTCGGGCGTCGTCGGCAGCGAGACACATTCGTCAAAGGCCATCGCGATATCGCTGCCAAGCTTCTGCTGTATCTCTATCGAATCCTCGGGACTCATGAAATGTTTGCTGCCGTCGATATGCGAGCGAAACTCGACGCCGTCCTCTTTTATCTTATTTATATTCGCGAGCGAAAAGACCTGAAAACCGCCGCTGTCGGTGAGGATCGGGTGATGCCAGCCCATGAAACGGTGCAGTCCGCCCGCCTCCGCGACGATATCCTCGCCGGGGCGCATGTGCAGATGATAGGTGTTGCCGAGGATTATCTGCGCGCCCATGCCTTCAAGTTCAGGCGGCGTCATCGCCTTGACGGTGGCCTGCGTGCCCACCGGCATGAAGACCGGCGTCTTTATCACACCGTGCGGCGTCGTGAACTCCCCGGCGCGCGCGCCGGTTTCGGGACACTGAGCTATCAATTTATATTCAAACATTTTACATGCTCCATCCGAATAATCTTTCGCCGTTCTCCCTGACCGCCTGCGCAAACTCCTCAAGAGGGAGCCCTTTGAGCATCGAGAGGTATTCATAGACCGAACGCACATGCCACGGCTCGTTCTGCCTGCCGCGGAAGCCCTGCGGCGCGAGGTACGGAGAGTCAGTCTCACAGAGGATGCGGTCCAGCGGCACCGTCATCGCGATCTCACGCAGCGCCTGGTTCCTGGGATATGTCACGGGGCCGGCGAAGGAGATGTAAAAACCGAGGTCGAGCGCCGCCCGCGCGTCCTCCGCATTGCCGGAAAAGCAGTGGACGACGCCGCCGACAGCTTCGGCCCCCCCGGCGCGCAGCATCGCGGCGACCTCGCCGTTGGCGTCCCCCTCACTCCGGTTCCGCGCGTCGCGCACGTGAATAACGATCGGTTTGCCGATCCGTTTCGCAAGCTCTATCTGCGCGGAAAAGACGCGGCGCTGCGTTTCGCGCGGCGAATGATCGTAAAAATAATCGAGGCCGATCTCGCCGATGGCGCAGACTCTTTCATTCTTCGCAATTTCTTCCAGCTCGGCGAGATAATCCGGCGATACCTTTTCCGCTTCGTGCGGATGCACCCCAGCGAGCGCGAATATCTCCGGCTGATCCGTCTGTGCGGAGGCCAGCGCCGCCGCCTCGCGGCTCGTCGCAACATCGGCGGAGGCGAAGAGCATACGTTTTACCTCATTCCCGGCGGCGCGTGCAAAAACATCCGCCAGTCCGTCGGGATAATATTCTCTATTCAAATGACAATGAGCGTCGACCAGAAACATCATAGATTCCTCTCAAAACAAAAATAAACCGCATCCCGCCTATTATACTACAATAAAATCGGGCGCCGTATCCCCAATCAGTTTCCGTATAAATCGCAGTTTATCTTTCCCCGCAATCGCGTAAATCGGCGTTTAGACGTGCCGGATGCTAAATAACTTTGGGGTCTGCGCCCGGAGCCGTATATCAATACGGCGAGGACCGCAGACCCCGAAGTTATGACGCAGACGGCGCGTATAAACGCCGATTTACCAGATTTAGCTGATGCGGCTGCCTACCGGTATAGACTCGTCCATCACGGTCAGCAGCGTGAGAACCTCCTGCCGCGTCTCGGGGCTCTCGGCGGCGAGCAGCATACCGTTGCTCTGTACGCCGCGGAACTTCGCGGGCTTGAGGTTGCAGAGGACGATGATCTTTTTGCCCTCCAGCTCTTCGGGCTTGTAGAACTCCCTGATGCTGGAAACTATGACGCGCTTCTCATATCCGAGATCGAGGTTCAGTATGTAGAGTTTGTCGGCCTTCGGCACGACTTCGATCTTTTCTACGAGCGCGACTCTGAGGTCCAGCTTCGCGAAGTCGTCGTATTCTATCTGCGGTTTCGGCTCCGTGTATTTGAAGAAGGCGGCCGGGTCGAGTTTTGCGCGCTTCTCAAGGTCGCGCTCCTCCTTTTCCTTTTTCCACTTCTCCATGTCGATGCGCGGGAAGAGGATGCCGCTGCGGTTTACCTTGACCGGCCCCTCGATGCCGCCCCATTTCCAGTTTGCGCGGCCTCCGTCGAGCGGGCAACCGGAGAGGCCAAGCTGCGACCAGATCTTAGCCGCCGTGTCGGGCATGAAGGGGGCGACGAGCACCGCCGCGAGGCGCAGCGATTCCCAGAGCGTGCGCAGCACCGCGTCGAGACGCTCGACGTCGCCCTCGCGTCCGAGCTTCCAGGGCTCGGTCTCGTCGATGTATTTGTTCGCGCGGCCGATGAAGGCCCAAAGGCACTTGAGCGCGTCGTCAAAGGCGAAGCGGTCCATCAGTTCGCCCATTTCGGCGAAGGTCTTATCCGCAAGCGCTTCGATCTCCCTGTCGAGCTCCGTCGGCGTGTAGGAAACAGGCAGGTCGCAGCCGCGGAACTTGTCTATCATCTGCAGCGAGCGCGAGAGGAGGTTGCCGAGGTCGTTCGCAAGGTCAGAGTTGATGCGCTGCGCCATCGCGAGCTCGGAGAAGTCTCCGTCGTGCCCGAACGGCACCTCGCGGAGCAGGAAGTAGCGGAAGGCGTCGATGCCGTAGAGGCCGACCATCTCAAAGGGGTCTACGACATTGCCGAGGGACTTCGACATCTTCTCTCCCTCGACGGTCCACCAGCCGTGCGCGAAGACGCGGACGGGAGGATTGACTCCGAGCGCCATCAGCATCGCGGGCCAGATCACGCAGTGGAAGCGGATGATGTCTTTGCCTACGAGATGGCGCACCACCGGCCAATAATTCTCCCACTTGCCGCCTTTTTCGGGAAAATCGAGAGCGGAAAGATAGTTGATGAGCGCGTCAAACCAGACGTAGATGACATGAGCCTCGTCTCCGGGAAGGGGTATGCCCCATTTGAGCGTCGTGCGCGAGATCGACTGGTCGCGGAGGCCGCTCTTGATGAAGCTGACGACTTCGTTGTAGCGTTTCTTCGGCATGATCGCGTCTGGGTGTTCCTCGTAGAATTTGAGCAGCGGCTCGGCGTACTTCGAGAGGCGGAAGAAGTATGTCTCTTCCGTCATCTTCGTCAGCGGCCTGTGGCAATCGGGGCAGGTCTGCCCCTCTCCCATCTGCGCCTCGGGGACGTAGGTCTCGCAGGGCACGCAGTACCAGCCCTCATATTCCCCTTTGTAGATGTCTCCGGAGGCCATCAGGCGGCGGAATACCTCCTGCACGACCCTCTCATGGCGTGGCTCGGTGGTCCTGATAAAGTCGTCGTTCTTGATGTTGAGCGCGACCCACAGTTTCTGGAAGTTCTGCACGACCTCGTCGCAGAGCTCCTGCGGCGTCATGCCGCGCTTTTCAGCGACGGTCTGTATCTTCTGGCCGTGTTCGTCGGTGCCGGTGAGGAAATAGCTGTCCTCCCCGCCTGATTTATGCCAGCGGTTGAGGACGTCCGCGGCGATGGTCGTATAGGCGTGGCCTATATGCGGAACATCGTTGACATAGTAGATCGGCGTGGTGATGTAAAAATTCTTTTCTGACATGATTTATGCCTCCCTGGAGCAATTTTCTATAATGAATTTTTTTATGACGTTCTTCTGTATACCATACTTTATCGCGAGCGAGTTGGCAAGATTTTTCGTAGACTCCCCGGCGCGCGCCAGCTCTAACGCCTCGTCCCTCCAGGCGTCGTCGTCTCCTTTTTCCTCCGCCGCGCCCTCGACGACGCAGACGAACTCCCCGCGGATTTTTCCCTCCGGCATTGTATCACAAAATGAGAGCAGCGTGCCGCGGATGGTCTCCTGATGCACCTTGCTTATCTCACGCACAAGCGCCGCGCGCCGGTCGCCGAGGAGGCCGCCCATCAGTTCAAGCTCTTTGAGCAGCCGATGCGGCGACATGTAAAAAACAAGCGTCTCACGCACGTTTTTCATCTCTTCCAGGCGCTTTCTTTTTTCTTCCTGCCTGCCTTTCAGAAAACCGACGAAGAGAAAAGACTCCATCCCGATCCCCGAAAGCAGCAGCGCCGGCAGCAGCGCGTTTGCGCCAGGCAGCACGTCTATGGGGAAGCCGCGTTCCATCGCCGCGCGGACGATTATCCCGCCGGGGTCCGAGAGGCCGGGCGTGCCGGCGTCGGAGACGAGGGCGACGCGCTCGCCGGCCGCCAGCCGCGCCATCAGCGGTTCGACGCGCGCCGTTTCATTATGCTCGTGGCAGGAGACAAGCGGCTTTTTGATCTCAAAGTGGTTGAGAAGCTGCAAGGTGTGACGGGTGTCCTCGCAGGCGATGACGTCGGCTTCGCGCAGTTCGCGCAGTCCGCGCAGCGTCATGTCCTCAAGGTTCCCTACGGGCGTCGGTACGATTATGAGCGGCATCAGCGGCCCTCCCCTATGGAATATGCCTCTTTAAGCTCCGGCGTTTCGCGTCCCGCGGCGTCCGTTATGAATAAAGGCGGTTCTATTATAAGTCCGTGGCGGCCGGAACGCATCGCCTCGATAAGCACGACGGAGGCCCGCTCCCCTGGCTTCGGGTGGACGCAGCGCATCTGCTTCGGCGGCGTCTTGTAGCGGTCCAGCAGCGCAAAAAGTTCGCCGGCGCGGTCGCCGCGCATGACGATATCAAGCCGTCCGCGATTTTTCAGAAGATAGTGGGCGGCGGCGATGATATCCTCCAGCCGGCAGCAGGCGCCGTGCATCGCGGCGGAGACCGCCTCCTTAGGGCTTGGACGGCTGCGCTCCGCCTCATCGTACGGGGGGTTCACCACGATCCGGTCGAAGTCCTGCGGGGGGGCGATTTTTTTATACTCCCTGATATCGGCGGCGCGAAACTCCACGTCGAGCCCGTTCAGTTCGGCGTTTTTTTCGGCGAGCGCGATGAGGTGCGGCTGAATGTCGACGCCCGTCACGGAGAATCCCCGCTTTGCGAGGATGAGCGACACCGCGCCGTGCGCGCAGCCGATCTCCAATATTTTTTCACCGCGTTTAGGGCGCGAGAAGTGCGCGAGAAGGACGGTATCGACATTCACGCGCAGCCCTTCGCCCTCTTCGGGCTGGATGATCTTCAGCGCCCCGCGGAGCAGGTCGTGGCAATTTTCCATCAGCTCCAGTCCTCAAGCCTCACGCCGACCACCTGCGAAAGCCCCGGCTCCTGCAGCGTGACGCCGTAAAGGACGTCGGCGCGCTCCATCGTCGCGCGCCTGTGCGTCATCGCGAGTATCTGGCGGCTCTTGGCGTATTCCTTCGTCAGCTCGCTGAAGCGGCGGAGGTTGGATTCGTCAAGGGCGGCGTCCACCTCGTCGAGCACCGCGATCGGCGATCCCGCGACCTCCATCGTCGCGAACAGCAGCGAGATGGAGATGAGGGCGCGTTCGCCGCCGGAGTACTGGTTAAGCACCTGAGTGTGCTTGCCCGGCAGCCGCGCGTCGATCTCGACGCCGGTGTTCCAGATCGTCTCCCCCTCGGTCATCACAAGATGCGCCTCGCCGCCTCCGAAGAGAGTCTTGAAGAGATGGCAGAAGCGTTCGTCGACCTTCAGGAGGGCGGCGGAGAACTGCTTGTGCGCCATCATATCGGCGTCTGTTATGAGCCGCTCGATCTCGGCGGCGCTCGCGCGCACGTCGTCGAGCTGTTCTCCGAGGAATGAGAGGCGGTCTTTAAGGTTCTGGTCTTCGGAGAGGACGCCCATGTTGACGTCGCCGAAGGCCTTTATCTTCCGGTCGCCGTCGCGTATCTTCCGGCGCAGCTCGTCGATGCCGACATCTTCCGGGAGTTCCGCGGGGCCGGGATAGGGGAACTGCTCTTCCCATGTATTGACGAGTTCGCCGAGGTCGCGCTCCGTCTCTCCCTTTCTGGCCTGCGCCAGCGTGAATTTTTCCGATTCGCCCCGCATCCGGTTCTCCGCCTTGGCCTGGCGGCTCTTTATGTATTCCTTGATCTTTTCAAGTTTAGTGTAGTGACCGCCGTGTTCCTCTATATCAGCAAGAAGCTCTTTGCGGCGCGTATGTATCTCAAGGCAGCTGCCGCCGACGCGCGCGAGGTTGGAGCGTTCGCGTACGCAGCTCTGGTCAAGCTCCGCCGTCTCTTCCTCGAGCTTGCGCAGCTTTCCCTCCTGCGCCCGCACGTCGTTGCTCACGCGGTTCATCAGCGCAAAGCCGGCAGAGAGGTTGGAGGCGGCCACAGTGGCGCGGGCGCGGCATTTTTCGCGCTCTTCGATGAGATGGCGGTCGTCCTCCACGTCGGAGGCGCTGTCGCGCTTTTCCTCAAGCTCGTCTATGGCGGCTAGCAGCGCGGACCAGTTTTTGCCCTCTGCCTTTATAGAATCTAGTATCCGCCCGCGTTCTCCCGCGGCGCGGCGCTGTTCTTTGACGATGGACTCCTTCTGATCCTCTATGACGGCGATCTTGCCGTTCACCTCACGGATCTTGCGGGTGTATTCTTCCTTTTGTTCGGAGGCCGCCAGCTCTTTTCCCTCGGCCTCTTTGTATTTTTTCGCGAGGGCCTCCGCGGCGCTCTGGGCCTTGGCCGCCTCTTCCTCAAGACGCGTCACCTGCGCCTTCATCTCGAGCACGCGGCCGCTCTTCTGGCTGCGGCCGCCGCTTACGGTGCCGCCCGGCTGGAAGACGTCGCCCTCCATCGTCACTACGGGCCCCTTGAAGCCGGAGCGCACGAGCTCTTTCCCGATGTCGTACGAGTCGACGATGAGGAGGTCTCCCATGATATGCTGGATGGCCGGCAGCCAATGGTCTTCGATCCGAATGAGCTCTATCGCCCAGCCGACGATGCCGCGCGACGGCAGCCGGACGGCCTTGTTGGGATAGCGGGGGCGCGCCCTTTCAAGGGGCAGGAATGTCGCCGTGCCGGCGGAGTTTTGTTTGAGCCTGTTGATGCAGCGCCCCGCCTCCTCCATATCCTCAACGAGGAGCTGGAACTGGCGTCCGCCTAGGTAGGCCTCGAGCGCCGCGGCCAGATTTGCCGGAGCGGACAGGACGTCGATGACGGCGTGCGGGTCCGCGTCAAGCCGCTTCAGCTTGGCGGCGGAGAGCAGATGGCGCACCGGCGCCGGATAGAGCCCCGCCTGTAATGATTCCGCGGCGTCGTTGAGCTTGGAGCGCAGGTTCACCGACTCGCGCTTTGCGCGCTGGAGTTCGGAAGCGAGGCTCTGGCAGAGGGCGTAAAGCTCGCCGTGTTCTTTGACGAGCTTCTCCTGCTCCGCATTCAGCCTGTCGCGTTCGCTCTCAAGGTGCTTTATCTGAAAATCGAGGTCTTTGCGTTCGTCCGGGACGCTCGCCTTTTTATTGCGCAGTTCCAGCAGCTCTTTACCCAAATAAGAGAGCTTCGCGCGGCACTTTTGGAGCTCGCCGTCAAGACGTCCCTTTTCTTTATTCCACGCCTCGCGTTCAAGGCGCGTCTTTTCAAGCCTCTCATTGTATTCGTTCCACTTTTTTTCTATCGCCTTCTGAGCCTTCTCGGCCTTCTCGACCTCTTCGCGCGCCAATTTGTTGTCTTCGAGGGATTTTTTCTGTTCTTCCAGCAGCTTTTCATAGCGCGCTTTCGCCTCTGTCTGTTCCGCCCTGGCTTCCTGCAGCCGCGCCTTCGAGCCGCGCAGGTTCGCCGCCGAGGCGTAACCGGATTTTATGAGGCTGTCGAAGCGGTTGCGGCACTGCTCCAACTCCCAGCTCTGCTGGCGGTGGGCCTGAGCGGCGTGCGTAAGTTTAAGCTCGATCGCCCCGTTCGCGCTCTTCCAGTAACGCGACCAGAAGATCGCGCCCTCGCGCAGTGAGGCGGCCGCCTCAAGTTCAGCCTCGATGCCGGCTATCGTCCGCTCGCATTCAGCGCGCCGCAGCCAATAAAGAAGCCGGCGGTCGCCCTCGATGCTGTCCATGATCGCGCGCATCTGCGCGGCGCGCGCCACGTCCGGAGCGATCTCCTCGCGGCGCGAGGAGAGTTCGCCCATCAGGTGGCGCAGCTGGTCGTATTCCTCTTTGACCGTCGCGAGGCGGTCCTGAGCCTCCATACGTTTTTTTCTGTATATGTCGATGCCGAAGAGCACCTCGAGGTGCATGCGGCGCTCGGAGGGGCTCTGCTTGAGCACCTCCTGCACTTCGCCCTGCCCGATGAAGGCAAAACGCGCGCCTTCAAGCTTCCAGCTCCGCTTTATTTCGTCCAGTTCCGTGAGCGTTTTGCGCGTATTATCGACAAAGAGGCTCGTGGCTCCGTCGGGGGCCGTGACGCGGCGCTTGACGGAGCAGACGCGCTCATCTTCGCGCAGGTGAAGGGTGACCTCGGCCTCGCGCGCCGTCTCTTTGCTGACCGACCCTTGAAAGAGCAGGTCGCTTTGGCGGCTGATGCGCAGGCGGTTCGCGCTGCTGTCCCCCAGCGACCAGCGCAGCGCGTCAAGCAGGTTGCTCTTGCCGCTGCCGTTAGGCCCGACGATCGCCGTGAACCCCGAAGATAGGATCAGGTCGTGCGAACCGCCAAAACTTTTGAACCCTTTAAGCTGAAGGCGACCGATGTACAATGGCCCAGCCCTCCCGTTTCTGAAGCACGTTTATCCGGTGCTCAACCTGCGACAGCGACCCCTGGCATTCAAGACGGTATTTGCCCCAGGAGAGGTCGGGGCAGCCGCGGATAAAGATCTTGCGCTCAAACTCCTCTTCCCAGGCGGAGAGGAAGGTATCGCAGATATATTCGGCCACCGTTGTGTAACACTCCACCAGCAGCGCCTCCGCCTTCGACGAGAGCGTGATCTTCCTGATGAAGCGCTTTATCTGTATCGCCACGCCCTCCTCTTTTGTGACGGTTCCCAGGCCGCCGCAGAAAGGGCAGCCGCGCGTCAGCGCCGCCCTGATATCCGTGCGCGCGCGTTTGCGCGTTATCTCCACGAGGCCGAGCCCCGTGACGCCGTAGACGCGCGCCTTGCAGCGGTCGTTCTTGAAAAGCTCCTGCAGCTGATGCACGAGGGCGTGATTGTCCTCCTCGTTCTCCATATCTATGAAATCGACGACGACGATGCCGCCGAGCGCGCGCAGCCGGAGCTGTCGGGCTATCTCGACCGCGGCCTCCAGGTTGGTCTTGAGCACCGTATCGTTCAGGTTCTTAGAACCGACAAATTTACCGGTGTTGACGTCGATCACCGTCAGCGCCTCGGTCTGGTCTATGACGAGGTAAGCCCCCGAGGGGAGCCAGACCTTGCGGTCTTGAAGCTCCGATATCTGGTTTTCCAGCCCATAGACCTCGAAGAGAGGCATCTTGCCTTTGAAGAGATTCACGTCGATCTCCTTCTCGGGGAAGAACTTTCTGACGATAGCCTCTACGCCCTCTTTTTCCTCTTCGCTGTCGATGACGATCTCGTCTATCTCATCGGTCAATTCGTCACGCAGCACTCGCTCGAGCGATCCGATGTCGCGGTGGATGAGGCAGGGGGCGCTGTTCTGTTTGGCGTTGCGCCGTATCGTCTCCCACTGCGAGAGGAGTCCTTCGACGTCCTCGCGCAGCCCGTCTGCGTCGCAGCCCTCCGCGACGGTCCTGATGATGATCCCGAAATTCTGCGGGCGTATATCCTTCGCTATGGAGCGCAGCCGCGCGCGTTCGTCATCGTCCTCGATACGTTTGGAGACTCCCGTCTCGTGGCCGCCGGGGATGAGCACCATGTAACGCCCCGCGAGCGAGACACGCGGAGAGACGCGCGCCCCCTTGCCCTTGCGGGCGTTCTTGACGACCTGCACGAGCATGTCCATGCCCGGCCGGACCTCCATGCCTTTGACGTCGTCAAGGTAAAGGAAGCCGTTGCGCCCGTCTCCAAGGTTCAGAAAAGCGGAATTCATTCCCGGCAGGACGCTGTCGACGCGCGCCTTATATATCTCGCCCGTCCGCTGATGTTCCAGCATCCTTTCGACAAAAATTTCGTAAAGCTTCCCCTTCTCGTCGATTATGGCGATCCTGATCTCTTCGGGGTCAACGAGATTTGCTATTATCTTCTTTGACCAGCCTGACATATCTCAAACCTCCAATTAAATGAGCGGCAGGACGGACCGGGTCTCCGCATCCCAGCGGCCCACGACGGCGCGCTCTATGCGCAGGTCCCGCCAACCCGAAACGACTTCCGCCGCGGCGAGCGCCTTAACGAGCAGCCCCGCGCCGCAGTGTTCCAGATCGCCTACCGTCAGCGACACGGTATCGCCGTCAATGGAGCAGGCAAAGAGCGCGTTAAGGCGCGCGGCTTCGCCGGAGAGCACCTGTGCCGCCCGTTCGCCAAAGGACGCGCCTTCGCCGGATATCCGGTAGACCGCCGCGTCTGTCAGCTTTGCGAGCCCTACTCCGTCCTCAACTTCCGCACATTTCAATATTTTTAAACCCTCCGGGAGCATCGCGCTCCAGCGGAGAGAAGATCCTGAATCCCATTCCGCAAACCAAAAATCCGCCGGCTCCGCGAGGCCGTCAACGCCGATCGCCAGCGGCGAGGCGAGGCTGATCCGCGGATGCGGCGAAAAGCCCTGCGTAAACTCCTGCGTCAGCCCGGCACGCCGCGCCGCGCGGGAGAAAACCACCGGCAGGTCCATGTGGTTTACAAAGGTAAAGAGCCCGCGTTTTTCAAAGATGATCCTAATTCTCGACATGCGGACACCCCTTCGCCTTCGTGCGGCCCTGCCAGCCGCAGCCGTTGCAGCCATTGCGGCAATCCGCGGTGGTCGCCGCCGCGAGCGCCTTGGCGCGCTCGCTCATCAGAAATTCTTTCGTCACGCCGCAGTCGATATGGTCCCACGGCAGTTTATCATCCAATCCGCGCGCCGCCGTATAGGAGGCCGCCTCTATCTTCAGGTCGGCAAAGACCTCCATCCAGCGGTCAAAATTGAAATATTCCGTCCAGCCGTCAAAACGGGCTCCGCGCCGCCACGCCTCCTCGACGGCGTCGGCGAGGCGCGAATCTCCGCGCGCGAAGACCCCCTCGAGGAAAGTCTGCTCCGGCTCATGGTATGACAATGAGATCTTTCTGTTCCTCAGCGAATTTTTGAGCCGGCGTCCGCGTTCGCGGAGCTCTTCGATCGTGGCCTGCGCCTCCCACTGAAAGGGCGTGTGGGCCTTCGGCACGAAGCCAGCAACCGAGGCGTTGACGTCGCCGCGCCGTTTATGGCGCTTGGCGATCGCCGCCGCGCGGCCGCAGATATCGAGAATGCCCGCGAGGTCCTCGTCCGTCTCCGTCGGCAGCCCCATCATAAAGTATAATTTTACCCTATCCCAGCCGTGGGAGAATGTCTCATCGAGCGCCGCATCTATCGCCTCGTCGGTAACTCCCTTATTTATGACGTCGCGGAGGCGCTGCGTTCCCGCTTCGGGAGCGAAGGTGAGACCGCCCTTTCTCATCGACTCGAGCCCCGCCGCCAGATTCACGGAAAAAGCGTCGACGCGCAGGCTTGGCAGAGACAGTTTTATCTGGTTGTCCGCAAGCATCGCGGCAAATTGTTCCATCGCTTCGGGGAGGCCGCTCCAGTCACAGGTGGCAAGAGAGAGGAGGCCGACCTCCTCCCAGCCCGTCGTTTTCAGCAGCCCCTTGACCTGTTCGCAGACGGAGGCCGCGCTGCGCTCGCGCAGCGGGCGGTCGATGATCCCGGCCTGGCAGAAACGGCAGCCGCGCGTGCAGCCTTTGAATACCTGCACCGCGACACGGTCGTGAACGATGCCGGTATTCGGCACGATCATCGAGGTGTGGTAGAAGGCGTTGTCCAGATCCTCGGCGATCCGGCGCCTGATCTTTTTGGTCCCGTCATGCAGCGCCGGAACGTAGACCCCCTCTATACCGGCGAGGGCCGCCAGCTTCTCGGCGCGCCTGGCGCCTTTGAGCTCATGGAGGAGTTTCAGCACCTCCGGAATGAGTACCTCTCCGTCTCCGACCATAAAAGCGTCTATGAAAGGAGCTACCGGCTCCGGAGCAAGCGCGCCGATGCCGCCGGCTACGACGAGAGGGTGCTCTTCGCCGCGTTCGGCTGAGCGGAACGGTATCCCCGCGAGATCGAGTATCGTTAAGATGTTTGTATATGACAATTCGTACTGCAGCGTAAATCCTACGACATCGAAATCGGCGAGCGGCCGCTTGCTTTCAAGCGCCCATATCGGCGTGCCGGAATCCCGCATCGCCGCTTCCATATCCGGCCACGGCGTATAAACGCGCTCCGCGTCCGCGTAGGGCAGCGACTTCGTCAGCGGATAGAGTATCTGGAAGCCAAGGTAGCTCATTCCGACATCATAGAGGTCCGGGAAGGCGTAACATATACGCACAAGCCCGTCGCCCTCTTTGACGGGACCGCTTCCCCATTCTCCGCCGATATAGCGGGAAGGGCGTTTTACAGAGGAGAGCAGCTTGCGAAGCTGTTCCTCTTCGATTGCTCCTTGCATAAAATTTCCTCCTAAAATCTTTTATGTGAGCCGCCTGCCGCATACGGCCGGCGGAATATATTTCTGCTTTAAAACCGTTCCTGCCGCGCGACGATATTCGCGCTCTGAACGAGCGCCAGTCCCAGCGCTATTACGAGCAGAGAACTGCCGCCGTAGCTGAAGAGCGGCAGCGGAAGCCCCGTTACCGGAGCGAGCCCCATGCTCATCGCCACGCTCTCCATTATCTGAAACCACAGCCATGCCGCGATCGCCGCGCACATCAATTTCGCCTGCAGGTCCCTTGTGTACTGCGAAACGTTCAGAATGCGCCATAACAGTATCGCGAAGAGCAGAAGGACCACGGCGCAGCCGATAAAGCCAAACTCCTCGGAAAATACGCTGAAAATGAAGTCGGTGTGCGGCTCCGGCAGGAAATGGAGCTTTCCCTGCGTGCCATGCATGAAGCCCTTGCCGTAAAGTCCGCCGGAACCGACCGCAATGCGCGATTGTATAACATTATACCCCGCGCCCTGCGGATCTATCATCGGATCGAGGAAAACCAGCAGCCGCATTCGCTGGTATGGCTTCAGTATCATCCACCCCAGCGGCAGCATCGCCGCCCCGGCCCCGACGATCGAACCCAGTATTTTCACCGGCGCGCCGGCCGCGACGAAGACGGCAAAGAGCATGACCGCATAGACCAGAGAACTCCCCAGGTCGGGCTGGAGCATTATCGGCACGATGGCGGCTCCGGCGACGAGAATAGCCGCGCCGATGCCGCGCCCGCTGCTGGGAGGCAGCGCCGAGCACAGCCTGGCCAGCGCGAGCGCGAATACGACCTTGCCGAGCTCGGAGGGCTGGAAACGAAAGAACCCAAAGTTGAACCATCGCTGCGAGCCCTTTGCGGTGTGCCCCACGACGAGGAGCAGCACAAAAACGACCACGATGGCGATAAAGAGCGGCCACGCGTATTTAAGAAAATTGCGATAATCGGCCTTGAGCACCGCCAGATAGACCGCGGCTCCCATCGCGCCCCAGACGAGCTGCCGGATGACAAAGCCCGAAACCGAGGCGTCCCCCTTCGCAAAAGAAGCGCTCGCGCTGTAGATCGCGGCGAGGCCGAAGCAAAAGAGGACGAGCGTCACCGCGATCATTATCCAGTCCGTGTATGAACGGATGTCGCTCCAGCTCGTGGAAAATTTTTCAGCCATTTATTGCCGTCCCCGGCGCGGTGAATAAAATCATCGCTTTTCCGTTTCGCCCGTCTTTTTTCTTCCCCTGACGGGCCGCTGCATGTTCTTCAGCGGAATGCTGGCGAGCAGCGCCACAGAACGGTCCTCTCTGTTGAGGTCGAGTTCTATTCCCTCTTCGTCTATATCAAGATACTTTTTTATCGTCTTTATCAGGTCCGAACGCAGCGCCGTCAATATCTCCGGCGAGATGTCGTTCCTGTCATGGATCAGTACGAGCTGCAGGCGCTCCTTCGCCACCGAGCCGCTCTTCTGCGAGCCAAAAAGGCTGCTGATACAGTCAAATATACCCATACCGTTCACCTAACCTTTGGAAAAAAGTCTGCGCAGCGAGGCAAATATGCCGCCCTCTTCCTTTGAAAGGTCAAGGAAGGGGATCTTTTCGCCGCAGATCCTCTTGGAGATGTTTTTATAGGCCGCTCCGGCCTTCGTCCCCCCAGAAAAAATGAGCGGCTCGCCGCGGTTGGCGGAGATGACGATCGATTCGTCGTCCGGGATCATTCCCACGAGATCGACCGCGAGGATGTCGAGTACGTCCTGGACCCCGAGCATCTCGCCGCGCTTCACCATATCGGGGCGGATCCTGTTTACGATCAACTGGATGGGCGCCTTATCCATCGATTCAAGCAGGCCGATGATGCGGTCCGCGTCGCGCACCGCCGATACCTCGGGGGTGGTCACGACGAGCGCCTCCGTCGCTCCCGCCGCCGCGTTCCTGAAACCGGATTCTATGCCGGCGGGGCTGTCGATGAGTATAAAGTCGAAATCCGGGCTCAGGTCGCCGCAAAGTTTCTCCATCTGCTCTGCCGATACGGCGTCCTTCGTCTTTGACTGCGCCGTCGGTATCATATAGAGGTTCTCAAGGCGCTTGTCGCGGATAAGCGCCTGATTGAGGCGGCAGTTCCCCTCGATAACATCTATGAGAGTATATACGATGCGGTTCTCAAGGCCCATTATGACGTCTAAGTTTCTCAGCCCCACGTCTCCGTCGATGGCGACGACCTTGTATCCCTCCGAAGCGAGAGCCGCCGCCAGGTTTGCCGTGGTCGTCGTCTTGCCGACGCCGCCCTTACCGGAAGTAATTACGATTATTCTGCACCCCAAAACTGCATCCTCCTTTACATTACAGTACCGGCCATGGAGAGACCAGCACCTCGTTGTCTGATATCCTAACAGTGACGGCCTTGCCCCAAAAGGGGGAATTCCTGTCTATTATGCCGACCTTCGTACCGATGCGCACCTGCCCGGCCTCCAGAGAACGCGTGATCACCGTCATCTCGTCGCTGCCGCCGCAGCCCGCGTGGACGAGGCCGTTGAGACGCCCGATCACCGTGACGTTGCCTTTGGCCGCGACCTCGGCCCCCTGGTTGACGTTGCCGATTATTACCACATCGCCGGCGTGGCCGATGTTCTGCCCGCCGCGAAGCGTGCCGAAATAGACGAACCCGGGATAGATCCCCTCGTCCGCGCCGGCGCGCGTCTCTTTTTTATCGGGCCTTTCAGTCATGTGTTCTCCGGCGGAGGTCCTGAACCCCATTCTGTCAAGGGCCTCCTTGGACTGCGGATCGGAGACTATCCAGAGAGAGACCGTGCTTCCGCTCGGCTCGATAAAATTCTTCCAAATTTTCGACAGCAGCGCCGGAGAAAAACGGCGCGTCTGCAGGTCTATCTCAATTTCGCTCCCGGCGAGCAAATGCCCGCCCGTCGAGAGAAGCGAATTGAAGCCGTCAAACATCTGGCGTTCGCTCATATCGGCGGGGACGACGCATCTTAAAAATCCCGCCTGTCTGCCTTTTAACTGAATCATCTTCCAGCACCCCTAATAAACAAACTAAGCTTGATTACGGAAATCACAGGCTTCCCATCTCACTTATGTCCCCGTCGGCGCGGCCGGCTTATTTATCTCATTCGCCGGTTTGGGTTCGGTATACTTTACGCCGTTAATGAGAAAATTCAGCATCTTTCCGACTATCGGTCCGGCGACCGACGCCCCGCCCTTTCCGGCCTCCGCGATCGCGACGACCGCGTATTTCGGATTATCCGCGGGAGCGTAGCCGACAAACCAGGCGTGGTCGTCGCCGTGTGAGTTCTGCGCCGTGCCGGTCTTTCCCGCGACCTTGACCCCATAAGAGCTGGCCCTCTTTCCCGTTCCGCTCTTTGTGACCTCCTGCACGCCCTGCTGTATCAATTTTAACACTTCGGGCGAGATGCCGAGAGCCGCGCTTTCGGTCGGAGCGGCGGTGTTCAGCCGCGGCTTTAAAAGTTTACCACCATTTGCGAGCGCCGCGTAGGCTCTTAATACCTGCAGCGGCGTCATCAGCACATAGCCCTGTCCTATCGAGTAGTTGACCGTGTCGCCGCCGTACCAGCTCTCTTTTATCCTCTTTTTTTTCCATTCCGGCCCCGCGAGCGTCCCCGAGGCCTCGCCCGTAAGGTCTATCCCCGTCTTTTCGCCGACGCCGAACTTGGCGGCCGTCTTTATGAGCCTGTCGATCCCCATCTGGCTCGAAAGCTGGTAGAAATAGACGTCGCAGGAATCTCTGAGAGCGTTGATTATATTTTCGCGCCCGTGACCGCTGTGTTTCCAACAGCGAAACCGGTGGTTTCCAAGTTCGAAATATCCCGGACAGCTGACGGTCGTATTCCTGTTGGCCACATTGCTTTCAAGTATCGCCGAACCTGTGACGATCTTAAAGGTCGAAGCGGGGGGATAGGCCCCTGAAATCGCCCTGTTCATCATCGGCCTTTCGTCATGGTCGTTAAGCGCGGCCCACTCTTTAGTGGTGATGCCCCACGTGAGCGGGTTGGGATCATAGGAGGGGGCGGAATAGAGGCAGCGTATGCCGCCGTCGTTTATGTCCATCGCGATGATGGTCCCGCGATATTTTCCGATCAGCTCCGCCGCGTAGCGCTGTGCCGCGAGGTCTATCGTCAGCGTCATATCGTCGCCCTTGGTCGATTTTACATAGCTGATATTGCGCAGCTTCCGGCCGCGCGAATCGACCTCGATGACCTCTTCGCCGGCTGAACCGCGCAGTATCTCCTCATATTCGCCCTCGATGCCGTTTTTGCCGATCATGTCGCCGCCGCGGTAGACCTCGGCGTCGCCGGCCTCGAGTTCCTCCTTCGTGATCTCCGCGACATAGCCCACGACATGCGCGGCATACTGCGCCGCCGGATAGGTACGCCGCCAGACCGGCGTCAGAAAGAGTACCTTCTTGAAGTCCCTGTCCATTATCATCTCCGCGACCTGCGCAAAGGTGAGGTTCGTGGCGACGGTTATCGCGCGGTAGGGAGCGGAATATTGTTTAGCGACGGTCTCTCTGAATTTATCTTCGGTCATCGGGATGCCGTTGCGCACCAGGAGCGCCGTCACAGACTTAATATTTTCCTCTTTCTGAAGGTCTATCGGGTAGCCGTTGATGTTGAAGGTACGGACGTTCACCGCGAGCGGCGCTCCGTTTATATCGACGATGCTGCCGCGGGGCGGAAGGATGCGCAGGATGCGCAGCCTGTTCTGGGAGGCGAGTTTGACATAGGTGTCGCCCTGGACCACCTGGAAGAAAAAGAGCCCGGCGACAAGCAGCATGAAAGATACAAATACCGCCGCCTGCAGGAAGCGCATGCGGCGCATGATATCGAACTTGGAATACTGCGAACTAACCATTCCGCCCCGACACCTTCCAGAAGAGCCACGAGAAGAAGATGATCACCGGCACGGCCATCAGCTGCTGGACGACGAACTGCCGCATCGCCGTCTGGCTCGGGATAGTCCAGAAGAAAAAGTGTACGCCCGCGTAAAACAGCTCGCAGCCGACGGACATCATCGTAAAGGTTACGGGCGTGCGCCCCTGGACCGGCGTCTTCTGCCAGAGGAAACAGGCGAGACCGATGAAGCCTCCGCCGATCGCCGCGGTCAGTCCCGGAAGGTTGGTCCAGCGCAGGTCCCAGATAAGGCCGCCGATAAACGCGCCCCAGACCAGCCCGGTCTGGCGTTCCTTCGTGGTGTTGGGCAGCAGCGCCATGAAGAGCGCCGTCAGCAGGAATGTATCGGGCACCATGCATATGCCCATCAACAGCAGCTGCGCGAAATCCTGCAAAAGCCAGACGGCAAGGAGCAGCGTCACTTCGGCGCCCTCCGGCCCGTAAAGACCTCCACATTATAAAGCTGCGTCAAATGCGCTCCGGCGCTGAGCTTCATCTCCGTATATCCCTCTTTGTTTTCGTCTATGTCGATTATCGTCCCGACCGGCAGCCCGGGAGGGATGAGGTCGCTCATCAGCGAGGTGGATATCGTCATGCCCCGCTTAAGTTTGCGCTCCTCCGGTATATAAAGCAGCTTTAGATGGCCGAAGTCGTCGCCGTTGACTACGCCGAGGTCGCGCGTCTGATCCACCGCCGCCGCAAGCAGGAACGAAGAGGAGGTGATGAGTTCCACCCAGGCGTAACTGTCGCCGACTCTGGTCACCCTGCCGACGAGGAAGCCCTCAGAGGTGACGGCCGCCTTTTCCACGACGCCGTCGCGCGCGCCCTTGTCGATACGGAACTCCTGCCACCAATCCTGCGGGTAGCGCAGGGTGACAAGGGCCCGCACATAAGACTCCCTCGCCGCCGGCTCCTTTATCGCCGCGCGCTGCAGCGCCTCGGAGAGCGCCTGGTTTTTAAGTTCAAGGCGCTCGACGCGTTCGTTGAGGCTCGCGCGTTCCATCACCCAGTTGCCGCTGAGCTGCACCAGGTTGCGTATATAGAGCACAGGCTTCTCAGGATATGTGAGAGCGGCGTTCACATATTCGACAGCCGCGTACTTCGCGGAGGGCACCGCCGTCATGAAAAGCAGGAGCCCCACCCCGGCGAGAACGGATGCGACTCCGCCGAGCCATGGACGGCTTTCCCTGCCAAGAAGCTGCATTTATTGATTCCGCCCTTAAGCGCCCTGCTTCTCGACGGTGATCGAGAGCCTGTTCTTGTCCTGCGGCATCTCGAGGATCTTGCCGAGGCCAAGGGCCACAGAAAAGACGGGCTGTTCCGCGATGTGTATCGGAACGTTAAGCGCGTCCGCGAAGCGGATGTTGAGGCCGCGAAGGTTGGCCGTGCCGCCGGAGAGGACGATGCCCTGATCGACGATGTCGCGGACAAGCTCGGGCGGCGTGCGTTCGAGGGTCGAACGTATCGTCTCCTCTATCTGCATCACGATCGGCTCTATCGATTCACGGACCTCTTCCGAACAGATGCTTACCACCTTCGGCAGGCCATCAACGAGATCGCGCCCCTTGACGTCCATTTTAAGTTCCTGATCGAGCGGGATCACGGAGCCGATCGCGATCTTTATCTCCTCCGCCGTGCTTTCACCGATAGCAAGCGTGTAGTTCTGGCGCAGCATCGAGATGATCGCCTCGTCAAGGGCGTCGCCGGCCACTCTGACCGACTGGTTGATGACTATTCCGCCGAGGGAAAGCACCGCGACCTCGCAGGTGCCGCCGCCCATGTTGACGACCATATTGCCCTGCGCCTCGTCGATAGCCAGGCCGATGCCCACCGCCGCGGCGAGCGGCTCTTCCACCACGAAGGCCTCTTTGGCCCCCGCGGCGAGCGTCACTTCGACCACGGCCCGCTTTTCGACCTCCGTAACGCTCGCCGGCACGCAGACGGCGACGCGGGGATGGGAAAACATCCCGCCGGAGGCCGTCGCCTGCGACATGTAATGGCGTATCATGTGCTGCGTCATTTCAAAATCGGCGATCACTCCGTGCGAGAGGGGCCTTACCGTCGTTATCCCCTGCGGCGTGCGCCCCACCATCTTTTTCGCGGCGGCGCCAAAAGCTATTATCTCCTTCTGCCCCTTGCGGCCAAGGTTGCGCACCGCGATGACCGAGGGTTCGTTGATGACGACGCCCTTTGATTTAACGTATATGACCGTATTTACCGTCCCAATATCTATTCCTATCTCGTGGTTGAAGAGGTTGGGTCTGAAACTGAACAAAACTAGCCCCCGCTTTCAATTGACTTTTCTAAATTATACCTTCAAATTTTACCAGGCGCCGCTTCGAGACCGTACTCCGCCAGGCGCTCCCCCTTAACGGGAAAGAGTTCCCCGTCGGCGGCGATATAGTGTCCCTTGAGCTGCATCCCCAGAAACCGCAGTCCCTGTTCTATATGCTCCGTAAGCTTGACATCATCACGGCTCGGCAGCCGGCAGCCGTCCGGGTGGTTGTGCAGGACAACGACCTTAGCCGCCGAGATCCTCACGGCCTGACGAAAAAACACCGGCAGGTCAAGGTAGGCCCCGGAAATACCGCCGAAAGAAAGCTCGGATTCTCCAAGCACGCGATCCTTCGCGCTGAGAAAGAACGCGAAAATGCATTCCCGTTCCATATACTTCGTTTCAAAGGCCTTTGCGAGCAGCGCCCCGCGCCAGTCCGAACTCTCCGCTCCCTTCATGAGCACCATACGCTTCCCCAGTTCGAGCGCGGCGGCGAGAGAGGCTGCTTTGGCCTCTTTCAGCCCCTTCTCCTGCATCATCTCCGCGGTGGTGGCACGAGCCAGCCCCGCAAGTCCGCCCATCCGCCGCAGCAGGCCCTGCGACAGAGCCGCCACATCCTCTCCCTTTCTGCCGGTCCTCAGCAGGATCGCAAGGAGTTCGGCAAGGGAAAGCGAGTCAGGGCCGTGTTTGATAAGTTTTTCCCGTGGCCGTTCGCTGTGCGGAAGCTGCGAGAAATCCATAGCAAAGCCTATCTGGGCCAGTAGGGGTTATACTGCTTCTCCGCCGCGATCGTCGTCTCCGGGCCATGCCCGGGGAAAACTCTCATCTTGTCAGGCAGCCCGTCCAGTTTTTTAAGCGACTCGATCAGCACATCCTCATTCCCGCCGGGAAGGTCGCTTCTGCCGATCGAGCGGGCAAACAACGTGTCCCCCGATATCAATATCTGCTCTTCACCGTCGGCGACTATGATGCAGATCCCGCCCAGCGTGTGGCCGGGAGTGTGGATCACATCGAGCGTCATCTTGCCGACTTTCAGCCTGTCGCCCTCTTTAAGCAGCTTCTCGGCCGAGGGCATTTCCACGGCCTCGCCTATGTAGGTCGAAAGGTTTTTGCTCGCGCTCGTCAGGCATTCGGCATCTTCGCTGTGGATCGCGACGCCGTTTTCCGAGATATTGCGCAGGTCGGCGATGCCGCCGATGTGGTCGCTGTGTCCGTGGGTAAGGATGATCCAGTACAGCCTTATATCGTGGCTGCGGATAAAGTCCTCCACCTCTTTCGCGGGACCGCCCGGATCGACCACGAATCCGTTGCCGGAATCATCCCATATCAGATAACAATTCGTCCATAACGTTCCCAGAGGAAATCTTTTAATGTTCATACAATTCACTCCTTGGTATCTATCATCAGGGTAACCGGCCCGTCGTTCTGTATGTCCACCGCCATATATGCCTGAAACTGGCCGTGCGCGACCGGAATCCCCTCTTTTTTCACAGCTTCGATAAACTTAATGTACATTTCATTGGCGAACCCCGGTTCCGCGGCTTTAGCCCAAGAGGGGCGGCGTCCCTTTTTACACTCTCCGCAGAGGGTAAACTGGGAGATCACCAATATCTCTCCCCCAACGTCGGAGACCGAAAGATTCATTTTACCATCTTCATCGTCAAAAATACGAAGATTTACGATTTTTTCGGCAAGCCAATCAATATCCCGCTGGTCGTCTTCGGGGACCACGCCGAGGAGCACCGTGATGCCGCGGCCGATCCCGCCGACTACGCGCCCCTCTACGGAGACTTTGGAAGATGATACCCGCTGCAAAAGCGCCTTCATTGCTCTTTACCCCCTGGTGATTTCCAGTATTCCCGAAATATTGTTGAGCTTCGCGATTATCCTGTACAAATGCTCGAGGTCCCTAACCTGCAGGTCCGCGACGACGCGCGTACGAGTGTTGTTGACTACGCTGGCCTTGACATTGGATATCAGCCCGTCCATCAACGCTATCGTTTGGACTATGTCGGCAAGCAGCGACTGCTTCTCCACCCCTTCGACCTTTATTCGCGCCGTATAACGCGTATCCTTAGGCCTTCCCCACGCCACAGACACCTGCTTCGCGCGATCGGCTCTCTCAATGTTCGCGCAGTCCCTCCGGTGTACGGAGATGCCGCGGCTCTGCGTGACGACGCCGACGATAGGGTCTCCCGGGATCGGACGGCAGCACTGCGCGAGAGTGACAAGCACTCCCGGCGCGCCCTCCACGACTATCTCGGAATCGGCCTCTTTCCGCTGCTGCGGCGCGGCGGCTTCCGGGATCGCCTCCGCCTGTACCTTAGAGCTGTCGGGCGTGATACGCCCAAGGACGCTGGCCGGCGAATGGCTGCCGGAGCCGACGGCGATCACCAGTTCGTCGAGGCTCGAATAGCCGAGCTCGCGCGCAATGTGCGCAAGCTGCGAATTAACGGCCTCAAGCGGATTTTCCACTCCGGGACTGCGGCGCGCCGCTTCTTTTTCAAGCAGTTCGCGGCCGCGTTTGGACTTCTCGTCGCGCTCCTGCCGTTCCAACTGGCGGAACCATGATTTTATCTTGCTGCGCGTACGGTTTGATTTCGCGATCTTCAGCCAGTCACGCGAGGGTTTGCCCTGCGGCGAGGTGAGGATGCGCACGATATCCCCGTTGTGAAGCTCCTGATCCATCGGCGCGATGCGCCCGTTGATCATCGTGCCCACACATTTGTGGCCGACCTGCGTGTGCACGGCGTAGGCGAAGTCTATCGAGGTCGAGCCGTTGGGCACACGCACGACCTTTCCCTTGGGGGTGAAGACAAAGACGTCGTTTGAGAGGACGTCCGTCTTGAGGTTGTCCAGGAACAGAGTCCCGTCCGACGCGCTCTCCGTGCCCCCCTCGCCGGCGCTCCCGGCCTCCCCCTCGTTATGTTCCGGAGCGGCGTCCAGCGCCTTGCGTATCCAGGTGAGCCCCTTGTCGAGGTTGTCTACCTTGTGGCCGCCCTCTTTATAGTTCCAGTGGGCGGCGATGCCGTATTCGGCGAGGAGGTGCATCTCTTTCGTGCGTATCTGCACCTCGAGAGGTTCCCCTTCCGGGCCGACCACGGTCGTATGAAGCGATTGGTACATGTTGCTCTTGGGGTTTGCTATGTAGTCGTCAAAAAGCCCCGGGATCGGCTTCCATATCGTATGGACCAGCCCCAGCACCTGGTAGCATTCGCCGATCGTCTTCACGATGACACGCAGCGCCAGCAGGTCGTAGAGCTGTTCCAGCGAAAGGTTTTTTCGCCGCATCTTTTCATATATGCTGTAGAAATGCTTCGGCCGCCCCTTTATCGAGGCGTTTATGTTGTCGTCTTTCAGCCGTTGTTCGAGGGTGTCCATCGCCTCTTTGATGATCCCCTCGCGCTCGGGAAGCTTCTTTCGCACGCGGCGTTTGATGTCATAGTACATCTCGGGGTCAAGGATGCGGAAAGACAGGTCTTCCAGCTCCCGCTTCACCTGATATATGCCGAGCCTGTGAGCGAGCGGCGCGTATATTTCAAGGGTCTCCCGCGCGATAGAGAGCTGCTTCTCCCTCTTATGCGAGGATATCGTGCGCATATTGTGGAGGCGGTCGGCGAGCTTTATAAGCACCACGCGGATATCCTTCGCCATAACGACGAACATCTTCCGGAGGTTCTCTGACTGGTATTCTTCGACGGACTTGAACTGAAGCTTTCCGAGCTTCGTCACGCCGTCCACCAGAATGACCACATCCTCGCCAAACTTCTCCGAGAGCTGCTGCGGCGTTGTCGCGGTATCCTCCAGCACGTCGTGCAGCAGGGAGGCGACGATGGTCTCCCTGTCTATCTCCATGCTTGAAAGTATCGCGGCGACGCTCACGGTGTGTATTATATACGGCTCTCCCGTGTGGCGGCGCTGCTTTCCGTGCGCTACGGAGGAAAAGACAAAGGCTTCGCCGATCATCTTCATATCATCTTTAGGCAGATACAGGGAGGCCTTCGCCCATAGATCCTGCCAGGCAAGGCGCAGCGAGGCGACCCGCTGGTCCTCGGAGACGCGCCCCCAATAGCTCTCCATCAGCGCGCGGCTCTCCCGCTCCCCGAAGGAGAAACCGCCCATGCTTGCGATCTCCGACATGTGCGCGGATCTCACATTTGCCGCCGTACCTTTATTTTCTGTGTTCATACACTCTATCACCGCCGCGCGAATTATTGCTCCTGCATTACCATCTTTTCAAGTATGAACTGAAGAGAGGTAACATTCCTCCACGTATCGAGGCGTGGCTTGTAGACCCAGCCGTCGATCCCCCCGCGGTCGTCAAACATATCGGCGGCGCTAAAGGCGAGCAGGGAGGCCGAGCCCAGTTCGATCTTAACATGCTTTCCAGTTTTGCCTAATGGTACCACACTCATCTGTCCGCCGTAAGGGGAATAGAGCATCGGGGCGGGGTTTTCCATGCCGAACGGGCCTAAGGCGACCGCCTCGGACCAGGTGCTCATGTCGAGATTGACCGGGTTCCAATAGAGGAGGTCCTCCTTTTCGCCCACAACCTCGACGGCGGAGAGCATCTCCTCCATCATGCCGCGCAGCTTCTCCCAGTTTTCCGTTTTCACGCTGAAACCGGCCGCGAGGCGATGGCCGCCCCATGTGTTGAGAAGCGGGGCCAGCTGCTTCAGGACTCCGACCGCGTCCCCGCCGGCGGGCATGCGCAGGGTGCCGCGCATAATATCGCCGACGGCGGCAACAAGAGCCACCGGGGAGCTGCGCTCGCTGCAGATACGGCTTGCGACGCTGCTCAAAACGCCTACGGACCAGTCGCTGTTAGTGAGCACATATTTGTATTTGCCCTCCGCGGCGCTCTCGACCTGTTCAAGTATCTTCGACGAGAGCTCGCGGCGCTTGCGGTTCAGCGCGATAAGTCTGCCTACGTTGCTCGCGAGGTTTTTGCTGGGAAAGAGAATGTCGACCGCGAGATCGGCGAGATAGAGACGCCCCGCCGCGTTGAGGCAGGGAATTATCTTCATCGCAAGATCTTCCGTGTCTATCGAGGAGGCGGCGATGCCGAGCTGCTCCATCAAGATGTTGAGCCCGGGCCGCGTATGGGTGCGGATCGATTTCAGCCCCTCGCGCACGAGGGCGCGGTTCAGCGACGAAGCCAAGGATACGCAGTCGGCGATCGTGGCCAGCGCCACCACGTCGAGCATCCTCAGCAGCTGACGCTCCGTCAGCAGTTCGTTCTGCCATATCCAGCACCAAATGACGCCGGTGGCGCACAATTTTTTCGCCGCGGCGTCGCCCGATATTTGCGGGTTTATCATCGTGTCGCAGCCGGCCGGGGTGCCCTCGACGAGGTGATGGTCGAAGACGATCACCGGGATGCCGCTCTTTTTGAGCGTCTCGACAGCCTCGACGTCCTGCGATCCGCAGTCGACGACGATCACCAAGTCGCAGCCGCGCTTCGCGATCGTGGCCGCGACGTCATTATGCAGTCCGTAGCCCTGATTGAAACGGTGCGGGATGAAATAACGGACATGGGCCCCGCGCACAAGCGCGAGTTCCATCGCGATCGCAGTCGCGGAGATGCCGTCGACGTCATAGTCGCCGTAGACTACGACGTTGGAGGCGTCGGTCAGCCCACGCACCAGTTCGGCCGCTTTATTATTTTCTGCTCCCAGGTCAAGCTTCTCCAACAGGCGCGGTAAATGTGGGGAAAGCCAATTTTCCACCTCACGAGGCATCACATCCGCGGTAAGCCCGCGCATTTCCAACAGTGACGCCTGTAAAGGTGAACAATTAAATTTCGCCGCTATTTCCGCTGAGACCGTTGACTGGGTAAAAATGTTCAGTGAGTCTTTGGTACAGCGTACGACCAAAGGTTACTCCGCCGTTTCCGGCTCGGGAGCACCGCTTTCCTGCGGGCGGCTCTCCGACGCGGCCTGTGTTTTGGCGACGAAGGAGTCGAGGATCGTCTTCTTTTCCTGTTCTAAAGCGGCGATCTTTTCATCCTTCTGCTTAAGTTCCTTCTTGTACTTTGAACGCACTTCAAAGACAGAGAAGAGGGAGAAGAACCACATGATGGCCGCTCCCGAAGAAAACAGGACTACCTCCCAGACTCCCTGCGGCAGCGTCCATTCAAAGATAAGGAAACGGATGGTAACGTCGCCGATATTCTGAAAGGCGAACAGCGCAGAGAGGAACATGGTCAGTACGATCGCAAGTATATAGCTTTTCAAACAAATCCCTCCAGTCGGCAAGGGACACCGTCCCTCACCCATCTTCATATACCCTTATATCATACAACATAACATAAAAAAAATCTCTCCCCTTACCGGGGAGAGAGATTTTTTTAGGTATTTGACGTATGCGGTATCTTAATATTTCGGCGAGCGCAGGTACCACTCGACGAGCATCGAGCTCGCGATATAGATGGAGCTGTAGGTCCCCACGCCGATGCCGATGAGGAAGGCGAAGGCAAAGTTGCTGATGACCTCGCCGCCGAAGATGTACATGGAGACGACCGGCAGCAGCGTCGTGACCGAGGTATTGATGGTGCGCGAGAGCGTCTGGTTGATCGAAGTGTTGACAAGATCGACGATGCCCTTGCTGCGGACCTGTCCCCAGTTCTCACGAATGCGGTCGAGCACGACGATCGAGTCGTTCAGCGAATAACCGGCGACGGTAAGGATGGCCGCGATAAAGGTGACTGAGACCTCCTTGCCGGTGAGGCTGTATACTCCGAGCATCAGAATGACGTCGTGCATCAGCGAAATGACCGCCGCCGCGCCAAAACGGAAACGGAAACGGAATGCCATGTAGACGAGGATGCCGGCAAGCGCGAGCAGCAGCGCGTAGGTAGCCTGCGCGCGAAGTTCTCCGCCGACGACGGGGCCGATCTTATCCACGCGGAGCACCTTGTAGCCTCCGATATCGGACTTGAGCACGTCAAGCACATCTTTGCGAACCTGGTCGTCCTGCGCCTGGAAGCGAAGGAGCACGTCCGAGTTGTCAAAGGCCTGTATCGTTGCGCCGCCCTGGCCTATCTTGCTGAGCGCGGAGCGCACATCCGCGATATCCACCGCTTTTTCAAATTTGACCTGCAGAACGAGGCCTCCGGTAAAATCGACCCCGAGGTTAAGCCCCTTCGCCAGCAGGAGGCCGAACGACGCGAGGATACATACAAGGCTGATGCCTATCAGCATCTTCCTGTACTTCATAAACGGGAAATTTAGTTTTGAAGCGTCAAATGTAGCCATTTCTTATTGCCTCCTTCTCTAAAGGGTATGGCTCTTGCGCGCTGACAGGACTATGCCCAGCAGCGTCCGCGTGACCACCGTATTGCAGAAGACAGAGGCGACTACGCCTATGCTCAGCGTGACGGCAAAGCCGCGTATCGGGCCGCTTCCGAAGTAGAAGAGTATCGCGGCGGCGATGAGCGTCGTAATGTTCGAGTCGAGAATGACGATAAGCGCCTTGCGGAAGCCCGTATCGAGAGCCGCCATCATCGTCTTGCCAGAACGGAATTCCTCTTTCATTCTCTCATATATGAGAATGTTGCCGTCTACCGCCATGCCTATCGTAAGGATCATACCTCCGATACCGGGGAGCGTAAGCGTCGACTTGAGCATAATGAGCGCGGCGACGACGAGAAGCATCGCCACGGCAAGCGCGACATCAGCGGCGATCCCCAGCAGTCCGTAGTAGACCACCATAAAAATGACGACTAGCGCGGCGCCGATAAGTCCTGATTTTATGCCGTCATGTATGGAGTCGGCGCCGAGGGACGGCCCCACCGAGCGGTTCTCAAGGACTTCGACAGAAACAGGGAGCGCGCCGGCGCGAAGCATGATCGCGAGCCGGTTGGCCTCGGCGGTCGAGAAGGAGCCTGTGATCTGCGCCTCTCCGCCGGAGATGCGCTGCTGAACGACCGGAGCGGAAATAACGGTGCCGTCAAGCACGATGGCGATCTGTTTGCCTATGTTGGCGGCCGTCGCCTCGTCAAAGAGCTTGGCGCCGCCGGGGTTGAATTTGAGGGAGACGGCGGCTTTTCCGAACTGGTCAAAATTCGTCTCCGCCTTTGTGAGATCCCCGCCGCCGACATACTGCTTGCCAAGAAGGTAGGCGCTGCCGCTTTCACTTCTGGCGACAGCCATGTCGGAATTCGACTTAACCGCCTCTTCCATCTGCTTGATGTAAAGGTCGACCTCGTCCTTTGCCGCAGACCAGCGTTCCTCGGCGGTCTTAAACTGTTCGTCGCTGTCGTAGTTCGAGCGCACGGGTTTTGCCGGCACGCGCGGCGATTCGCCAAGCACCTGGCGGAACTGAAGAACGGCTGTGCGTCCGATCAGGTCAAGAGCCGCCTCTGGGTCTTCGATCCCGGGCAGGTCTATGGCGATACGGTCGTCGCCTTCGCGCTGGATCACCGGTTCGGCGATGCCGTACTGGTCTACGCGGGAGCGGAGGACCACGAGAAGTCTTTCCAGACTGTCAGGGGTGAGCGGATTTTCCGGCGTTCCCTTCGCCTGAAGTATGATATGGACGCCGCCTCTAAGGTCAAGGCCAAGGCGTACCTTCCCTTTTATCGGGAACGCCACCGCCGCGGCGATTATGACAACTGCAACGACCAGAATAAGCCGCCATTTGTCTCTTTTTAGCATCTTACATGCGCCTCCTCACAAAGAAAACGGAGTGGACCCGTAAGTTGTCCTCTCCGTAAAAAAAACAGAGTAACGTTATAGGCTATGGCTAAGCCTCTTTATTGGATTCCTCATCTTTATTTTCAGAGGCGGCAACGCTGTCTTCGATCACGGCGGCTTCGGGGTTTTCTTCGACCGCCGCGGCCTCCAGCAGGGGAGCCTCTTCCGCCGGCTTGGCCTCTTCAGCCGCCGGCTTAGTTTCTTCAACCAACGCCTCAGATTTCTTGGATTTCTTTTTCTTCGGCTGTGAGCCCGTCATGTTGCCGTCGCTCTTTTTCATTGAGACGGAGCTCTTGAGGATACGCGCCTTAACGCCTTCGTCAAGTTCGACTATATAGCTGTCGTCCAGGGTCTCGCGAACTACGCCAAAGAACCCTCCGGCAGTTATAACCGTATCTCCCTTACTGATGCTGGCAAGCATATCTTCATGCGCCTTTTGTTTCTTCTTCTGCGGCCTGATAATCATGAAATAGAATATCGCCGCAAACATTGCGAGAGGTAGCAACATACCTGTCAAACCGCCCTGCTGGCCCAAAGAAATTCCTCCTTACAAAACTTGTTTTTAATTTGTTTCTTTCGCCACAACGGGTATTTTATCATGATATCGCCCGTTGTGCATATATCCTTTTTCTCTTTTGACGCTAATGCTGTTTTTCCTGCTCCTTGAGGAAAAAGAGAAGCTTCTCAAGTTCAACGAAGATATCCACGCGGTAGAACAATATCCTTTCGGGAACGACCACCGTCGCCGGCGTAAAGGCAAGTATCCCCTTCAGCGTCGGCGAGGCGACGGCCTTATCCACGCACGCCTGCGCTGCTGCCGCCGGCACCGCCAGCAGCAGCACCTCGATGTTGCGCTCCTCCATCACCCTGGCGATATCGTCCGAATGGAAGCACTCTACTCCCATCACTTTGCGTCCCACCTTTTCCGGGTCGATATCGAAGAGCGCCTCCACGCTGAACTTATAACTTTGAAAGGCCGTATGTCCCATAAGGGCCGTTCCCAGATTGCCAACGCCGGCAAGCGCCACATGCCATACGCGGGGCGAAGCCAGAATGTTTTCGATATGAGCGCACAGGCGGTTCACGTGATAACCGACGCCGCGCTTTCCTATCTCGCCGAAATAGGAAAGGTCTTTACGTACTTGACTGGCCTTTATCCCAAGCATCTCTCCCATCTGAAGGGAAGAGACGACCTTGCGCCCCTCCTCTTTCATCAGCATCAGGAGGCGGTAGTATTGTATGAGCCTCTCTACCGTTGGTTCCGCTACTTTCATTATATCGTATCCTCCTCTATCCTTTGGGAGCGGGCTTCCCCGCAAACTCCGAACGGCCCGCGAGAGCTTCCTCTATGCGTATGAGCCGGTTATATTTACGTACCCTCTCCATCCCGTGCGGAGCTCCGGCCTTTATCTGCCCGGCTCCGGTCGCCACCGCGAGGTCGGCGATGAAGGAGTCCGAGGTCTCTCCGGAACGATGCGAGATTATCCTGTTGTATCCGGCCCGCAGCGCCATCTCACAGACGTCGAGCGTCTCCGTCAGCGTGCCGATCTGGTTCGGCTTTATCAGTACCGCGTTGGCCGCTTTCTTTTCGATGCCTATCTTCAGGCGGTCTTTATGCGTTACAAAGAGATCGTCGCCTATCAGCTCTATCTTTTTACCGAGCCGCTCCGTCAGCGAGACCCATCCCTGCCAGTCGTCCTCGGCAAGCCCGTCTTCGATCGAAATTACGGGATATTTCGCGCAGAGGTTTTCATACATATCGATCAGCTCGCCGGCGGTAAAGCGGCAGTTCGATCCGGGGAACTGATAGGCTCCCTCCGACGCGAACTGGTTCGCCGCCACGTCGAGGCCGATCGAAATGTCACGGCCCGGCTGGTAGCCGGCTTTGCTTATCGCGAGCATCAGCGTATCCATCACCTCGTCCGGGCCGCGGAAGTCACATGAGAACCCGCCCTCGTCGCCGGTGCCGGTCGGCTTTCCCGCGCGCACCAGGATATCCTTCAGCGAATGATAGGTCTCAGCCCCCATGCGCAGAGACTCCGTAAAGGTGGGCGCTCCGTGCGGGATGATGAGAAACTCCTGTATGTTCAGATTATTATCAGCGTGCATGCCTCCGTTGATGACGTTCATCATCGGCACCGGCATCAGATCAGCATTCAAGCCGCCCAGATAACGCCAGAGCGGGATCACGAGGTCATTCGCCGCCGCGCGCGCCGCCGCCAGCGAAACGCCGAGCGTCGCGTTGGCGCCGAGGCGGACCTTGTGGAGCGTACCGTCAAGTTCGATCATCGTATTGTCGACCAACGCCTGCTCCGCCGGATCTAGCCCGGTCAGCACCGGCGCGATGACCTCATTTATATTTTTTACCGCGTCAAGGACGCCGCGGCCCCGGTATCTGCCGCTGTCCCTGTCACGCATTTCAAACGCCTCATAGGTGCCGGTGGACGCTCCGCAGGGAACGCTCGCACCTCCCATAGTACCCGAGTCGAGCCTGACCTCTACCTCAACGGTCGGAAAGCCTCTGGAGTCCAATATCTCTCTGGCATGAATACTTTTTATACGCGACAACCTGATTTCCCCTTTCCTGTTTCGGGCTGATCGTTCCACCGCCTACCACGGTTTCTCACCGGCGGCGGCCTCTTTTTCATCAATGACCGTATAAGCGGGAGCGTTCCGTTTAAGGGCGGTCTCATCCGCCGTCAGCACCTTCACGGTCAGGACGCGCCGGGGATAGGCTATTTCCACAACGTCGCCCTCGCGGACCTCGGCGGCAGGCTTGCACTGTCTCTTGTTAACGCGCACGGCGCCGATCTCCGCCATCTCCTGCGCCACCGTCCGGCGCTTTATCAGGCGCGACAGCTTCAGATATTTATCCAGTCTCAAAAGCTTCACCCCACTTATATTTTAAAAGTATAATGCTTCTATAGCATTTGTGCAATAAGTAGCAAAGTGCAAAAACGGCAAGACACCCGTCATTTATATGCCGGGTGTCTTTTTCAACATTTATTCCAGAAAATCCTTGAGCTTCTTGCTGCGGCTCGGATGCCTCAATTTCCTCAGCGCCTTGGCCTCGATCTGCCTGATGCGTTCGCGGGTAACGCCGAAACGCCGGCCGACCTCCTCAAGGGTGTGCGCATGTCCGTCCTCGAGGCCGAAACGAAGCCTCAGCACCTCGCGCTCGCGGTCGGTAAGGTCGTCGAGCATTTCGTCAAGCTGCTCGCGGAGGATCTGGCTCGCGGCGGCCTCTTCGGGGCTTGGTAGGTCCTTGTCCTCAAGAAAATCTCCAAGCTGACTGTCCTCTTCTTCGCCGATCGGGGTCTCAAGCGAGACGGGCTCCTGCGCGATGCGCTGTATCTCTTCGACGCGGTCCGAAGGTATCTCCATCCCGGCCGCGATCTCTTCCGCCGTCGGTTCACGTCCCAGCCGCTGAACGAGCTGGCGCGAGACGCGGATCAGCTTGTTGATGGTCTCGACCATATGCACCGGTATGCGTATCGTCCGCGCCTGGTCCGCGATCGCGCGCGTGATCGCCTGGCGTATCCACCAGGTGGCGTACGTGCTGAATTTATATCCTTTATGATAGTCAAACTTCTCCACCGCGCGGATAAGGCCGAGGTTTCCCTCCTGTATCAGGTCCAGGAAGAGCATGCCGCGGCCGATGTATTTCTTCGCGATGCTGACTACGAGGCGGAGGTTCGCCTCTACCAAAGCGTCCTTGCTCGCCACGTCCCCGGCCTCAACGCCCTTGGCGAGCATGACCTCGTCCTCAGACGTGAGGAGCGGTATCTTGCCTATCTCTCTGAGGTACATGCGCACGGGGTCTGAGAGCGGAAGGTCCTCAAGATCTCCCATGTCCTCGTTGTTGACCGTCGTCGGCACCAGGGCCTCCCCCTCGGAGGGGTCGACCTTGGTCTTCGGCTCGTCGAGGACGTCAACGCCAAGTTCCATCAGGTTCATGTAAAGGTTATCAAGGATATCGGCGGTGAGGAAATCCTTAGGCATCCTCTTTTCAATATCCTCATAGGTGACAAAGCCCTTTTCACGCCCCTCGTGAAGCAGGTCGCGCACGTTATCTATATAGGCGCTGTAATCAGCCCCCTCCGTGTCGTCGCCCAACGGCGATACGGCGCTGTCTTCCTCGGGTTCATCGATCGGCTCTATGACGGCCAGCAGGTCCGGCTCCTCCGCCGGCGGCTCTTCGAGGTTTATTTCGTCGATATCCGCCTCGTCCACCGACGAAATGTCGTCCGACACCGCCTCATCAAGCGCGGACGGCCCCATATCCATGGGCGACGCGCCATCTTCCGTAATAGGGGACGTCTCTTCCGGCACAATCTCTTCTTTTTTGCTTTTTGTCTTTTTCATGCCTTTATGTTCCCTCCTTTTAATAGTCTCGTATATTTTAAATATTCACCGTATTCGCTCTCCGAGATATTCCCCTCTTTTATCTTTTTTACGAGAGAGGCGAGGCGTTTTTCCAAATATTTGCGTTTCAGCGTATCCATCAGTTTTTCGGCGGCCTCCCCGCTGATCCCCTCCCTGGAAAGAAGGCTGTTTCCGCGGGCGATTATCTGCATCCCGCCCATATCGTTCATCTGCTGCCAGCGCCTCTCCAGCGCCTCCGGTTCGTCGCCGCTCAGCAGCGCGAATACGATGTTCTGTATCCCGGGATCATCTATAAAGCACATAAGTTCTTCGGCCCTATACGTCTGGCGCATATCTTTTCTGCTCCACAACAGGCTGCAGAGCATATATTCCAGGTCGTCGGCGTATGCCGGCTCTGGAGGGACAAAGTCCTGTTCCTCATCCTCCCGCCTGTTACGCGCCCGCGCCTCGGGCTTTTGGCGTTTGCGTTCCTCAAGCAGTCCCTGTACCTCGTGCGGGAAGATGCCAAGAATATTCCCCAGTTCGTCAAGATAGGGCATAACGTCAAATATCGAAAGCGACGCCAGCCCGTCGAGAAGGTCCGCCCGCGCCTCCGGCGCGCGTGCCGGATCTTTCAGCGCCTCGCTCCTCAGCCGGGCGTGGAAGAGCGGCAGGGGCAGCGCCGCGTCTATAGATTTTTCAAACATCTCCGGACCGCCTGGCTGCAGCAATATCTCGTCCGGGTCCTTGCCGCCCTGCCAGATGACGCGCTTCGCCGCGACCCCTTCCGCGTGGAGGGTATACATGGCGCGCAAAGCTGCCTCCTGTCCCGCGGAATCCGAATCATAACAGATATAGCATAATCCTGTCATGCGTTTTATCAGTGAGGCCTGCTCCTGGGTAAGCGCCGTTCCCAGTGAGGCCACCGTATTTGTATATCCAAAGAGATGCGCGCGTATCGCGTCAAGATATCCCTCGACAAGCAGCGCGTGTCCCTTAGCGTTCATCGAAGCCTTCGCCTTATCAAGCAGGTAGAGATTGTGCCTCTTGTTGAAGATCCTGCTCTCGGGGCTGTTGAGATATTTCGCTCCCTCTCCGTCTAATATCCTTCCTCCAAAGCCGATCAGGCGTCCGGTGATATTGTATATGGGGAATATCACCCTTCCGCGAAAGCGGTCGTAACATCCGCCGTCACGCCCCTCTCCCGCAAGGCCGCTCTCTAATATCTGCGCGGCGGTAAAACCCTTTTTCTGGAGCCTGCGCGAGAGCAGGTCCCATGAGTTTGGAGCCCATCCGATCTCAAAACGGCGGCATACCTCGGGCGGAAGAGAGCGGCGCTCGAGATATTTTCTTGCCGGCTCGCCGCCGGCGGCCGTCAGTGATTCTAAAAAAAAGTCCAACGCGGTGAGGTTTATATCCCTGTTCACACGCTGTTCCGCAAAGTTCTGCTGCCCCCGGGACAGCGTAACGCCGGCTCTTTCGGCAAGCCTTTCGAGAGCTTCGCGGAATTCAAGATGTTCGGCCTCCATAATAAAAGAGAAGATATCCCCGCCCTTTCCGCAGCCAAAGCAGTGGTAAGTCTGGCGCTCCGGCGAGACGCTGAAGGATGGCGTCTTCTCGTTATGAAACGGGCAGCAGCCCCAAAATGTACGGCCATTTCTTTTGAGCTTCACATACTCGGATATTATCTCAACGACGTCGAGTTTTGATTTTATTTCACGAACATCGTCAGATGCCATAGACTGCCTCCCCTTCGCAAAGAGCCGAACTCAATAATACCTGACGGCGGCGGTATCTCATTAAGAAGATTAGAGGGAGAGTAGCGGCTCTCCCTCTAATTTATATTATCACAAATTTTGCTCTGTTTATTGCACTATAGCGCGAAGAGCGGAGCAAGGACGGTGGCGACGACCGACATGAGCTTGATGAGGATGTTGAGGCTCGGTCCCGCAGTGTCTTTAAACGGATCGCCAACAGTATCTCCTACCACCGCCGCAGCGTGCGGCGCCGTTCCCTTGCCTCCGAAGTGGCCGGATTCTATGTATTTCTTCGCGTTGTCCCACGCGCCGCCGGAGTTGGACATGAATATCGCCATCATGACGCCAGTCACGATGGAACCGCCGAGCATTCCTCCAAGCGCCGCCGCTCCGAGCAGATAGCCAACGAGGACTGGCGCGAGGACCGCCATGACTCCGGGAATGACCATCTCTCTGAGCGCCGCCGCCGTGGAAATGTCTACGCAGCGTTCGTATTCAGGTCTGCCCGTACCTTCCATTATTCCGGGGATCTCACGGAACTGACGGCGTACTTCTTCGATCATTTTTTCCGCCGCGCGGCTTACCGCCTGGATGGAGAGGGCGCTGAAGATGAAGGGCAGGAGTCCGCCGATGAAGAGCCCCACCATTACGAAGGGATCTTTGAGGTCGATGGACTGGAGGTTGGTGGCTTCAGCGAAGGCGACGAAGAGGGCCAGCGCCGTAAGGGCCGCCGAGCCGATGGCGAGTCCTTTGCCCACGGCCGCCGTGGTGTTGCCTACGGCGTCGAGGTGGTCGGTGATTTCACGCACTTCTTCAGGGAGCTCAGCCATTTCCGCGATGCCTCCCGCGTTGTCAGCTATCGGGCCGTAGGCGTCAACGGAGAGCGCCATACCGGTGATGGCAAGCATTCCTACCGCCGCGCAGGCGATGCCGTAGAGTCCGCCGAAGAATACTCCCGCGATTATGGCGCAACAGACGAGGATCACGGGGATGGCTGTCGATTTCATGCCTACTCCAAGACCGGCCAGGATGTTGGTGGCCGCACCGGTCTCCGAGGCCGAGGCGATCTCTTTAACGCTCGGGTAGTCGCTGGAGGTGTAGTATTCCGTCGCCGCGCCGATGAGGAGGCCGGAGACGACTCCTGAAACTACGGCGTAGAAGAGTGTGAGGTCGCTGAAGAGCCAGTTGGTTATGAAGAAAGTACCGACGAGCATGAATAGGCCGGTGGAGCCGAGACCGTAGCGAAGTGCTTTGGCCGGGTCCCCTCCCTCTTTGACGCGTACGAAGAATGTGCCGAGGATCGAGGCGATTATGCCTATGCCCGCCAGCATGAGCGGGTAGATGATCCCTGCCTGATCAAGGCTGATGGCGCCGATGACCATGGCCGCGATGATGGAGTTGACGTATGATTCAAAGAGGTCGGCCCCCATTCCGGCGATGTCGCCCACGTTGTCTCCCACGTTGTCCGCGATGACGGCGGGGTTGCGCGGGTCGTCTTCGGGAATACCGGCTTCCACTTTACCGACAAGGTCCGCTCCCACGTCAGCGGCTTTGGTGTAGATGCCTCCGCCGACTCGCGCGAAGAGCGCTATCGAGCTCGCCCCAAATCCAAAGGCCGTTATGGTGTCCGGGCTCTGGAAGAGGATGTACATCGCCACTACTCCGATGAGACCTACTCCCACGACCGTCATGCCCATAACGCTGCCGCCCATGAAGGCGACTGTGAGGGCGTCGTTCATGCCGTGCATCGCCGCAAAGGCTGTCTTGCCGTTCGACTTGGTGGCAACTTTCATGCCGACGTAGCCGGTGAGGGCGCTGCAGGCCGCGCCCGCTACGAAGCAGACGGCGCTCGGAACGTTTATTTTCCACGCCAGCAGGGCTGCTACAATAATGACGAAGGGTACCAGGGCTTTATATTCCCTGTAGAGGAAGGCCATCGCGCCTCCCTGAATGATTCCGGACAGTTCGTTTACTCGCGCGTTTTCTACTTTGAACGCGTTGATTTTGCCCGACGCATATACCGCAAAGAGCAATGCGATTACTCCTATTCCTCCTACAATGGCTAAAATATTCATTGTTGAAGTGACCCCCTTGAAGGTTTTATATTATCGACTGTGTGTCGAACCAGTGAATTATTATATCTTCAAGAAGCACATTAAGCAACATCGCCAAAGAACTTAATTTGGGCGCGCACACAATAATTTACGCCTACTTGTTCGCTTCTCCGTCAAGGTATATGCGGACCGGCGCCTGCGGATCCTTTCCGCCCTTCAGTGAGGCAAGCATGCCGAGCACGGCTCCCCTAACAAAGTCGGCGATAAAATCTTTCATCGGCAGAGGGCGGTCTCCGATATAGACCTTAGAGCTGCGATAATAGCTCCCGCGGACGGTAGCAGCCAGCCTCCCCGCGATAATCGCTTCGTCCCCTTCGCCGAAACGCAGCTTCCCGTCGCCGGCGGCGCCTCTGTCATACACCATAAATACGCCGCGCACGCCGGCCGGCCTCGGCTCGCCGCTCTCCACCCATATCTTGGGAAGGTCCAGGTATTTGCCGCCTTCCAGTATCACGATCTCCGCGTCGGGAAAGTACCGCGATACTATATACTCCGGCGTAAAGGGCTTCGTCTCCGCCTCTTCGAAACACAGGCCGTCCGTCCCCCACAGCGCCGAGGCGACTCCCATCCTCTCCACGGCGGAGGTGTCAGTATCGTCATCATCGAGCACTTCGTCGGAAGTTCTCTTTATATACCCGGTCCGCACCCCCAGGCGCGCGAGTTCCGAAAGCAGCTTACGGCACAGCGTCGTTTTGCCGCTGTTCTTAAAACCCGAAACGGCGAAGATCCTAATCATCCTCAGCCCCCGCGAAACAATCCTCATCCGGGGTCTTGATTATGCTGTGGTATATGTCCAGCAGGAAGAGCGCCAGCGAAAGGATCAGCGGTCCGACGAATACGCCGAGGAACCCCCAGGCGTAAAGGCCGCCGAAGAGCCCGACGAAGATGAGGAGCATGTGTATTTTGCTGCCCTCGGAGATGAATATCGGCTTGATAAAATTATCTATCGAGCTGACGACCAGCAGTCCCCACAGCAAAAGGATGACACAGCCGGAGAGGTCGCCGCGCAGAAAGAGCGCGGCGGAACCGGGCACCCATATCGCGGGGGTGCCGACAAACGGTATCATCGCCGTCATGAACATGCAGAAGCCGAAAAAGACCGGGTGCGCGAGGCCGACATACCACCAGCCAAGGCCGCCCAAGGTGCCCTGGACCGCGGCCGTCATGATTATGCCGCAGACGACGGCCTTCAGCATAACCGCCGTGCGCATCACAAAGCCGACGCGCTCCTCCTCCGGCAGAGGGAGGAGGTCCGTCGCATAATCTATCATCCGGCGTCCGTCGCGCACGAGGAAGAACGAGGTGATGGCGACGATCAGTATTATCAGCGCGAGCTTGAGTATGCTCTCGAATATCTGGCTTGAGATCATCGTCAGAAAGGCCGTCACATAACGCGCGCTGTCCTTTATCAGCGCGTCTACGATAGGCAGATCCGTAATAAGATCCAGCTCGTTGACAAATCCGCCAAAAATCGGCAGCGACTTGACGGCCGCGATGATATCGGCGTAAGAGCCCGAGATGAGACCGCTCTCCATGAGCTGCCTGCTGATGCGGATCGCCTCACGTGTGACGAAGATAGAAAGCATCAGCAGCGGCAGCGCGATAAAGACCAAGATCACGCCGGTGCTGATAGCGGCCGCGATATTGCGGTATCTCTCACGAAACAGGCGTTTGTGCAGAAAGGTGAAGATCGGATAGGCGAAATATGAAAAGAGGATCGACCACATCAACGGCATCGCGAGCGGCTTTATGATGTACCAGGACACCATGGCGAAAAAGGCGAGAAGGACGACAAGCGGGATAACACTGGTACGTATCTTCTTCGCGGCAAGTACATATCTGTTTGTGGTCAACGGACAGGCCTCCTAAATCATTATATCTGCGCCATTCAGTATAAGTCTTTTTATGCTTCATATCTACCGGGAAAAAACATTAAATGACCGAAAAGCGTTAATTGCAAACGTAACTCCGACGGCACCCCACTGGTCATCACGCAATAACTTCTCCGAAACACACCATTTCACATATAACGAAATAACTTCTGCCGGTTTAGAGCTATCGTATTAAGGACACGGTTTCACACGGGCTTTTGGAATGGAGCGTTTTAAATGAACAGGGGCTTTAAACATCCTACTCTGAACGATCGTAACGAAATAGCAGCAAAACTCAAAGAGGGATGCTCTTTCAGAGCTATCGCGGAAGCAATAGGCAAGCATCCGTCGTCTGTCTCTGAAGAAATAAGGAGGCATCTTGTCAAAAAGCAGTCCGGCGGTGCAGGACATCCTTTTAACGACTGCAATAATCGTTTTAACTGCAATGTGTCCCTGCTCTGCCGCGGAAACCGGCCGTGTTTTAAAAAACATTGCAGGGACTGTACGTATTGCCGGTCGATATGTCCGGGATATGTAAAGCAGGAATGTGTGCTGCTCCTGTCTCCGCCTTATGTATGCGGAGCCTGTCCAAAACGGATGCAATGCACTCTGGAAAAAGCGGATTACGAGCCATTGTCTGCGGAGAAGAAGGCTGCCTCCGTGCTGTCGGAGTCAAGACGGGGCATAACGGCTTCCGACGAAGAGCTAAAGCGGCTGAACGATATCATCTCCCCGCGCATAAAAAAGGGACAGTCGGTCTATCATATCTGGAGCTCTGAAAAGGATTCGCTGATGTGCTCGGAGAAGACTATATACAACTATATAGACCAGAAGCGGTTTGACGCGATAAATCTGGAACTTCCGCGTAAGGTCCGCAGACGTCTGTCGCGTCTGTCGAAGCAGAACTTCAAGGTCGATACGAAGTGCAGAGAGGGACGGGGGGACAGCGATTTCATTGCGTTTATCACGGCGCACCCTGACACCCCTATAGTTGAGATCGACTCCGTGGACGGCAGGGTCGGAGGGAAGGTCATGCTCACAGTCCATTTCCTGGATGCGCAGCTGATGCTGATCTTTCTGCGCGATGCCAATACTGCGAAGTCTGTCTCCGACATATTCAATGCTTTATACCATAACCTTGGGCGCGAACTCTATATCGAGCTTTTCCCCGTCATCCTTACTGACAACGGCAGTGAATTTACTGATCCGGCGGCGTTGGAGCTTGGCGGCGGAGAGGACAGTCCGTGCCATGTCTTTTACTGTGATCCGGCGTCGCCGAATCAAAAGGGATCTATAGAAAACAACCATGAGCAGATACGCAAAGTACTTCCGAAGGGAACGAGCTTCGATGATCTTGACCAGGCCGATATGCAGCTGCTGTCTAACAACATCAACTCATTATTGAGAAGAAAGCTGAACGGCCGATCTTCATACGAGGTGTTCAGCTTTCTTCATGGAGAGGAGACTCTCCGCTTGCGGGGCGTTTCGCCTGTTTCGCCGGAGGACGTTCTTCTAACGCCGGCGTTACTTCGTAACAGGCAACGGTAATAGTATAGCTTGAAATTGCCGATGTGAAACCGTGACATTAAGAGAGCGAACATAACCTGTCGCGATAACTTTTACACAAAAATCGTGTTTACGGCATGTCAATGTTGGTGTGTCCTAAAAATCATTCAAAAAAGCCTATAAACAGCGTCGGCAGCCAAAGAAGATTACAAAACGCGCCTCATTGACTGCCAACGATATTCTTATAGTTATCCTTTAACCGTTGTATCGTGCGAAAGCTGACGCTGCGCTCGCGTTTACTTCTGCAAACTCGGAGTTAGTTTTACAGTTGAGCCATACGTCAAGCGCCCCGGCTGCGTTATAATAATTGTCCGGCGCCGCTGTAGCGGGGCCGAAGGAGGAGTACTCGTGGACGGAAGGACGAGATCGGACATAAAGATAGGCGCGCATGTGAGCATAGTGCTGAAGGCCGACCAGCGCACCGGAAAACTTACGGAGGGTGTTGTGGCGCGGCTTCTGACGAAGAGCCCGACGCACCCGCACGGCATAAAGGTGATGCTCGGAGACGGGCAGGTAGGGCGCGTGAAGGAGATACTGGCCGACTGAAAAAGCCGCGGCCGAGCGATTGAGCAAGAAACGACGCCGGTTCGCCCGGAATCAAAGGGGGATCCTCCCTCTTTGAAGTCTCCCGTATTTCCCTGCCTGTGTTTATGCAAATCGCAGAATGCTCTTGCATCATCCGGCCACGGAAATGCAAAACGGGCACGAGCTTTCATCCGTCATTGATGAAAACACCTGCCCGTTTTGTCGCGGCATCGCCGCCTCTGATTGCATATCTTCGCCGCCCCCTCTGCGGAGGCAAAGTTATGATATATTTTCCGCTCAAGTTAAAAAGGAGCGGAAAATATTTGACGCAGGGGAGCGGATAAAAAGCTGGGCTCAAAAATTTAATTATCGCAAGTTTTTACCCTCTCATTTTTTAAGGGACGCATAGCCGTTATGCTATTGTCGGAATATCAAGGTGCCGCGTCGCCCGTCCAAGCCTCTGCTGCGAGGTCTATTTGCTTAATGCCGCCTTTTTGTTTAGTGCCGGCTGATAGTTCGGGTTCATTTTAAGAGCTCTGTTGAACCACTGCAGCGCAAGCGAGTTGTCTTTCATTTTCATTGCGCAGAGGCCGGCCCAGTAGGCGCTTACGAAATTTTGCGGATAGCCTTTCACAGCGCGTTCGAAGCTCTTGACAGCCTCTTTGGGATTGCCGCTCTGAAGTTGTTTTACACCGGCTGAATGGGCTATCTGAATGAGATTACGTTCTTTTTGTGAGATGGGATATGTTTTCATCACTTCGACCTGATCGGAGGTGTTCGGGTCGATACCGCTTACGGGTACCAATTGAGCAGAACCGGATGGAGACGCCTGCGTTTGGCCTGCGGCCGGGGACGCCGCAGCGGGAGAAGCGTCCGCGGCTGGGGATGCGCCGCCGCCGTAAAGAACGTTCAGAGCGTCCTGACTGTATTGCGGAGCGCGTTCTTTCCTGTATGCGAGGTTCTTATGTTCGCCTCTGTCTACCGGCTCTATGAGATCGCCCTTAAAAATATTTTCAATAGGCCCTGTGTTTTTTACAACAAGGCATTTGCTGAAAGCGGGCTGTGCGTCTTTTACTTTGAGGAGCGCGTAATTATTCTTCTCGGTGGCCAGCACCTTGCCGTCCAGTCCTGTGATGGCGTTGCCTTCCGCGTAGACGACGAGAAGGTCGTCTTTTTTAGCGCCGAGCGACGACCCCATATCAATGAGCACCTCGTCGCCGTTTAGCGCGATTACATGGTTCACTTCGCCGCCAAGTCTTTTGCGAAGCTCGCGGATGACTTTTACGACGGCATCATGCGCCGCGGCTGCTTTTATCCCGCCGAAATCGGCCTCTGCGTATGTGATCCCGCCTATGCTTATGCCGCCGGCCGAACGGTCCGCTATGCCGGTCTCCCGTACGCCGAATGCGACGCTGCCCGTCGTGGTGTTAATTATCCTCGTATCAAGCGTGCATTTTCCTGTATGTGTGGCGCTTCCGATAAAGGAGATGACGACGCCTCCCACCGCCTCGGTATATTCTGTTACTGAGCCGAGGATGATATAATCGACACCAATCAATTTGCCTATTTTGGCAGCTGTGCCCACGTCGACGAGCCCTGACTGGTCCAGCTTTTGTTCGCGCGCGATCGCGTCGAGGCGCGAGCGTTCGTAGACCTCGAACGTCTTTGTGTTGGCCATCTCGGTAGTAAACATGTCCGTCAGGGCTTGCGCCACAAGGTTGCTGCCCTCCGGCGCTTTGTTCTGGAATTCCATGACGGCAATTCTCATTGCCGCGGAAGACGGGGCGGCGGTTGATACGAGAAACAGAAATAATGAAATGAAAAGCGCGATACTTTTTCTCATTTGTTTTTTTCCCTTCTTGCTGCTTAGTTTATAGTTTGACGCTTGACGGGTCGCTTACTTTTTCCAATAAGTCTCCCCGTTTCAAGTCTTTGCTGCCCTTTATGATTTTAGCGGTTGAATAATTTGGATTGACATCCTCAACTACAATTACCGATTTAAAGTTTTTTTCGATTCCGAGCACTGAGCCGTCCAGTCCTTTTATCACTCCGCTCTCGCTGTAGACAGCGTAATGCTGGCCGCGGCGCGCGCCGAGCGACGAGCCGGCGTCGATCGTAACGGAATTTCCGGATACGCTGAGCACATGCAGCCCTGACGCGCTTCCGCCGCCGGACGTCGCGCCGCCTCCTATACGGGCCCTGATGTCGTCGGCTGCTTTTGAAACGGCCTTTTGTGTCGCAGCCGCCATGACTCCGCCATGTTTTATCGTGCCGAAGCCGCCGAAGACTGATATCAGCGCGCCGGAGCTGTTAGTCGCCGCGCCCTCCTGCCTGCTGGTAAAGGTGACGCGGCCGGTCGTATTGCTGACTATCCGCACGTCAAGCGTCACGTAGCCCGTATTGGAAACAAACCCGCCGCCGACTCCAGGCAGTATGGCGGCGCCTCCCGGTGTTTGATAATGGAATTGCGTTATCGCGCCCGTTATCATGTACTCGGCGCCGGTAAGCTTGCCAACTTTCGGAGCCGTCGACGAATCGACCAGCCCGGACTGTCCGAGTTTCTGTTCTGCGCCGATCTCTCCAAGGCGCTCCCGTTCGACGATGTCAAAGGCCCCCGTGTTCATCAATTCCGTCGTCATCATATCCGTAATTGCAGACGCTATCTGAGACCCTACGCCCGCTTTGTCTATAAACGGCTGAATTGAAATGACCGGCTTTGCCCAGCACGGTATGGCAAAAATCAGAAGAGCGAAGATTGCGCAAAGAAGTTTTTTCTGCATTTAAAGCATGCCCCCTAAAATGACATCTGAGCCATGGCCCCGTTTACAACGCCGAGCCGAAGGTTGGGAAAACGGTTAATCAGATACTGGGCCGCTTCTGTGACGCTTACGCTGCCGCTGATTTCAAAAGAGGCGTTTCCAGCTCCGTAGCCGGACATTTTCACATCCGCGACGCCCGGCATCCCTTTTAAAGCAACAAGTATCTCGTTGGCGCCGTTAAAGGAGCCTACGTTTGAGATAGAGAGGGCGCATATCTGTGAAGACGCTGCGGCCTGCCCCGCGCCATTCCCGGCGATGAGTTGGACGGCGGCTTGTTGGGCGGCCGCAATCAGTGCTTTGTGTGCGGCTTCATCTTCTGAATACCCAACTTCTTTGCCGGTGACGGAAGATGCTGCCACATATTGAGCGTTTGCGTCATAGGCGTTTAAAGAAACGACAGCGGTACCTGTGTACATATTGAATTCGTTTAATCTTGGTTTATGCACAGTAGCCTGTCCAACCACTACCTGGCCGACGTGATAATTTTTTGTGAATGATTTAATGAGATTTTTGTTCCCGCCGATTATCTTCCTGGTGTCCACACTCCTTTTAATTTTTTCCATCTGAGCTTCATTTACGATCTTAAAGCCGTTCTGCAGAAGTATGCCGCGGATCGTGTTTTCGGCCGCGCCTCCGGAGGTGAAGAAGGTTTGCCCAATATCACCGATGAAGACAGCGATATTCTTATTACGCGAAATTACAGCCTCAGAAGACGCCGTAAAGAAAAGAACAAAAACAGAACAAAGCGCCAAGATCCATCGTAATCTTTTCAAAATAAAACTCCTCCTTAATTTGTGTTAAATTAAAAAACCTTTAATTTAACTCGACGGCCTTTATTGAATATATAAAAGAAGATAAATGATTATCAACGATAAAGATTCGCTTATACACTGTCAGTATATGGTTTAGAGCCATTCTTTCGATTATTGGAACTATTGTAAATACATTTAATCTTGGTATCGTTGCCGATGAGAATAGAATATTACTAGATGCCTGGAAGGTCAATAACTATTTTAGAAAATGATATTTGACCGAAGAACTCCATACGCCCTCATCACACTTTCCGCTATCGCTGGCACTTCGGGCAATAGACGCTGCCGCGGCCGCCTACTACGACGCGGAGGAGGCGTTCGCCGCATACGCGGCAGGGCTCGCCGGCGCGGCCGTATACGTTCAGATAGCGAGAGCGGTACCCGCGCCCCTTTCCGGCGAGATACTCCTCGGCGCTCATTCTGTTTTCCGCAATGCCGGTCAGAAGCGCCTCCCGTATCGCCGCGGCAAGCCGCTCACACTCATCGACAGAGAGGCCGCAGGCCGGTCGTTCTGGACGTATATTCGCGGCAAAGAGGCTCTCGTCGGCATAGATATTCCCGATACCGGCAATAAACCCCTGGTCGAGCAGGCAGCTTTTAACGGCCGACTTCCGCTTCGCCAAGGCCGAACTTAAGTAAGCGGCGCTGAAGTCCTCGTCAAAAGGCTCCGGGCCGAGCCGGCTGACGCCGCTGAAAAGATCCTCCTCGCCGCCGCGGATCAGCCAGAAGCGCCCAAAACGGCGCATATCCGTAAAGCGCAGCTCCCGCCCGTTCTCTAAATGAAAGATGAGATGGGTATGCTTCTCTAAAGGAAAATCCGGCGGCGTCAGCAGCAGCGAACCCGTCATGCGGAGATGCAGAACGATTCTGCCGCCGCCCTCCAGGCAAAGCGAGAGAAACTTTCCCCGGCGCTCCAGCTCCATGATCCGCTCGCCCTTCAGCTCACGGACAAACTCTTCCGCCGATGGCCGCGCGACGACCTTCGGATCGTTCACCGTAATACCGGCTATCCTCAGCCCCCTGATCTGCGGCGCGAGGACCTGTTTTACCGTTTCGACCTCCGGCAGCTCCGGCATTTCACACACCCCTTCCGCGTAAGCAAAAACATATCCGACAGTCAGTCTGTCCCGACAACGATATTCACCTGAATGCGGACCTCTCGGCTTATAATAACACCAATTTCGCAGAGACCCCGCTGCCGGTTCCAAGCAACGAGGTCTCTGGGTCTGTTTTATATTTTTACCGCAGTATCTCTATTCCCACTCAATAGTTGCCGGCGGCTTGGAGGTCACGTCTAGCACCACGCGGTTTACCTGCGGCACCTCGTTGCAGATGCGGCGCGAGACGGTGTCTAGCAGTTCGTAGGGCAGATGCACCCATTCCGCCGTCATCGCGTCGAGCGAGGATACGGCGCGCAGCGCTATCGTTTCGCCGTATGTGCGCACGTCGCCGACGACGCCGACGCTGCGCACGGGCAGCAGCGCGCAGAAAGCCTGCCATATTGAATCATAAAGTCCGGCTTTGCGAATTTCCTCTATAAATATCGCGTCCGCCTCGCGCAGGATGTCGAGGCGCTCCTTCCTGAGCTCGCCGAGGCAGCGTACCGCCAGTCCGGGGCCTGGGAAGGGATGGCGTCCGAGGAAATGCGGCGCGATGCCGAGCACCTTGCCGACACGGCGGACCTCATCTTTGAAGAGGTCGCGCAGCGGTTCGAGCAGTCCCATCTTCATATCATCGGGAAGACCGCCGACGTTGTGGTGGGTCTTGATCACACCGCCGCCGCCGTGGCCGCTCTCGACCACGTCGGGGTAGATCGTTCCCTGCAGCAGCCAGTCGGAGCCGCCAAGACGGCGCGCCTCCTCCTCGAATACACGGATAAAAAGCTCGCCGATGATCTTGCGCTTGCGCTCCGGCTCCGTCACACCGGCAAGAGCCGTGAGGAAGCGTTCGCTCGCGTCTGCAAAATGCACGTTGAGGTTCAGCGATTTGTAAGTTTCCATCACCTGTCTGCCCTCGTCTTTGCGCAGCATTCCGTGGTCGACGAAGATGCAGTGAAGCTGTCCACCGACAGCCCGCTGGGTGATCACCGCCGAGACTGTCGAGTCCACGCCGCCGGAGAGGCCGCAGATGACTTTGCCGCCGCCGACCTTCGCGCGTATCTTCTCTATTTCATGATCTATCCATTCATTGCCGAGGGTCCAGTCTGCCGTGCAGCCGCAGATGTCAAAAAGAAAAGCGGAAAGTATCTCCTGTCCCTTCGGCGTATGCGCAACCTCAGGGTGGAACTGCAGCGCCGTCACGCGCCCGTCCGCCGACTCAAAGCCGGCCATCGCGCCGCTCTCGCTGCGCGCCGTGACCTTGAAGCCCACGGGGAGCCTCTTTACCTCGTCCCAGTGGCTCATCCAGACCGCAAGTTTTTTATCGCCGCCGCAGCGCGTAAAAAGACGTCCCTCTTCTACGTTGACCGCCGCGCGGCCATATTCCGCGGAGCTGCCGCGCTCCACCGCGCCGCCGAACTGGTGCGCCAGCAGCTGCATACCGTAGCATATCCCCAGCACGGGGGCATCGGCGGACAACAGCTCCATCGGGACCGCCGGCGCGTCAGGATCAAGCACGCTGCGCGGTCCGCCGGAAATTATAATTCCCGCCGGATTGGACTCGCGGAGCTTCTCTATCGGAGAATCCCAGAAAAGTATCTCGCTGTAGACGCCAAGCTCGCGCACGCGTCTTGCGATCAGTTGTGTATATTGTGAACCGCAGTCAATAATAAGGATCTTATTCTCTTTTTTCATAACAGGGGCGCCGCCCCGTCACCTCCGGCCGTCATTAAAGTGCACGTTTAAGTATGACATAAAGTTTCACGAATTGCTAGGCATTAGGAGGACTATTTCACAGATCGGCGAAAAAATGCGCGGATGTTTTTAAGACCGTGGGCAGAGATAAAAGGGCTTGTTCGCGTCATGTTATGGTATAGTTGGGCTATCGGCATAATATGAAAAAGAAAAAAATCCCGCACCATAAGTTCATGAGAGGGAGGCAGAAGAAATGAAAAAGCTAGCCGCCGCAGTCGCCATTCTGCTGATATTCGCCGCCGCGGCCCTCTGCGCCGCCGCGGGGAACTTTATCGCCTCGCGCGACAGAGAACCCTTCCACACGCTCAACTGCCGTTGGGCGAAAAAGATATCTCCCGAAAACGCCGTCTATTACAACACCAGGGACGAGGCCGTAAAGGACGGACATCGGCCATGTAAGGTATGCAGGCCATAGCGAAAAAAAGGCAGCCCGGTAAAGGGCTGCCTGAAAATTTCTGGTGGAGACGCGGGGAATCGAACCCCGGTCCAACAGAGGCCGATCTGGAGGGCGCTACGTGCGTAGTCTACGCTTTAAAATTCGGGGCGGAGGCTCCCATAGACAGGATTCTCTTTCCCTAGCCTTTCCTGGATCTCGGACGTCAGCCGAAAAGCTCTGCCGCAATCCCAGCCGTCTTTGTGACGCTCTTTCCGGACCCAACGGCGGAAGCCCGGAAGAGCGCGCTGCTTAACTAAGCAGCGAGTGCGTAATTGTCTTCGACAATTATTGTTTTGGAGCCGGATTAACGAGGATTCCCCATCCTCGGCACGCTCCCTCCGACCATCCGTCTGCTGTCGAAACCTGTCGTCCCCAGTTGGTGGTACGGGTGATGCCTGATCTTAGTAGTCTTCGCCGCGGCCTTTGCGGCGTACCGCTCTCTCTATTTCGCGGACGGCGTCGCGTTCGGCGGCGCTGTCGCGTTTGTCATGGAGCTGCTTGCCCTTGGCTACGGCAAGCTCGATCTTGGCCCGTTTGCCCTCTTTGAGGTATATCTTGAGCGGCACGAGTGTGAAACCCTTCTCGCGAGTCTTCTCAAGCAGCCTGCGGATCTCCGTCTTGTGGACGAGCAGCTTGCGCGGGCGCAGCGGGTCTTTGTTGTAGATCGTGCCCTTTTCGTAGGGCGAGATATGGACGTTGTAGAGCCACAGCTCTCCGCCCTCCACCGAGGCAAAGCCGTCTTTAAGGTTGGCCCTTCCCTCCCTGATGGATTTTATCTCCGTCCCGGATAAAACGATGCCGACCTCAAAAGAATCTATGATGAAATACTCATGCCTTGCCTTTCGATTCTGGGCGACTGTTTTATCCTCAGGCACTTTTCTCACCTCGACAGGCATTATACCTGTTTGAACAAATTTAGTCAAATCGCAATTTTACGCAATTCCTCCGCTGCTGACTTGCGCGGGGAATTATGATATTGTAATGACATAGGGCAAAAGATACCCTTAGGGGGACTTATTTGATATGACGGATACGGCAAACATGATAATAGACAAGGTTGCGGAGACATTCGCCGGCGTGCGGGGGATAGATGCCGTCGTGCTCGGCGGTTCGCGCGCCACCGGCACCGCGGGCCGTGATTCGGATATCGACATCGGCATATATTATGACGCCGGCACGTTCGACCTCGATGATTTCCGCGGACGCGCCGCGCTCATCGACGACGAACACCGGAGAGACGCGGTGACTTCGCCAGGCGAATGGGGGCTGTGGATAAACGGCGGCGGCTGGCTTCGCGTCGGGGGAATGCCGGTCGACTTTCTTTTCCGCGACACCGCGAAGGTGAGTTCTGTCATCGGCCAATGTCTCGCGGGCGAGATCACGATAGATTATCAGTGCGGTCATCCCTTCGGCTTCGTCAATTCGATTTACGCGGGAGAGGCGGCTGCCTGCCGCGAATTATCCTGCGCCAACGAACGGCTGCGCGAAGAAAAGGCGCGTCTCGTTCCCTTTCCCGAGAAATACCGCCGCGCCGCGATGGATAAGTTCTTATGGGAATGCTGGTTTTCTGCCATGTGCGGCCGAAAATCCGCCGGCAAAGGCGACGTCGTCTACGCCGCCGGTTCGCTCTTTCGCTGCGCGGTCTCGCTGATGCAGGTGCTTTTTGCCTTCAACCGCATGTTCATGATCAACGAGAAGGGCGCGCTGGCGCGGCTTGTGAATGAAAAAAACGTTTACCTGCCGGACGGCTTCGCCGACGATATTATTACGTCGTTTTCCGCACAGGACGGCGAAAGCATCGCCGGGAGCTTCGACAAGATCGAGAGACAATACCGCCGGATAGCCGAAAAGGCGGCCCTGGAATAGACGGACGGGCGGCTCCGCAAACAGGGAAACCGCCCCTTTCGCAACAAGCTCAGCGTATGTCCGCGATCTTTTGCAGCTCCGCGAGCCGTTCCGCCGAGCATTCGGGATAGTCCTTCAGCGGAAAATCTATCCCCAGACGTTCGTACTTTACGGCGCAGAGCCTTTTGAAGGGCAGCAGCTCGATCCTTTCCAGGTTGGCGAAGCGGCGCGCCGCCTCTCTGAGGCGCGGTATGTCGGCCTCGCCGTCGTTTATTCCCGGCACGATCACCTGCCGTATCCACAGCGGTATCCTCATCGCCTCCGTCAGAGCGAGAAATTCAAGCACCGGCGCGAGCGAGCCTCCGCAGTATTTAAAGTAGCCCTCTTCCGTTGTAAATTTAAGGTCGCAGATCACGAGGTCCGTATATCTCAACACCGCCTCCGCGCCGCGCGTTCCGCAGGCGCCCGAGCTGTCGAGCGCCGTGTGATAGCCTCGCTCCTTGAGCTCATGGAAGAGCGCCGCCGCGAACTCGGGCTGCATGAGCGGTTCGCCGCCCGAGAGCGTGACGCCGCCCTTTTCGGCAATATAGGGGCGCAGCCGCTCGATCCTAGCCGTCAGCCAGGAGACGGAACGTTCCTCGCCGCCCGCCGCCTCCCAGCTCTCAGGATTGTGGCAATAGGCGCAGCGCAGCGGGCAGCCCTGCGCGAAGATCACGCAGCGCAGGCCGGGACCGTCGACCGCTCCCAGGCTTTGAAAAGCGCAGATGCGCCCCTTCACGCTACATCACGCCGTGGAAGGTCCGCGAGACGACTTCCCTCTGCTGCGCGCGTGAGAGTTTGTGGAAGTTCACGGCGTAGCCCGAAACGCGGATCGTAAGGTTGGGATACTTCTCGGGGCATTCCATCGCCTCCCGCAGCGTCTCGCGATTCAGCACGTTGACGTTGAGGTGGTGCGCCCCCTGCGCGAAATAGCCGTCGAGCAGGGAGACCAGGTTGCCCAGCCGCTCATCACGCGAATGGCCGAGTGCCTCGGGAATGATCGAGAAGGTGTTTGAGATGCCGTCGCGGCAGGCGGCGTATGAGAGCTTGGCCACCGAGTTCAGCGAAGCGAGCGCGCCGTTCTTCTCGCGGTTGTGCATCGGGTTCGCGCCGGGAGCGAAGGGCTCCCCCGCCTTGCGCCCATCGGGCGTCGAGCCGGTCTTTTTGCCGTAGACGACGTTCGAGGTGATTGTCAGTATCGAAAGAGTGTGCTCCGCGCCGCGGTAGGCGGGATGTTTTTTCAGCTCATTAAAAAAGAGCTCTATCTGTTCGCGCGCGATATCGTCCACGCGGTCGTCGTCGTTGCCGAAGGCCGGATAATCGCCCTCGGTGACAAAGTCGGTGATCAGCCCCGCCGCACTGCGCACCGCGCGCACCTTTGCGTATTTTATCGCCGAGAGCGAATCGGCGAGCACGGAGAGCCCAGCCGCGCCGAAGGCCATGTAACGGTGAACGTCGGTATCGTGCAGAGCCATCTGCGTCTTCTCATAGGCGTACTTGTCGTGCATATAGTGGATCATGTTCATTGCCGAGACATAGGTCTTAGCCAGCCACGGGCGGTAGATATCCATCAGCGCCAGCACCCTGTCGTATTCCAGCATTTCGCCGCCGTAAGGCACGTGCGCCGGCCCCACCTGCTCGCCGCTCTTCTCGTCGCGTCCCCCGTTGAGGCTCATCAGCATCAGCTTCACGAGGTTCGCGCGTGCGCCGAAGAACTGCATCTCCTTGCCGACGCGCATCGCCGAGACACAGCAGGCGATCGCGTAATCGTCGCCGTAGAGCGGACGCATAAGGTCGTCGTTTTCGTACTGGATCGCGTCCGTATCGCAGGATAGCTTCGCCGCGAAGCGCTTGAAGCCCTCCGGCAGCCTCTTCGACCAGAGCACCGTAAGGTTCGGCTCCGCGGAGGGGCCTAGGTTATAGAGCGTGTTTAACATGCGGTAAGAGCTCTTCGTAACGAGCGTGCGTGCGTCCTCGCCCATGCCTCCGAGCGCCTCCGTGATCCACATCGGATCGCCCGCGAAAAGCTCATTATACTCCGGCGTGCGCAGGTGGCGCGCCATGCGCAGTTTCATCACGAAGTCGTCGATTATCTCCTGCGCGCCGCTCTCGTCAAGCAGCCCGCGCGCGATATCACGTTCAAAATAGATATCGAGGAAGGTCGAGACGCGGCCGATGGACATCGCCGCGCCGTTCTGCTCCTTGATCGCGCCGAGATAGGCGAAATAGAGCCACTGCACCGCCTCGCGCGCGTCCGCCGCCGGGCGTGAGATGTCGTATCCGTAGAGCGCCGCCATCTCCTTGAGCTTGCCGAGAAAGTTTATCTGCTGATATATCTCCTCCAGCAGGCGGATATTATCCTGCAGCATCACATCCGAGGCCGCGGCGCGCGACTTGTCCTTTTTCTTTTCTTCAATAAGGCGGTCCACTCCATAGAGCGCGGCGCGGCGATAATCGCCGATGATGCGCCCGCGCCCGTAGGAGTCCGGCAGCCCCGTGATGATGCCGCAGTGGCGCGCCGTCTTGATCTCGTCGGAATAGACGCGGAATACGCCGTCGTTATGAGTCGTGCGGTATTGAAATTCTGTCTCCACCTTGTCGGAGAGGGAATAGCCGTAGGACTCGCAGGCCTTGCGCGTCATCGCGATGCCGCCGAAGGGGTTCACGCCGCGCCGCAGCGGCCTGTCCGTCTGTAGGCCGACGATGATCTCACGTTCTTTATCCAGATAGCCGGCGCGGTAATTCGTCAGCGAAGTCACCGTCTGCGTATCGATATCGAGCACGCCGCCGAACTGCCGCTCGAGGTTGAAAAGATGTTCCAGTTTCTTCATCAGCGCCCCCGTGCGCTCCGTCGGGCCGCAGAGAAAATCTCCGCCGCCCTCGTAAGGCCGGTAATTGCTCTGGATAAACCCCCTCACATCGACGCCTTCACACCATTCGCCCTCTTTGAAGCCCTGCCATTCTTCCCTCATATAGCTTTCCTCCCGTTCATAATAAAAACATCCCTCTCCCGCGCCCTTTTTCATACAAAACATGAAAAAGGGCAGCTTCGAAAGGAATGCTGCCCAGACGGTCGGCTCTATATGACCGCGACCCCACTGTGGTGCTCCACAATTATCCGTCAGGGATCGCGACCGGATGACATAACATGGACATTATATCTTAAATCTATATTTTTGTTAACCTTTTTTCGACGGAACGATCAAGAACTCTTTATCCATTTACGTATTTTCACGCAACTTTTCCCACTTTTTTCCCGTTGCCTGAAGCGCGGCACACTTTAAACTGAACGAAGAGGGGCGATAGCCTCTTTTAACTTGCGCCGCGCGTCGCGGTCGCGGAAGCGGAGGCGGTAATATTATGAAGGTAGTGATCATCGGAGGGGTGGCGGGAGGGGCCACCGCCGCCGCGCGTATCGGCACGCTGTCGAAAGATACGCGGGTGGTGATGTTTGAGAAGGGGCCCCATATTTCACTGGGCACCTGAGGACTGCCCTATTTCATCGGTGATGAGATAACGGACGCATCCTCGCTCACCCCCTACACACCAGAGGAATTCAAAGAAAGGTATGGCGCCGAGGTACGCGTGGAGAGCCGCGTCACGGCGATCGAAAGGGACAGAAAGCTCGTAACGGTCGAGTCCCGCGGGAAACGATATACTGAGAGCTACGACAAGCTGTTGATAGCCACCGGCGCGGAGCCTTACCGCGCGCCCTTCCCGGGGGCGGCTCTGCCGGGAGTATTCACGCTGAGAAGTCTCGGCGACGCCGAGGCGATAAAGAGCTGGATAAAAGAACGCAATGTCAAAAAAGCGGCTGTCATCGGCGGCGGCTATATCGGAATAGAGTGCGCCGAGAACCTCAAAAAGAGAGGGATCGACACCTTCATCGTCGAGATGGGCGGCAGGCTGATGACTCCCTTTGACCCGGAGGTGGCGGCGCGCATCCAGCGCCACATCGAGGAAAACGGCGTCGGCGTACAGGTCGGCTGTCAGGTCAGGAATATCGACGATGCCGGCGGCCTCGCGGTACAGACGTGCCCCGAAAGACGCGCCGCCGACATGGTGATACTCGCGGCGGGAGTGCGCCCCGACACCGGGCTGGCGCAGGCCGCGGGACTTGAGATGAATAAAAAGGGCTCAATTGTAACGGACGCCGGCATGCGCACCTCCGACCCTGACATTTACGCCGTCGGCGACGCGGTCCAGGTGACAAATTTTGTGACCGGAGAACCCGATTTCGTGCCGCTCGCGGGCCCGGCAGGCAGGCAGGGGCGCATTGCGGCGGAAAATATCCTCGGAGCCGGCAGCCGTTACGACGGCGCGCAGGGAAGCGGCATCCTCAGGGTATTCGGACTGACGGCGGCCTGCACCGGCATAAACGAGGAAAGGGCGCGCCGCCGCAAGATAGACTGCGGCAGCGTGGATCTCGAATATCCCTCGCACGCGGGTTATTATCCCGGCGCGGAAGAGATATTTATGAAAGCAGTATTCGAAAAAGGCACGGGAAAGATACTCGGAGCGCAGTTCACCGGCAGGGACGGCGTCGATAAGCGCTGCGACGTAATGGCGGCCGCCATACGCATGGGCGCGACCGCCAGCGACCTGACGCGTTTCGAGCTCTGTTACGCTCCGCCCTTCGGCACGCCGAAGGATATAGTGAACGTCGCCGGCGACCTGATAGAAAAAAAGCTCGGCGCAGAGTGACCGCGTTTGAAAGGGCCCGCTGCCGTTTGGCCGCGGGCCCCCGATATCTTATCTTCTATACAGCTATTCCGCCGATTTGGGTTCTTCCCTCATCAGTTCTTTTAACGAGGCGGCAAGGCCGGCCAGCCCCTGGATCTCGGAGGGTATTATTATCTTCGTCGCCCTGCCGTCCGCGGCCTTGCCAAACGCCTCGAGGCTCTTGAGCGCGACGATCTCTTTCGTCGGCGCAGCCTCGTTGAGCATCTTGATGCTGTCCGCGAGCGCGCTCTGCACCGCCCTGATGGCTTCGGCTTCGCCGGCGGCCTCGCGGATCTTCTGCTCTTTCACGGCGTCGGCGCGCAGTATCGCCGATTCCTTCTCGCCCTCGGCGATAAGGATCTTGCTCCGCTTCTCGCCCTCCGCCAGCAGTATCGATTCACGCTTCTCGCGTTCGGCCTTCATCTGGCGTTCCATCGCCGCCATTATCTCCTGCGGCGGGACGATGTTTTTGACCTCTACGCGGTTCACTTTGATGCCCCATTTGTCGGTGGCCTTGTCGAGCGTCTCGGTGATGCTGGAATTGATATGGTCGCGCGACGTCAGCGTGTGATCCAGCTCCATCGAGCCGATGATGTTCCTCAGCGTCGTCGCGGTGAGGTTCTCTATCGCGGCAAGCGGGTGCTCTACGCCGTAAGTCAGCATTTTGGCGTCCGTCACCTGAAAAAAGACGACGGTGTCTATCTGCATCGTGACGTTGTCTTTCGTGATCACAGACTGCGGCATGAAGTCGACGACCTGCTCCTTGACGGAGACCTTGTTCGCGATCCTGTCGATGAAGGGCAGCTTGACGTGCAGCCCCGCGCCCCAGGTGCTGAGATAGGTGCCGAGGCGCTCCAGGACATAGACGCTCCCCTGCGGCACGATGCGCACGTTGGCGGCGACTATCATCACCAATATGAGTACTATAATCGTAAGCAGCATTGTTGACAGCATTTTACTTGTCCTCCCTTGTATCGGATGTTTTTTCAACCATTAGTTTTACCCCGCGAAGCTCCCTCACGACGACGATGATCCCCTTATCAAGGTTCGTCCCGTCCAGCGTGCGCGCCTCCCATTCAAGTCCGTTCGCCAAAACGCGTCCCTTTTCAAGAATATTGTCTATCGGCGATATTACGACCCCTTTCTGCCCGATCACCAGGTCGGCGTTGGTCGGCGTCTTCTCGACGCGCAGAATATTCTTGAGGAACGGGCGCGTGAAGACCATCGCCGCGACGCTCGCGGCAATGAAGGTCACGATCTGGTAATTGAAGGCGGCGTCAAAGGCGGCGGGCAGCATGGCGGCCAGCGCGCCGATCGAAAACCATATCGAGACGAGCCCGACCGTGACCGCCTCAAGAACGCCAGCCGCAATCGCGACGATGAGCCAGAAAACCACAGGGTTAGTTGTTATTAAATTCGCCAGCGCTTCCATTTTATCCCTCTTTTCCAAAGGCGCGGTTCATCCTGAGACCGCCCCCGCTTCGATATTCTATCCGTATGTAGCATAGCATAGTCGGAACATTGTTGGAAACAGTTTGATCAAACACATCAGGTCTCTCCCTGATTCAAATATCCAGAGGCACGCCGGCGGCCTATGGCGCGTACACCGCGGCCTCAGCCAGCGTGGGGATCGAGGGAGAGGCCCCCTGCCTGGCAACGCTGATCGCCGCCGCCCTGGCGGCCAAGTCCATCGCCTCCGGAACGGAAAGCCCGCGCATCCTTCCGCCGATAAAAAAGCCGGTAAAGGTATCGCCGGCGGCGGTCGTATCGACGGCCTCCGCCGGATAGGCCCGCTGACGCAGAGGCCTGCCGCCGCCTCTTATATAAAAGGAGCCTTTTTCGCCCATAGTCAGGACGATCTCCGCCGAGGGGAACCTGCCGCCTAGCGCCTCGATAAGCTCCGTCTCCGCGGCGGCATTCCCGTCGTCAAGTCCCAGAAGCTGCGCGGACTCCACACGGTTAAGCATGAAGCAGTCCACACATTCAAGAGGAAGTTCCAAAACAGAGGCCTCCATCGGCGAAGGGTTCAGGACGATCTTCAGCCCGATCTCACGCGCCCTGCGTATTATGTAAGGGAGTTCGTTTATCTCATTTTGCAGGACGAGGCAGTCCCCCCGCTGAAAGCCAGACAGGACTTCGTCAGCCAGATCCCGCGTAACGGCCCGGTTCGCTCCGCCGTAGAGGATGATGCAGTTGTCGCCATTCAGGTCATTCTGGATGATCGCGTTCCCAGTCCGTTCCCGCTTCAGCACATGGACATATCTTGTATCAACGCCGGCCTCTTCCAGCTCTCTCAACAAAAAAAGACCGTCTTCTCCGATACAGCCGGCGTGGTATGTTTCCACCCCCGCCCTTGATAAGGCGACCGCCTGGTTCAGTCCCTTCCCGCCGCTGAATATATGAAGGGAGTCGGCGGATATGGTCTCCCCCTTTTTTACGAAATGTTTTACCCGATAGGTATAGTCAATGTTGATAGAACCAAAGCACAACGCCTTCATCACTCTCACGCTCCCTGCGATAAGGAAAACCTTGTTTCTATTATACAGATCTTATTTACTCTATCACAGGCGTGCTCAAGAAGATACAGCACAGGCGCATCAAACTTTTTCATGAGGACATTGGACAGCCCGCGGCGCCGGGCGGCAGCGTTTTCCGCTTTCATACGGCATTGGGAGGCCGCAGCGAACACTTGCGGGAGGGAAACCGCGGCATTTTGCCGCTGAGGATCCGGCGGCCGTTTTATTGTTTATGCGCGGACAGACACTGTCCGGCGTCTCTTCCTGATATCTAACTAAAGCTTGGAGAACCCCGCGACCCTTTCTACCGGGACCGTAAAGGCTATGGCTCTGGCATCGGTGGAGGGCCCCGCCTTGTCGATGATCGCTTCGATAATGGCGTCCTTGCTCTCTTTACTGGTTACAAGATAGATCATCTCTTTTTCCTCCGCGATGGTGAGGCCGAAAAATTTGGAGGCGAAACGGGCTCCGGTACCCTTCGCGTGAATGACCGTCCCGCCGCGGGCCCCGGCATCTCTCGCCGCGTCCATAACCATGTCGACGTAGCCCCTTTCGGCTATCGCTACGATCAGCGAATACTGCATCTCTTCCACCCTCTTTTTAAAATCGTCATCCAGCAACTCTTCCGGTAAACATTGAGCGTTCGAGACCCCGGCGACACAGTCCACGGGGAGCATAAGGGCGACGCCGGCGTTCGGCGCGTCGATCCGCATCTCCGAAACCAGCCCGGCAAGAAGCCCGTTGGCGGCGTCTGCGCCGCACAGGCAGCAGATGATCTGCATCTCTTTTTTCTCCAGCCCCCACAGGTAGAGCGCTTTTTTTTGCGCCGTTCCCTCGCAAAGATAGCTGAATACCAGCTTGGCCCCATGCTTATGAAAAAAATCTATATAACCGTCGCTCTGCTTCCGCTGAACGACCGCGATCACAAAATTAACGCCGTTCATGACAGTATTCCTCCGAAACGATATTTTTCATCACAACTCAGGCTCCTCTTTCTTCATCGCCGACATGCCGCGCATATAGAGCAGCCCCAGAAGCTGGATGGTGATGAGCGGCGTCATCGCCACCATCGCCACCACGCCAAAGGCATCCTGCGTGATGTTGCCGCCGACAGCGCTGCAAAGCCCCATCGCCAGCGGGAGCAGGAATGTCGCCGTCATAGCGCCGGAAGCGACGCCCCCGGAGTCAAAGGCGATGGCCGTGAATATCGGAGGCACGATGAAGCTCAGTATCAGCGCTATCGTATACCCCGGCACAATGAGCCACATCAGAGGCAGCCCCGTCAAAATACGCATCATTGCCAGCCCGACAGAGATGGAGACGCCGATCGACAGACTGACGCTCATCGCCTTTTTAGGGATGGCCCCCGCCGTGATCTCGACCACCTGCTTGTTGAGCACGTGGACGGCGGGCTCCGCCATAACGATAAAATACCCGATGACCATACCGATCGGGACGATCACCCAGTTGTTCTCCAGCCCGCCGATAAGCTGCCCGATGTAATTGCCGACCGGCAGAAAACCGACATTCACTCCGGTGAGGAAGAGGACCAACCCAAGATAAGTATACAGGATACCGACCGTAATTTGGATGATCTCCGTCCCGTAAAGCTTCAGCTTAAAGATCTGAAAGGCGAGGAAGAAGAGGATTATCGGCAGCACGGAAAGCGCTATTTCATGGAAAAAACGGGGAAACTCCACGGCGAAGAGATACCACAGCTCCTGAGAATCCTTGATATCAGGCACAGTCACGGGGGTATATTCGCTGCCTCCGCCGGGATAGAGGATGCCCAGGATCAAAACGGCAAGGATCGGGCCGACTGAGCCGATCGCCACGAGGCCAAAGCTGTCGTTCTGCGCGCTGCTGTCGCTTCTGGAGGCTGCGACGCCGACTCCGAGCGCCATTATGAATGGAACCGTCATCGGGCCGGTGGTGACCCCGCCGGAGTCAAAGGCGACGCCGATATAGTCCACCGGGATAAAGAACGCCAGCGTGATGAGCAGCACGTAAGATACAAGCAAAACCGTCCGCAGCCGTATCCCCAGGAAAATACGCAGCATCGCCAGCATCAGGAACACTCCCACGCCGACGGCCACCGCCCCGATGATCGCCGCGTTGGGGATGTTGGGCACCTGTCCGGCCAACACCTGAAGATCTGGTTCGGAGACTGTGATGAAGGTTCCGACGAGAAAGCTGATCAGGAGAATGAACCACAAACTCCTGGTCCGTGTGACGGCCGAGCCTATGTGCTCGCCGATCGGGGTCATCGCGATGTCGGCTCCCAGCGTGAACAGCCCCATGCCGACGGTAAGCAGGATCGAGCCAAAGACGAAAGCAAGCAGCGCGCCCGCAGGCACCGGAACGAGCGCGAAACAAACGACGAACACTATCGCCGTGATCGGCAGGACCGATTTCAAAGCCTCTTCCATCTTTGCGAAGAGAATCGTGTTATTCAATCCAAATCTTTTCAGCATCCATCAGAACAGAGCCATAAACGTCGTCCGGATAAATTGGTCATCGGCTCGCTCTCCTTTCGTCGGGATAGGAAGGCTGCTCCAGAACCCGGCTGGGCCGCCACGGGAAATCACAGCGGATCGGCTGATCGCGAAACATCCTGTGTTGAGTATAACATACTGCTGAACATACGCCATACAGATGACAATAGACTAAATTTACATTATTTTGCCATTATTATCCATCGTTCCGCCAATACTTAATATTACCGATGCGTGAAACACTTACGATAGGATAAGATTAAAATGTATGTATTGCTATTTAAGATGTTTTTAGTGGTGGTATTCGGTCAGGACGCTGTCGATCTATAAACCAGACCAGGCCGGACGACAATAGTAAAGACGCCGTGAGCCCGAGGGCCGCGGCCTTTTATTTTCTGTTGTCAAGAAAAATTATCGCCGCGGCTATCAGCGAGGCGAGCCCTGATACCGAGAGCACCAGCCAGGCGATGATCCCCGGCCTCCACCCATGCAGCCAGGCGTATAACATAGAGACGGCAAATATAACGAGCACAAGATAATGTAAAAATTTCGTATTCAACCGACATCGCCCCCTCAGCTCTCACGCTAAAATCTGTCGCTGTGCAGTTTTGCTTTTCAATAAGATGTAGTATAAATCAAAAAAACAGAAATCCCGCGAAAACCAACATATAATTTTATGAAGGTTTGGTTCTATCGCTTATAATTGCCGCTGGGATAAAATCTTTATGTAAACAAAACATCTTGACTTGTACTAACATCGTCATTACAATATAAATATAATAATACAAGGAGGAATGACAAATGCCGCAGACAACGATAACCTTCCGCACAGATGCGCAGACCAAAGAAAACTTTGACGACTTCTGCTCCGAAGTCGGCATGAATGCCTCCGTGGCCTTCAACATGTTCATGAAAGCCACGCTCAACGCCGGAGAACTGCCCTTCCGCGTCTCCCGCGCGAAACCGCGCATTGATGACGCCAGCTTCTTCGGCGGCGCAAACCTGGCTCGACTGAATCACAGCAAAGCGCAGGCCGAAGCGGGACGCCTTTCGGAACACGAAACGATAACCGCCGATGATTAAAGCCTGGACCGATGACGCCTGGGAAGACTACTTATACTGGCAGACACAGGACAAAAAGACTCTGCGCCGTATCAACCTGCTGCTCTCCGACATAGACAGCAACGGCAACAAAGGCCTTGGTAAGCCGGAGCCGCTGAAAGACAACTTCAGCGGCTATTGGAGCCGCCGCATCGATGATTAACACCGTCTCATCTACGCCATACGGGAAGGCCGGATAATCATCATCGCCTGCCGCTACCACTATGGGTAAAAACCAGGCGTCCAGGTAAGCGCCATTATTGCCCTGCACCACCCTCTGCCGGAGCATCGAACTGTGGGGCTGGAACTGATATAAGAATAATGATCCCTAACAATTTCCATACATATTCCATTATAATTGCCGCTGGGATAAGATCAAAAGCGGCGTGCCGAGGAAGAAAAGTGGGAAGCGTAGAGATCGACCGAAGCACTTTCCAGTTTTTGAGTATATGCTGAGTACGGGTAAAAAAATTCCCGAGGTATAAAACCTCGGGAATCGTTGGTAAAAGTGGCGTGCCTGTGGGGATTCGAACCCCAGACCTTCGCCTCCGGATGAGCAGGGAACCAAAACGCCGCTTTCGCGTTTTGTGTGAGTCGCTTAGTTCTATCGCTTATAATTGCCACTGGGATAAAATTAAAAGTGGCGTGCCTGTGGGGATTCGAACCCCAGACCTTCGCCTCCGGAGGGCGGCACTCTATCCAGCTGAGCTACAGGCACGCATGAAGCGCTAGTAAGTATATCACAAGAAACGGAGAGCCGCCATAGATGAACGATACTATTTATATGAAAGAGGCAATAGAGGAGGCGCGGCGCGCGCTTGAATGCGGAGAGATCCCCGTGGGCGCGGTAGTCGTCCGCGGCGAGGAGATAATCGGCCGCGGGCATAATGTCCGCAGCCGCGACAAGTCGCCGTTCGGACACGCGGAGATCGCCGCGATGACGGAGGCGGCGAAAAAGATAAATTCGTGGCGTTTCGACGGCTGTTCCATTTATGTGACGCTTGAGCCCTGCGTCATGTGCTCGGGCGCGCTGGTACAGTGCCGTATGGGAAGGATAGTCTTCGGCGCGAGAGACCCAAAGGCCGGAGGCTGCCGCTCCCTTTATGAGATCCCCCGCGACCCGCGAATGTATCACAGATGCGGGCTCACAGGAGGCGTGTTGAGCGAAGAGTGCGCGGAGATGCTGCGGATATTTTTCAGAGAAAGAAGAAAGGCCGGTATAATAAAAAAGACCGCGCCGTTATAGGCCGCGAAAATATTTATCGATGAATTCTTCACAGGGCAGCGGCCTGTCTATCAGGTATCCCTGTATCTCGGCGCATCCCAGGCCCTTCAAAACAGACGCCTGCTCTTCTCTTTCGACGCCCTCCGCGATACAGCCGATACCGAGCCTGTCGCATATCCCCACCGTACTTTCCACGATCAGCCGGCTGATCTCATTTTCAGCGACCTCGGCGACAATGGATTTGTCTATCTTAACAACATCGAAACGGAATGCCGACAACATGTATAGATTTGAATACTTGCTGCCAAAATCGTCCAGCGTCAGCTTGTATCCCGCACCGCGCAGCGCCTTGCAGGCCGCGGTAAAATCGTCGCGGGAGACATTGCCGACATTCTCGGTGAGCTCGATCTCCATATACCTTCGCAGCTCCTCAAATCCTCTGTCTATTTTACACACCTCGCCGGTGATATCGGGGGAGAGCAGCGTCTTTTTTGAAAAATTGACAGAAAGGGGCAGCGGCTTTTTACCCAGCGCTGTTAATTTACGCAGCAGCGCGTAGCTCCGATCGAGGACGTAAAGGTCAAGTTTCCTTATCAGGCCGGCCTCTTCCAGTTTGGGAATGAAGTCGTCCGGCATGACAAGCCCCTCCCGCGGATCGTCATAGCGCGTAAGCACCTCGGCTCCGGTGATCATGCCGTTAATTAAATTCACCTTCGGCTGCAGGTATAATTTTACGCGCCCGTTTTCAATGCCGCGCCTGAGCCAGTCTTCAAGGCGGGCGCGGTACTCGGCGCAGAAAGGCTCGCTCTCATCAGCTATCCGAAGTCTGCGGATAAGGCACATCGCCCTTTCAGGCTCGCCGCCGCTCCCGCGAAGCGTCTTATACGATATCTCCGTCAGACGGGGCTCGCCCTCCAGGAGGGGCGAAAAAGTGCGGATCATGCGGCCGCCCTCTCTCCCACTGAAGATGCCGTCGATGAACTGTTCAAGCGTTTCGTCACGTTCCCGGCTGGCAAAACCACATCTGCGAAACAGTCCCGCCGCGTCAGTGCGGGAGAATCTTTCGCCGCGGCCGTGTTCTTCGGCGTTCCACGAAGAGATGGTCTCCCCGCGCAGGTCGGCCAAGTAAAGGGCCGAAGAGGTCAGGTCAAGAAGAGCCGATATCGTTTCGCATAATTCTCTCTGTTCTGCGCCGCCAGGAACATCCGGTTTTCTTACCGTTACTCTCATAAAAATATAGCCCCTTCCATGATGATCGCGATGACGGTGCTTTTTCTTAATCCGCGTCATATATGCCTAAACATTATACAATATATAAGATGCTAATAGCATCCTAAATTAACGATTATAGCGTTAACAATCCCTCCGCACTCACCCTAAAATTTACATCAGGTGAGGTGAAAGAATTGGACAACGAATTTATCAGAAAACGAATCACCGAGCTAAGGATAAAGAAGGGCGTCTCGGAATATAAGATGAGCCTTGATCTGGGACACAGCAGAAGCTACATGCAAAGCATCGTAAGCGGACGCAGCTTGCCCTCCATGGCGGAGTTCCTGTATATCTGCAAATATCTTGGAGTCACCCCAAGCGATTTTTTTGACGAAGAGATAGACAACCCGGCTCTGATCAAAAAAGCGCTGGAGGGGATTTCGAGGCTTTCTGAAAGAGACCTGTCGCTTTTACTCTCTCTTATAGAAAGACTTTGCACAAAGTAAAATGAAAAATGCCGCGCGGCATCACGGACCGCCCGATGTTTTCGTTAAAAAGCCCGATGAGTCCGCCCTGTTTTGCCGGTCATCTCTTTTGACATAGCGAGTGCAATAGGATATAATGTCCTCCGTCGATATAAAGACATGGTAACGACGTACGCGGAGAGGTGTCTGAGCGGTCGAAGGAGCTCGCCTGGAAAGTGAGTGAAGGGGTCAAACTCTTCCATGGGTTCAAATCCCATCCTCTCCGCCATTATTATGTCTAAACTGAGTCGATGTGCCTTTTACGGGCACTCCAGTCCCATGCGGCGCGAGCCCGTGAACCTCGTCAGGTCCGGAAGGAAGCAGCGATAAGCGGAATCTTGCGGGTGCCATGGGAGCGCTGGAGTTCCCGTAAAGGGCACGTTTTTTATTATCCGGCTGATGTTCATATCCTTATTATCTGGATGGTGAGGTCATGAGAGATGCTCCCGAGGGTTTTCTTCCCCTCAAAGTCACACCCGCGGAGGGTGACAGGCTGATTCTTTCACCGGCGTATGTTTTTCCCGCGAACATTATGGAACGCGGGCTCTTCGCCGGAGTCCGCCTCTCGTCTAAAACGATCATCGTGGACGCCTCAAACGGCAGGACGGCGATCACCGACGCCTGCGTAACGCTCTGCGCGGATATCGATCTTCCCTGCGTCCCCAAAGAGCTGCCCGTCAAGATAAGCGCGCACGGCGCGCAGTCGATCGCCGAGATGATGGCGACGCCGGAGGAGGCGCGCGGTTGGCGGCGGAGTTTTAATTCAGCGAAGGTCCTCTTTCGTACCGATGAATTCAGGTTCGCCTGGCACGCATATATAATCCGCGGCCCCCTGCTTATCGACGCCTTTACGGGCGGAAGCAGCGAGGCCGCGGATCTTATCGATATTTTACTTGGGTAGCCTGATAACGAAAGCCGCCCCGCCAAGCTGCGATTCTCCAATTTCGAGGGTGCCGCCGTGGCGTTCGATTATCCGCCGCGATATGGAGAGGCCGAGGCCGTAGCCGCCGCTCTTTTTTTTGCCGCGCGCCCGGTGGCCGTCGCCGCGGCGGAATCTTTCAAATACAAGTTCTCTCTCGTTTTCAGCGATTCCCGGACCGTTGTCATCGACCGTGAGGCGCCACTTTCCTTCGTCTTCTTCGATCGAAACTTTTATGATCCCCGCGGAGCCGTCGCCGGTCTGGATATATTTCTGCGCGTTTTCCATGATGTTCAGCAGCGCCCGGCGCAGATCTCCGTGGATTCCCATAACGTGCGCGCCGTAAGCGGGGGCCGTTATCGCGATCTCTGTCGCTTTGGCCTGCGGCAGCGCCGCGATCTCGTCTTTGACCTCCTCCGCGATCCCCGCCAGGTCGACGTCCGTGATATTTTTTTGCATCGGGTCGGCGTCAAGGCGCACAAGCAGCAGAAGGTCGTCGACAAGCCCGCTGATCCGCTCCTGCTGGCGCAGCAGGCTGTCGATGGTCTCAACATCCTCGGAGCGTTCCGGGACCTTCATCTGCGGAGAGCTCTTGAGAAGCTCCAGCCCCGTGCGGATTATCGCGAGCGGCGTCTGGAATTCATGCCCGGCGTCGATGAAGAAGTCACGGCGCACCTCTTCAAGCCTCGCCTTTTCCGTGAGGTCCTGAAGGGCGATAAGCCTTCCGCGCGCAAGCTCCAGGGTCGTCGCCTCTACCTGCATCGCCATCGCGCCGCCGTGCATTATCGACAGCGTCCGGCTCGTATCGGGTTCGTCAAGCATGAGGTATAGCTCATGGGAGGGCAGTATCAGCTCCACGGAGGAGCCGCGGGCAGGCAGCTCGGCACGCCCGCAGATCGCCGCGGCCTCTTTGTTTATGTAACGTATCTTTTTTTCGTCATCGATAAGAATGACGCCTATCGGCAGCGCGCCGACCAGCTGCGCAAGCTCCTCTTTACGCTCCTGCGCCTCGCGTATCGTCTTTTGCAGCGCGTCCTGCATGGAGTTGAGGGTGTTTGAAAGCGCCTGTATCTCGCCGTCGTTGGTTATCGGAAAGCGCGCCTTCTCTCCTCTGGCTATTTGGGAGGCGGCAAGGCTCAAGGAGTTGAGCGGCGTAAGGATCAGGCGCAGCACAAGGTATGTCCCGAGCCAGACCAGCAGAAGGATCAGCGTGAAGTATTTGATAAAGGGGATGGTGACGTTTTTTATGAGGCCGGAGAGCTTCGCCACCGGGTACGAGAGGCGCACCACGTAAGCGTCGCCGGGGCTGCCGGGGACGATGACCCTCTTCGCCATATATATCTGCCATTCCCGCTGCGTCTTGCTGTAGCGCAGTTCAGATCCCTCGCCGCCCTCAAAGGCCTCCATCACCTCGCCGCGCGTATAATGGTTCTCCATCCGCGCGGCGTCGGCCTTGGTATCCATGACGACCTCGCCCATCAGGCTGACGACTGTGACGCGCCCGTCCGGATAGAGGGCGGTCCAGACGCCGGAGATGTTCTTTATTCCGTTGATCCCCTTTTCCTCTCCCGAAACGGCGATGAAGTCGAGATAGCGCGAGAGCATCGCGCGGGTATATTCGATGCTGTCGCTGCGCTCGGCCCTGTAAATTATCATCCAAGCCGCGAGGCCGATGACAAAGACCGCCGAGGTCATGAGAATGGCGATCTTTTTTTTCAGCGTCAATTTGCTGAGATTCATTCCTGCCCCTCCTCCCATACGAGCCGGTAGCCGCGACCGCGGAGCGTCTGCGCCGAGAGCGCCGGCTTTTTACCGTCGTCGAGCTTCCTGCGCAGCCTTGAAAGGTGAACGTCCACCGTGCGCGTGTCGCAGTTGGACATTCCCCATATACGCCGCAGCAGCTCGTCACGCGACACGGTGTGCCCCATGCGGCGCGCGAGCACCTCCAGTATCGAATACTCGGTCGGGCTGAGGTCTATCAGAGAGCCGCGCAGCCAGGCCTCTTTCTCCGCCGCGTCCAGCCTGAAATCGCCGTTTTCGATCACCTTGCGGGTATCCGCCTGCGCGCGCGTGCGCCGCAGCAGCACGCGAACGCGCGCCAGCAGCTCGTCAAGGGGAAAGGGCTTGCGCATGTAGTCGTCCGCGCCAAGGTCGAGCCCCTGCACGACGTCTTCGGCCGAGCCGCGCGCCGTCAGCATGAGGATCGGGATGTGTTTCGTCTCCGCGTCGGATTTCACGCGGCGGCATATCTCCCAGCCGTCCATCAGAGGAAGCATGAGGTCCAGTATCACAAGATCCGGCAGCTCTTCGTATATCAGAGTGAGCGCCGAATCTCCGTCATAGGCGCAAACTGTCTTATATCCCTGCTGCCTGAGGGCGCGGCAGATAAATTCCGCGAGGCTCTCTTCGTCGTCAACGACCAGTATCTTCTGTTCCATCGCCCTATGCCATCTTCTTGCGGCGGTAACTGCTGGCCTTCACGGGGCGTCCCGTATACATGTAGGCGACACGTTCGGCGACGTTGGTAGCGTGGTCTCCCGCGCGTTCGAGAGTCTTGGAGACGTTCATCAGGTTGAAAGACTGTTCGATGCGCTCCGGCTTTTCCATGATCAGCAAAAGCAGTTCGCGCATGATCTGCTTTTCGAGGTCGTCCACCTCGTCGTCCATCGGGAATACCTTGAGCGCCGCCTCTCCGTCGTGGTTGTCTACCGCCGTCATCGAGAGCCGCAGCATCTCTTTAATGATCTCCACCATGCGCGGGATGTCGATGAGCGGCTTGAGCTGCGGCATTCTGGAGAGCGAGAGCGTCACCTTCGCGATGTTCTCGCCGTAGTCTCCGATGCGCTCAAGGTCTACCGCGATATGCATGATGCTGACGACGACGCGCAGATCCTCGCCGAGAGGCTGGTAGCGGGCCGCGAACTCCATACAGGCCGCGTCGAGTTTTTCTTCAAGCTCGTCAATGACGTCGCCGTCGGCGATGACCTTCTGCGCCAACTCCGCGTCCTGGTTCTTCAGCGCCCAGACCGCCTTTTCAAGCGATTCAGAGGCCAGTCCGCTCATGCGGTATATCATGTTCTTGAGGAGCGAAAGGTCCTCCTCTATTCTTTTTCTCGTATTTATCGTATTCATCGCTGCACTCCCCCTGTTTCTTTCTCTATTAGCCGAAACGGCCGGAAATATAGTCTTCCGTGCGCTTGTCGTGCGGTGAGGTGAACATTTTCGCCGTCCTGTCGTACTCTATCAGGTCCCCCAGAAGGAAGAAGGCCGTGTAATCCGAGATTCGCGCCGCCTGCTGCATGTTGTGCGTGACGATGACGACGGTGTAATCCTTCTTGAGTTCGCTGACGAGCTCTTCAACGCGCGCCGTCGACATCGGGTCCAACGCGCTCGTCGGCTCGTCCATCAACAGGATGTCGGGCTGCGTCGCAATGGCGCGCGCGATACAGAGGCGCTGCTGCTGGCCGCCCGAGAGTCCAGTTCCGGAACTTTTCAGCTTGTCCTTCACCTCATCCCAGAGGGCGGCCCCCTGGAGGCTCTTCTCAACGGTCTCGTCGAGGCGTCCCTTGTCCTTTATGCCGTTGAGGCGCGGCCCGTATGCGATATTGTCATATATGGACATCGGGAAGGGGTTAGGCTTCTGAAAGACCATCCCGACCTTACGCCGCAGCGCAATGACGTCCATTTCGTTTGATAAAATATTTTCCCCGTCGATCTCAATTATACCCTCTACGCGCGCCGACGGGATAAAATCATTCATGCGGTTGAGGCACCTGAGATAGCTGCTTTTACCGCAGCCGGAGGGGCCGATGAAGGCCGTAACTTTGTTTTCCCCCATGTCGAAGGTGATATTCTTCAGCACCTGCCTGTCGCCGTAATAGAGGTCGACGCCGCGCGTGCGTATCTTTACCGACATCTCGTCCGTGTTCTCCCCGCGCCCTTCCTTATTCGCCAATGTATACCCCATCTACCTTCCGTTCCTTTCCGAGAGACGCGCGCGCGCGACAACCCCGATCGCGCTCGTCCCCATTACAAGTCCGATGAGCACCAATATCGCTCCGTATTCTATCGGCGCGGCCGCCTCCGGGTCTGTCGCCGAGGTGGCGAGCACGTATATGTGATACGGCAGCGCCATCACTTGGCTGAAGAGGCTCTTCGCAATGTCAGGCGCGAAGTAGGCGGCGCCGGTGAACATTATCGGGGCCGTCTCCCCCGCGACGCGGCCCACCGCAAGAATGGCCCCCGTGATTATCGTCGAGGCCGCCGAGGGCAGCACGACCTTCATTATCGTCTGGTATTTCGTCGCTCCCAGCGCGTATGAGGCGTCCCTGTAATCCTGCGGCACCGCGAGGAAGGCCTGTTCGGCGACCGTGACCACGAGCGGCAGCGAGAGGCAGGCCAGCGTCAGCCCCGCTGAAAGCAGGCAGGAGCCAAATTGCATGAATACCACGAAGAGCGAGAGGCCGAAGAGGCCGAAGATGACCGAGGGCACTCCGGCCAGCGAGCGGATCGATATCCTCATAAGGCTGACGATCCAGGTATCTTTGGCGTATTCCGCAAAGTAAAGCCCCGTCATGATCCCCACCGGAAGCGCCACCCCCATCGATACCAGCACGAGCTGCATGGTGCCCACCAGCGGCGTCAGTATCCCTCCGGCGAGCATGCCGTCCTTCGGCGGCTCCGAAAGGAACTCCCAGGAAAGCGTCGCCGCGCCGTTCTTTATCAGGAAGGCGGCGACCGCGCCGATCACCGCTACGAGCAGCAGCGCGAAGAGGCAGAAGACGAGCGTCATCAGCCGGTCGTATATCTTGCGTATAAAAGTACGGTTCATCTCTTTGTACCTCTTTTTTCAATATAGAGAGAAGCCAGGTTTATCATCAAGGTCATCACAAGAAGGATGAGGCCCGCAAAAAAGAGCGCGTAGTAGTGTGTGCTGCCCACGGGGGTCTCTCCCATTTCGGCGGCGATCGTCGAGGTAAGCGGCCTCACCGGCTCTGTGAAGAGGGTGGGGATTATCGCCGCGCCGCCGGCGGCCATCAGCACGACCATCGTCTCGCCGAGCGCGCGCATCACCCCGAGCAGTACGGAGGCGGTTATGCCCGGCAGCGCGCCGGGAAAGACGACCTTTTGTATCGTCTCCATCCTCGTGGCTCCCAGAGCGTAGGAGGCGTCCCGCAGTTCAAGGGGGACGGCGGCGAGCGCCTCATCCGAGAGCGAGGCGACCACCGGTATTATCAAAAAACCCAGAAGTATCGAGGCGTTCAGCAGGTTAAGGCCGCTCGCGATGTTCAGCGAATCCTGCATCCAGGGCGCGATCAGCATCATGCCGATGAAGCCGAGGACTATAGAGGGGAGAAATCCGAGCATCTCAAGCAGGACCTTGAAGAAATTTCTCATCCTGCGCGGAGCGATCTCCGCGGTAAAAACCGCGAGCGCGAGCGCCGCGGGTATGGCAATCAAGCTTGATAGAAGGGTGGCGGCGAAGGTCCCTGCGACAAGCGCCGCCATTCCAAGTGCGGGAGGTTCCTCTGTCGGATACCAGTCTCTGGAAAAGAATAGCTCTTTAAGTGAAGCCGTCCGGAGGACCGGCAGCCCATTCGCCACCAGAAAGCCGAGGATGAAAACCAGGATTATGATTCCCGTCACCGCCACACAGAAGACCGTGCGTGACATTATCCTGTCTCCTCTGCCTCCGAAGGCCTGTTCCTTTGCCGGCCGTTCGGCCTTTGTAAGTGCGCTCATGGGCTGTATGTCCTCCTCCTGTTGGCGATAACGGTTATTTCTTAAGTTCGCGGAGCGATACGAAACCCGTGCTGTTTACGATCTTCTGTCCGGCGTCGCTCTGCATGTACATAATGAAGTCAAGAACTTCGCCCTTGGGCCAGCCGTTCGTGAACATGTAGAGGTAGCGCGAGAGGGGGTATTTGCCGCTGCGTGCCGTAGCTGCCGTCGCGGCGATCCCGTCGACATGGAGCCCCTTGACGGTCTTGTTGACGTAGCCCATTCCCTCATAGCCGATCGCGTTCTTGTTCTTGCTTACCGAAGAGAGCATCGCGCCGCTCGAAGAGGCGACCTGGGCCTTTGGCGTTACGCGGGTCTTCTCGCCCTTATCCATGATCATCTCCTGCCAGGTCCCGTAGGTGCCCGAGCTGGTATCGCGCCCGACGACGACGATGGGTGCGTCCGCGCCGCCGACCTCTTTCCAGTTGGCGACCTTGCCTGAATATATATCTTTAAGCTGGGCGCGGGTGAGCTCTTTGACAGGGTTGTCTTTGTGTACTATCGGGACGATGCAGTCGAGGGCGACCGCGAAGGGCACGGGATAGATGTTCTTATCCATGCAGGTCTTGATTTCGGAATCTTTGATAAAGCGAGAGGCGTTCGCGATCTGGGCGCTGCCGTCGGCGAGCGATTTGAAGCCGTTGCCGGTGCCGGTGCCGGAGACTGAGAACTTGACTCCCGCGTTTTCCTTCATGAACTGCTCCACCGCCGCCTGGCCGAAGGGAAGGACCGTCGTCGAACCGTCCATCACGATCGGGGCCGCCATCGCCATCGTCGCGGCGGAAAGAACCACAAGTGCAATCAACGCTGTTACTAATTTTCTCATCTTTATTCCTCCTAAGTTGTTGTAACCATGAGTATAGACTTAGGATGTTAACGATGTGTTCAGCAAATGTAACAGGAACGTAACGGGAGAGCCGGCGGCTTTTTCGGCGCCGTCAGAGGGACGAGCGGCTTATCGCCTCCATAACGCCGCCCGCGATCGAGAGGGATTTATCCGATATTGTAAAACAGTAATCTACCACGCCGCGGGGGTCTACGTCGCCGATCTTCATATCGTGATGGCATTCCACGGACGGATGTATGAGGCCACGGATAACTCCGGAGATGTTCGCCGCCACCGGATGTCCCGCGATCGCGCCGACAGCCTCCCCCGCTTCGACGAGGTCGCCGATGTTCTTATATGGGACCAGCCGTCCGGCCGCCGGCGCGCGAAGCAGGCGCTCGATGCCGTAGCCCATGATCACGCCTGGTTTTCTTGTGTCTGGAATAGCCAAGCCCTTCGTGATGACACGCCCGAGGCTGTGGCCGCGCATCGTTTCTATAACGTAAAGAGCGTCCTCGGGCGCGCTGAAACCAGGTCCGAGGGCTATCGTCACCGGGGCCATATCCCTCGTCGTTCCCGTGTTGCGCTTCGCCATGATCGCGTCGATCAATATGCGCGGGCGCACTTCAGCGAGCGACTTACAGTCCGGGTCTATCAGGACGCAGACCGCGCCGGGATCAAATTCCGCGGGAGAGGAGATCAGGCGGCACTCCATATCCTCAACGGTCCAGCGTCCCGCGTAGACGGCCTCGCACGCGGAGACGGCGCGGCGCACGGCGAGCGGGCGTCCAGTTTCGAGAACGAGCACGGGAAAGCCGGCCTGGCGGAGCCTGTATATCGTCCCGGTCGCGAGATCGCCGCCGCCTCTTATAATAATGGGTCTGTTTTTATCTGTTTTCATGAACGCTACCTTCTGAATTTTACGATCGTAACACCATAGCCGCCCTCGCCGGGGCCGCCGAGGTTATGTTCCGCGATATAGGGGACGCGCTTGCAAAGCTCCTGCACCTCGCGGCGCAGTATTCCCTCTCCGCGCCCGTGTATCACGGTGACTGTGTCGTAGCCGGCGCAATAGGCCTGGTCGAGATACTGCTCCACCATCGGCAACGCCTCGTCTATCGTCATGCCGCGCACCATTATCGACGAGGGCACGCCGACGGGGCGCGAGACCTTTATCTGCACCGGCGGCGTTTTGTCAGGAGCCTTTCTCGTGATCACCTTGAGCTTTGTGAGCGGGACTTCTATCTCCGCGATGCCGGCCTGTACACGGGCCTTCTTGCCCTTTACTTCGATCACCGTGGCGCTCTTGTTTGTGCCAAGCACCTGCACGGTATCCCCCGCCTTCAGTTCATGGCTCGTCGCCGCGACTGATTCGACGCTCTCCTTCTGCTCCTCGCGTTTTATCGCGGATTTTTCTATTTTCTGGAAGTGGCTGCGCTTCTTTTCAAGCTCGCGGCGCGCCTCCGACTCTGCCTGCGCATTCTCCATATTCTTTATCAGGGCGCGCGCGGAATCCTCCGCGTTGCGAACTATCGAAAGCGCCTTCTTGTCGGCGTTTGCGATCAGCGCGTCGCGCTTCTCCTCAATGGCCTTTATCTTTGCCTCATAATCTTTTTCGAGCGCGGCCAATTTTTTCCGCGAGGACTCGACGGCGGACGCCTCGCGTTCGAGAGCGGCGCGCTTTTCATGGAGTTCCCCTATGAGGTCCTCCATCGATATCTCACGCCCGTTGATCGCCCTTTCGGCCCGCTCGATGATCGAGCGGCGCATACCGAGCTTACCGGCGATGAGCAGCGCGTTGCTGCGTCCCGGTATGCCGATCAGTATCCTGTAGGTCGGAGAGAGCGTCGCGCCGTCAAACTCAACGCTCGCCGTCTCGATGTCCTGCGTCGTCAGGGCGAAACGTTTGATCGGATTATGATGCGTCGTCGCCAGCACAAGCGCCCCCTGCTCACGCAGCCAGTCGAGCAGCGCGATGCCCAGCGCCGCCCCCTCCTCGGGATCGGTGCCGGCGCCAAGTTCGTCGAGCATCACGAGGGAGCGCGGCGTGACCTTATTAAGGATCTCCGTCACATGAGTGATATGGGCGCTGAAGGTCGACAAGCTCTGCTCGATGCTCTGCTCGTCGCCGATATCGGTAAAAAGCTCGCCGATGTCGCCCAGTATCGAGCCCTCGCCGGCAGGTATCGGAAAGCCGAGCCAGCCCAGGTAGACGCAGACGCCGGCCGTCTTGAGCGCGACCGTCTTGCCTCCCGTATTGGGACCGGTTATGACGAGGATGCGGAAATCCCCGCCGCACTTTATCTCGATCGGCACCGACTTGTCGCCCAAGAGAGGGTGGCGGGCGCGAACAAAGGAAAACTGCGCGCGCGGCGAAAGGCCGGGCACGCGCCATTTGTATACGCGCGTCATCTCCGAGAGCGCGTAGAAGAGGTCTATCGTCCCGAGGACATTTTCCGTGTCGACGATCCCATTTTTGCGGTTTATCAGCTTCGCGGTAAACTCGCGGAAGATACGCGTCTCTTCCAGCATCTCCTCGCCGTAGAGCTTGCTGTATTCATTGTTGAGCGACATCAGCGACCTCGGCTCCATATAGACGCTGCTGCCGGAACCGGAGCGGTCGATCACCGAGCCGGGAAATTGCGACAGCGCGTCCTGGCGGACGAGGAAAGCATAGCGCCCGTTGCGCAGAGTGAGCACGCGTTCCTGAAGCATACCGGTGACCGACGGGTCGTTGAGCAGCGCGTGACCGCGCCTGCGCACCGTCTCTTTGAGGCCGCGCATCTGCTGGCGCAGCAGGGAAAGTTTCTCCGAGGCGTAATCATAGAGATGCCCGTCGTCGTCGATCACGGCGAGCATCCGCGCCTCCTCCGAAAAATCGCGCATGTCGCGCAGCAATATCCCAAAGTTCGGATATTCCTCGCGCGCGTCGGAGAGGGCCTCCTTCATCCGGCCGGAGAGGGTCAGCAGAAGCCGTATTTTGACCAGCTCCTCGCCGGAGAGCAGCCCGTTCTCCTCCGCCGCCTCAAGCATGAAGGCGACGGATACTATCTCGTTTATCCACGGCAGTTCGCCCTTATAACCGCGATATCTTTCGACATCCATATAGAGCGCCTGACGCCGCTTAAGCTCAGCCATATCAAAGGCCGGAGCGATATTCCGCGCGACGAGCGCCCCGATCTCGCTGCGGCAGCGCCGCGAGATCAATTCCGTTATCTTAGAAATTTCGAGACTGCCATAAGCAGCTTTTTCTATGTACATTTCGTTCCCGCTTTTTATTTTTCTAAATAAAATCTGTCAAATCAGCAGGCTGGACGTGCCAGTTGCTAAATAACCTGGCGTCAGCATACCGCAGACGCACTAAGGTGCGTCGAGGACAGGCTGGGGCCAGGTTATGACGCAAATGGCGCGTACAGCCTGCTGATTTAAGTGCGGCCGGGAGTGGGATCATACCCCTCCGGCGCTCCCCCTCCGGTCCGGTATGGGCGCAATATCTGTTCAAGCGTGCCATCCGGCAGCGTCGTCCCCTCCGGCAACAGGCTGAGGTCGATGAACATCGCGCGGAACTTGGGCCAGCTCCTCCCGGCGTAGCGCAGGATGTCGCTCTGCGACATCCACGTGGGACTGACGACCGGCGCGAGCAGCAGCCCGCCCGTTATCACCACGTAGACCACGATCACGCTCTTGATAACGCCGGAAACAAGCCCCAGCAGTTTGTCCACGCCTCCGAGACGCGCGGCCCCGATGAGGCTTTTCGTGATTATCCGCAGCGTCGCCGCGGCCAGCGTCACCGACAGCCAGATCAGCACCGCGGCCAAGACCTGAGCGATATACTCGTTGAGCCCCGTCGCCGCCGCGATGAGGCGGCCGATCCCTCCGGAGTAGTGAAAGGAGAGGTAAAACGAGGCGAGAAAGCCCGCAAGCGTTATTATCTCCCCCACAAAACCGCGGAAGGAGCCGCGGATGATAAAGTAGCAGCCGAGGATTATAAAAAATATATCCCAGTAGTTCCAGCCGCTGAGGCTCACGCGGGATCACTGTCCCGTCCGCCGAATTCAGCCGAGATCTCGTCGATCCGGCGGCTCAGCTCCTCCATCTGATGAGAGAGCGCCATCAGGGCGAGGAAGAGCCGTTCATCCTGGCTCAGGTTCTGCGGGAAAGCCTCCACCAGCGCCCCTGCGTTTTCAACAATACGAAAGAAACGCGCCGCATCCAGCTTTGTGGTCAGCGTGTATCTTTGACGGCCTATCCAGAAGGAATATTTTCCGTCACCTAAAGATTTTATTTCGCGCGTTTCGTCCATTGTTCAGAGGTTCCCGCCGTTTTACTGCCGGTCTTCGCCCGCGGCTGCCTGTTCCTGAGCCGTCAGCTTGCACATGCGTCCGAGAAGCCCGTCAAGGCGGCTGCCGAGCTCTTCTTTTTCTGCCCGGCTGGAGGCCGCCAGCTTTTCCGCGTCCTCCTGGAGCTGCATGATCTCAAGATCACGGTCTTCTATTATGCCTTTGAGCTCGGATATCTCGCGGCCCAGAGCCTCGTTTTCCGATTTCATGCCGTCAAGCATTTTCTCAAGACGGTCAAGCGCCTCGTTGACTCTTTCAAACTGTTCCATCATTCTCAAAGCACCTCCAAAATTCTTTCGTCCGTGTGGCCTCCCCGCCGAGGGAAGGTCCGTCTCTCGCTCCAGTCTAGCAGACTATCATGCCCCGCGGACATCTCCGCCGAACTTTTTGCCTATTTTTTTGACTACCTGCTTGGAAACATTCTCTATCTGTTCGGAGGTGAGAGTCCCCTTGTCCGAACCGACCCAGATCCTGAAGGAGACGGATTTTTTACCATCCCCTACCTGCGCTCCGCGATATTCGTCGATAAACTTCACATCCTTGACCAGATCGGCCTTTCTCGCTATGGCCTCAATCTCGGCCCAGCCGACATTCTCGTCGAAGACGATCGAAAGGTCGAAGTCGGCGAGCGGATACTCAGGCAGATGGACAAACTCGTTCTGGCGCGAGGGCAGCGGCGTGAGTTTTTCAACGTCGAGCTCAAAGATCACCGTCAGACTGCGCTTTATGCCGGATGCCTTCGCGCTCTTGGGAGATACCAGCGCAAGCGCGCCGATCACCTCTCCGCCTGCCGTGACGTTGACCCAGAGCTTATCGTCTGCCCACGCAGGCTTCTCCTGCTGGGAGAAGCCGAGCCTCTCCATCTGCGCGGCGCGGTGCATATACTCAAGCACGCCCTTGGCCTCGCGGAAGAGCTGCCTTGCGTCGGCGCCTACGAAGGCTCCGCCCAGGCGGCGCGCCATCTCCGGAAGCAGTTCGTCCGTGCCGCTGATACTTTTATAATTCCTGTCAAAGAACACCTGCGTCATCTCAAAAATACGGAAATCCGTGAAATAGCGGATATTTGTCGCCACGGCCTTCAGCAGTCCGGGTACGAGGGTCGAACGCAGGCGGCTCTCGTCGGGCGCCGGCGGCGTCGAGAGCTCGAGCATCTCTTTCGTATCCGCCCCCGCGGCGCCGACATATTCGTCGCCGATCCAGGGATAGGTAAAGATCTCCTGCATGCCGCAGCGGAAGGCCAGGTATTCGCGTATGGCGCGCTCCATGTCAGGCACACGCTGGTTGACGGCTTTATCAAGCAGCACGGTCGGCGCCGAGAATTCAAAATTCTCATATCCCATAAGGCGCGCGACCTCTTCAAGGATGTCATCCGGCAGCGAAATGTCGCCTGTGGAACGCCATGAAGGCGCTTCGACAAGAAGCCTGTCGCCATCCGTTTCCGTTTTGAAGCCGAGCGGCGAAAGGATATCCACCACCTCGCCCGCGGTAAGCTCTTTGCCTAGGCGCTTACGCAGGAAGTCAAGGCTCACTTCGACCTTCGCATTTTCAAGCGGGCGCGGGTAGACGTCCGTGTGGGCGGTTATCCGCATCTCAGGGAAATATTTTCCAAAGGCCTCCGCCGCGATCGCCACGGCGGCGTCCACACGCTGCGGATCGATACTCTTCTCATAGCGCGCGGAAGCCTCCGTGCGCACGTCGAAACGCTGCGATGTACGGCGTATGCCGAGCGCGTCGAAGCTGGCGACCTCGAGGATGAGTTCCGTCGTATCGTCAAGGATCGAGTCGAGCTTGCCTCCCATGACTCCGGCGAGCCCGACGGGCGACTTCTCGTCGGCGATGACGAGATCCTCGGTCGTGAGGTCGAGCGTCTCGCCGTCAAGCAGCTGCAGCTTCTCGCCCTCGTAGGCGCGGCGCACGTAAATGCCGCCCGCGATATGTTTTTTGTCAAATCCGTGGGTCGGCTGCCCCGTGGCGAGCATCACGTAGTTCGTGATGTCTACGGGCAGATTGATAGGACGCATCCCGACGCGCCAGATCAGGCTTTTGAGCTCAAAGGGCGAGGGAACGCTGCTGATATTCTTAATGACGAGCCCGACATAACGGGAGCACCGCTCCGCGTCCTTTATCTCCACCTTCAGCTCCTCGGTCATCCCGGGGAAACTGGCTGCTTCGATCGGCTTCAGCGGGCATTTGTAGATAGCGGCGAGTTCGCGCGCCATTCCATAGTGTCCCCAGAGGTCCGGGCGGTTCGTCATCGACTTGTTATCTATCTCAAGGATTATATCGTCAAGCCCGAGAGCTTCGGCCAGCGGAGCGCCGGGCTTCGCGTCAAATTCGCTGATGTCCATTATCTCGGCCTGCCGCGTCGTCGGAAACAGCTCCGCGAGGCCTATCTCGCCGGAGGCGCAGATCATGCCGAAACTCATCACGCCGCGCAGCTTCGCGGGCTTTATCTCAACGGGCTCTCCCTCTCCGTGCCACCTTACCCACGCCCCCGGTTTCGCCACGACTACCAACTGCGCGGGAGCGAGGTTCACGCCGCCGCAGACGATCGTCGAAGGCGCCGGATCTCCCACGTCCACCGTGCAGACGCGAAGCTTGTCGGCGTCGGGATGCGGTTCGACCGTCAGTATCCTCCCGACCACGAGCCCAGCGAGATTGTCCGCGAGGCTGACCGCGTCCTCGACCTCGACCGTCGACATCGTAAGGTCATACGAAAGTCTGGCCATCGTAAGGTCGGCAGGAAGGTCGGCGTATTTCTTTATCCAGTTTAACGATAATTTCATAATATCACCCTCCTACTTGAACTGTTTCAGGAAGCGCAGGTCGGCGCTGTGGAAGAGGCGCACGTCGTCCACCCCGTAGCGCATCATCACAAGGCGGTCAAGACCGATGTTGATATAGAACCCCGACCAGACCGCGGGGTCCAGCCCCGCCGCTCTGAGGACGTTCGGATGCGGCGTGCCGCCGGGCATGACCTCTATCCAGCCCACATGCTTGCATACCTTGCAGCCCGTACCGCCGCATACCTGGCATTTCATGTCTATCTCAAATCCCGGCTCCACGAAGGGGAAGAAGCCGACGCGCATACGGACGCCGACCTCATGGCCGAAGACCTTTTCGAGTATCGTTTTGATGAGGACCATACCGGAGGCGAAAGAAAAATCCTTATCGACTATCAGGGCCTCGTACTGGAAAAAGGCGCGCTCGTGGCGGGCGTCGGTAGTCTCGTTGCGGTAGACGCGCCCCGGATATACGAAACGCGCGGGTGCTCCGTGCTCGCGCAGGTAGCGGACGCTGGCGCCCGTAAGATGCGGGCGAAGGCAGAGGCGCTTCGCCCCGCGCTCTTCGTCGTGCCCCTTCAGCCAGTAGGTATCCATGCTCTCGCGGGCTGGATGCTCCGGCGCAAAGTTCAGATTGTCAAAGGCAAATTTTTCGCTGGTTATCTCAGGCTCGGAGAATACCTCAAAGCCAAGCGAACGGAAGGCGTCGTTAAGGTCGTAGCACATTTGCGTAACGGGGTGCAGGCCTCCCTGAAAGGGCTCTATGCCGGGGACGGTGATGTCCGCCGCGCCCTCGAACGCGGAGAGCGTGTCGAGCAGCTCCGCGCTGCGGCTCTCGACGGCGTCGCTGATGATCTGCTTGACGTCGTTGGCCGCCTGCCCCAGCACCTTGCGAAGCTCCGGAGCGGCCTGTCCCACGCTCTTCAATATCTCAGTCAGCTCGCCCTTGCGCCCGATAAGATTGGCGCGGACAAGCTGAAGCTGATCCGGCAAAGAACTTTGCGCTATCTTTTCCAATCCCGCCTCTTTTATCTTTTCAAGGCGTTCCAAAAGGCCGTTGTCTTCACCCTGCGGCCCCTTCGTTCCATCATTTTCCCGCATAAATCCTGCCTCCTGCAAACGGCGCTATTGCGGCGCGCCGGGTAAATTTATGTCCTTCATATCGATGAGGCCGGACACGCCGTTCTTTTCGACGAGCTTGTCCATATCCTCGACATGGCCCAACACCCACATCCTGTCCCCCTTCTCAAAGGGACGCATGGGCATCGGCGTATGTTGTATTCCCTCATACTCCATAAGTATAACAATAACTTTGTATTTTTGCGAAAATTTAAGTTCCGCCATGCTCTTGCCGATCATATCCGGCAGAGGCTGTATCTTTCCGAGGATGAAATTGCCGCCGTCGATGCGCGTAAAGGCGGAATACCACGGATAGACGAGCATCTCGCCGATACGTGAGCCCATGTCCCACTCCGGCGAGATCACCTTATGCGCGCCGACGCGCTCCAGCACCTTCGCGTGCAGCTTGTTCGAGGCGCGCGCGATGACGATCGGCACCCCCATATCGACCAGCAGGGAGGTGCAGAGGATGCTGTGCTCCACCGCCTCGCCGATCGTGACGACCGCGACATCCACCTGGGTGGCTCCGATCTTGCGCAGCGAATTTTCATCGGTGACGTCCATCTGCGCGGCGACGGCGATTTTATCGGAAAGTTCCATGACCGGCCCGGACATGCTGTCGATGCCGATGACGTTCTGTCCGAGGCTCGAGAGCTTTTCGCAGAGCGCGGTGCCGAAACGGCCCAGGCCGATTATCAGAAAACTCTTCTTTTTTCTCTCCATGACGAGCACTCCTTTAACCTATCGGAATATGCGTATTGGGATAATGTATCCCCGAATCTCCGTCAGCGGTAACAAGCGTGGAAATAAATGAATAGAGCCCAACCCTTCCCCAAAACATCAGCAGCGTGATCACGAGCTTTCCCGCCGTGGAAAGCTCCGTGGTGACTCCTACCGTCAGGCCGACCGTGCCGAGCGCCGAAGCGACCTCAAAAATTATCGCGGAGAAAGGCATCTCCTCTATCAGCGTAAGCAGCACGGAGCCTGCCAGTATCGTGAAAAGATATATTGCGATGACGGAGAGCGCCCGGCGCTCGGTCCGCTCGGATATCCCGCGGTTCAGGAAGGTCGGGTCGCTGCGCATGTGCAGCTCGCTCCAGACGGATACCGCCAGCACCCCGAAGGTCGTCGTCTTCACGCCGCCGCCTGTGGAGGCGGGGGAAGCGCCGATTATCATCAGCACGATCATCAGCGCCTGCCCGAGGCCGGAGAGCGAACCGCTGGGCACCGTCTCAAAACCGGCCGTCCTCGTCGTGACGCTGGCAAAGAGGGCGTTCCAGACCTTCGCCCACACGGGAAAATCCTTGAAAGCGACATTCCAGTCCGAGAGCAGAAAGAGCACCGTACCGCCGACGATAAGGCCGCCTGTTATCATGAGCACAAGCTTTGCGTAGACCGAGACGCGGTGCGGCTGCCGGCGCTTAAACTTGAAATAGTTGGCATACTCGGCGAAGACGGGAAAACCAAGCCCGCCGAGAACTATCAGCGCCATTATCGTTCCCGGTATTATCAGCGTCATCCTGTAGCCGTGCAGGCCGCCCAGACAGGGAGAGAATCCGGCGTTGCAAAAGGCGCTGACCGAATGAAACACGGCGAGATAGACCGCCCGCAGGAGCGCCTCCCCATTTAACACAAATCCCGCGAACAGCAGGATACTGCCGATCCCTTCGAGAAAGAGCGTGTATCTTATCACCGTGAAAAAAAGAGTGATCGCGCCCTGCACTCCGTCGACGCCAAGCCCTCCGAGAAAAAAAATGCGGCTCCTTATCCCGATCCTGCGCCCCACGGCGATGGACAGCAGCATCATACCTGTCATGATCCCCAGGCCGCCTATCTGGATCAGCGCCATCATGATCACCTGCGACAGCAGTCCGAAATCCGTTGCGATGTCGACGACGCCAAGCCCCGTGACACAGACCGCCGACGTAGCCATAAAAAGCGCGTCGACAGGAGACAGGGGCTTCGCGTAGACAAAATTATTGGAGAGCCATAAGAGAAAGGCTCCCGCCAGTATGACCAGCAGGAACCCTGTAACAATGACTCTTTCTACCTTATAAGAGGTATGAAAACGCAACGTATTTCACACTCGAATCAAAAATCGGTATTTTTACAGAGCGGCGCGCGCCTTTTCTACAAGCTGTGAGAAGGCCGGCGCGTCGTTGACGGCGAGATCGGCGAGCATCTTGCGGTTGATCGTGATATTCGCCCTCTTGAGGCCGTTGATCAACGCGCTGTAGGCAATGCCGTTCACGCGGGCGGCGGCGTTGATACGGACGATCCACAGCTTGCGGAAGTCACGCTTCTTGAGCTTGCGGCCTGCGAAGGCGCTAGTAAGCGCGTGCAGGTACGCTTCGCGGGCGCGGCGATATACATTCTTCTTGCGTCCCCAAAAACCCTTCGTGATGCTGTATAATTTTTTCTGCTTATTGCGGCTGGCGCTGGATCCCTTTACTCGCATTTTATGTCACTCCTTGAAATTTATCTGGTTAACCGTGGCTCCGCGCTACGCGTAGGGGAGCATCTTCTTTACGTGCGCCTCTATCCCTGTCGGGAGAATACCCTTCTTCCTCAGGGCACGGAGACGCTTCGAATTTTTTGAAGAAAGAAGGTGTCCGCGGCCGCTCTTTTTGAAGCTTACCTTGCCTGAGCCAGTTATCTTAAAGCGCTTTTTCGTTGCGGAATGTGTTTTCATCTTAGGCATGTTGCTTTTCCTCCTCTAATTTGCAAACTAGGCGATCCGCGCAAAACGCCGCAACGGCGTTTTGGTCTCCCGCCTATAATTTATTTACCCAGGACGGGTAACTGAATCCCCTTATTTATATCTGGTCGGCGTCGGGCAAAACGTCCTTCTTGGCCTTCTGCGCCTTCACCGCGGCCGCCGCGCCATCTGACGGCAGCTTCTGACGCTCTGCCTGCGGAGCCGGTTTCTTAACGGGGATCTCGGCTGCCGGCGCTATCATTATCCTCATATAAGCGCCCTCCATCCTCGGCTCCATCTCTATCTTGCCAAACTCCGAGACGGCGTCGACGACCTTCTTCAATACTTCCCTTCCCCTGTCAAGGAAAGCCATTTCGCGTCCGCGAAAGAATACTGAGACCTTGACACGATGCCCTGCCTGAAGGAAAGTCTGAATAGCCTTCACCTTGAATTCATAGTCATGCAGGTCTATCTTCGGACGCATCTTTATTTCTTTGACGACCTGGTTCTTCTGCTTCTTGCGCGCGTCCTTATCGCGTTTCTGCTGCTGGAAGCGGTACTTCCCGTAATTCATGATACGGCATACGGGCGGCGTCGCCTGCGGCGCGACCTCTACGAGATCGAGTTCCGCGGCCTCCGCCATCTTGAGAGCCTCCTGAATGCTTATCACTCCGCGCTTGGCGTTTTGCTCGTCAATAAGGAGAATTTCCGGCGACCGGATCTCGGAATTTACGCGGGGTTCGTCTTCCCTTGTGTTTGCTATGGCATTACACCTCCTGAAAAATTATTCGACCGAATTAAAAAGGTCCGGGCGCACAAGAATGCGCCCGGACCCTAGAAATATCTTCTCGGGGGCGGCCTGACAACTGATTTCGTCGGCAGGCGAGAGGGGCATCCTCTGCTTAAAACCCATTGATACTTATCAACTGGAAGATACTACCACAACGCGCCGCGATATGCAAGCGCAGGAAAACACCTTGATCTCCAAGTTTTCGACTGGAAACTATTGCCGTAAACAATATAGACTGCGCGCCGGATTTACAAATCCGGCGCACAGGATGTGTGGGGTGGTGAATCGTGGTCAGGCTTTGATTATGAAGGCTTCGCTTCAGCCGCCGCGTAACGTACGGGGTGTCCGGCCGCGGCATGTCTCTTCATTGCCGCGTTCCGGCATACCCTCTTAAAGAGGAATGTTCCCATGCTTGCGCGCGGGACGCTCTTTTTTTCTGCCCCAAAACATGCGCAGCGTCTGAATGATCTTTATTCTTGATTCGGCCGGTTCGATCACGTCCTCGAATTTTCCGAGCTCGGCGGAGCGGTAGGGGTTCAGGAATTCCGTCTCGTACTTTTCCTTGTACATCTCCCTGGCCGCGGCGGGATCGGCGGCCTGCGCGATCTCATTTTTATAGAGCACCTCGACGGCGGCGTCGGCTCCGACCACGGCGCGTTCGCAGCTCGGCCAGGCGATGACGAAATCCGCCTTCATGTCGATGCTGCACATCGCGGGCGTAGCTCCGCCGTAGGACTTTCTGATCGGCATGATGATCTTGGGGACGGTCGCCTCCGCCCACGCATAGAGCAGTTTTGCCCCATGCCTGATGATGCCGTCATGTTCCTGGTTGACGCCGGGCAGATATCCTGGGACGTCCACGATCGACAAAAGCGGGATATTGAAGGCGTCGCAGGTGCGAATGAAGCGCGCCGCTTTGCAGGAGGCGTTGATGTCGAGACAGCCGGCCATACAGCTGGCCTGATTGGCAACGACGCCTACCGGCATACCGCCCATGCGGATAAACCCGACTATGATATTGCGGGCATACGCCGGAGAAATTTCAAAGAAGAAACTGTCGTCGGCGATTTTTGTAATGACGCTTTTCATATCATAGGCTTTACGTTTGCTGTCGGGAATAATATCGTTGAGTTCCTCTATCCTGCGGTTAACGTCGTCGTTAGTGGCATAGATCGGAGGAAGAAGCTGGCAGTTGGCGGGGAAAAAGCTCAGCAGACTTTTGATCTGTTCGATACAGTCATAGTCGTCCCTCGCCACCAGATGTGAAAGTCCCGATTTGGTGCTGTGCGTCGTAGCTCCGCCCAGCGTTTCAAAATCCACGACCTCGCCCGTCACCTCTTTGATAACGGCGGGCCCGGTGATAAAGGCTTTGCTGGTCTTATCGACCATGACGATAAAGTCGTTGAGGGCTGGAGAGTATGAGGCGCCGCCGGCGCAGCTTCCCATGAGAGCTGAAATCTGCGGAATGACTCCCGAGGAGTTCACGTTGTTGTAGAAGATGGTTCCGTAGACTGACGCGCCCGGCCCCTCCTGAAGACGGCCTCCGCCGGAATCGTTGAGCCCGACGATGGGTACGCCGACTTCCAGCGCCAGCTCCTGCATTCTGGCGAGCTTCAATCCATGCATCTCACCCATCGATCCTCCCAGAACGGTGGCGTCCTGAGCGTAGGCGAAAGCTTTTCTGCCGTTGATAAGCCCGTGCCCCGTGATGATCCCGTCCGCCGGCGCGTCGATTTTGTCCATGCCGAAGCGCGTCGCTCTGGGTCTTACGAACATGTTGTATTCCACGAAGGTGCCGGGATCGAACAGTAAATTGATTCTCTCGCGTGCCGTCAGTTTGCCCTTGGCATGCTGCTTGTTGATTTTTTCCTGCCCGCCCTGAAGCATGATGTGCGCTTTTTTATCGAGCATGGCTTGAAGTTTCTGATTCATATGACCGGCCCCCTAAAGATAGATTTTTTCTAAAAAATGACCGCCGCGCGAAGAGGGCGCCCCTTCGCGCGGAAAAAAGTTGGAGATTTATCAGACTAATCCCTTCCAGGGGCTCAAGTCAAGTCCGCACTTCTCAAATCTTTCGCCAAGGAAGTTCAGCGCGTTCTTATACATGATCTTTTCCATGACGCCGGGCCTGAGATCCAGCTCTTCCCACTGCTTGAGGATCTCGCTGAGCTTGAAGACTCCCCACTCGGAACCGAAGATGAACTTGTCCTGGAGGCGTCTGTTCATGTCATAGGTCATGCACTGCGGGAAGTATTTGGGCCACATGCCGGAGGTTTCGCGCATCACGTTCGTCTTGTGCATCGCGACATGGTTGATGACTTCCGGCCACGGCTCGCCGACGTGCAGGGCGATTATCTTCAGGCGCGGGAAATCCGCCGCTACTTCATCGACGTCGAGAGGCTGGCAGTAGGTCATGCTGTAGAGGCCGTCGCCGCCGGGGGCGCCGCTGCCCATTCCCGTGTAGCCGATGTGGAACTGGACCGGCGCTTCAAGCTGCTGGCAGAGGTCCCACAGCGGATAGAAGCGTCTGTCGTTGACGCGGAATTTCTGCGTGCACTGCTGGAACTTCAAACCGATCAGCTTCAGTTCGGTAATGGCTCTTTCAGCTTCCAGAAGGGCGTTCTGCCCCTGCCAGGGGTCGACCGAGCCCCACGCGCCGAAAAACGCGTCGGGGAACTCCTTCCACAAGCCGTAAACAAAGTCGTTGCTGGTGGGCGGTTCGCCCATGCCGCTGGTGGCGTCCCAGCCGACAGGCTGCATTTTTACGCCGTGAGTAAGGGCGTCGTTCGCCATTACTTCGTGTCCGGTTTCGTCGAACTCCGCCTTCAGATCATCCAGCGTGCCCTTTCCAGATTTTCCGACCCAATTGGGCTGCGTGTATTTTCTGGAGGCCAGCATGGCCTTCATTGCGGGCGGATATCCTCCCTTGACAAAGGGATGCGCGTGGACGTCGATAATATGAAAACCTCTTTCTTCAAGAGTTTTAGGTGTTCTGTCTCCTTGAGCCGTTGCCATGATTCATACACTCCTTTCAAAACTAATGTCCGAGCCTTGAAAGCCCAAACAAATTAACGGTATTGGGCGATGTCGGGATCTCTCTTTTCACTGAACGCCTTGCCGCATTCTTTCGCCTCGTCCGTGTTGAAATACATGTTAAGCGCGACGCCGGCCATGGACTGAATGCCGCCGATGGAGGCGCTGTCGGCGTTGAAGGACATTTTCAGCGCGGCCAGAGAGGTCGGGCTGGATTTGACGATGTCATCCACCCATTTGTCCGTCTCCGCCATCAGCTCCTCAGGCGGGACTACGGCATTGACCAGTCCCATCCGCAGGCACTCTTCCGCGGTATATTTCCTGCACAGATACCAGAATTCTCTCGCCTTTTTCTCGCCGACTATGCGGGCGAGATAGGCGCTGCCGTATCCGGCGTCAAAGCTTCCGACCTTGGGGCCGACCTGGCCGAACTTGGCCGTGGCGGAGGCGATGGTAAGATCGCACACCACCTGGATGACGTGGCCGCCGCCGATCGCATAGCCGTTGACCGCCGCCACCACCGGCTTGGGGATGGCGCGGATGGTATGCAGAAGCTGGGCGAAGAGGCTGGGCATCGGCAGCTTTTCAATGGGCTGGGCGTCGGCGTCCGTCTCACAGGGGGTGCCGCCGATCGTAAAGGCGCGGGTCCCGGCCGCCGTGAGGATGACCGCTCCGACCTCTTTGTCTGTCCACGCGCTCTGAAGCGCCGTGATCATTTCATTCAAGGTACGATTGGTGAACATATTCATCTTGTCGGGTCTGTTGATGGTTATCTTTGCCCGGTTGTTATACTTTTCGTACAGTATATCCTGAAATTCCATATTTACCGCAACCTCCTTCTTTAAACTGTCCGACGCCGTCCGTCAGGCATCTGATCGCCGGAGAGTGGTTAGACTCGGATTACGAAGGCTTCGCTTTCGCCGACGCCGCCGCAGATCGTGCAGAGGCCATATCCGCCGCCGCGGCGCTGCAGCTCGTAGGCCATCGTCATTACCAGGCGTCCGCCGGTGGCTCCCGTCGGGTGGCCGATCGCGATCGCGCCGCCGTTGATGTTCGTCTTCGCGCGTATCGCTTCGACTCTCGCGGGGTCCTGATCTCCCATAAGCAGCGTCGAGGCGATGGGCATCACGGCGAAGGCCTCGTTGATCTCTATCACGTCCATCTGCTCCACCGTCATGCCTGCCTTGGCGAGCGCCTTCTGCGCGGCAAAGGCCGGTATCGTCGCGATGTATTTGGGATGGCCGGAGGCCTGGGCGTGCGCGACTATCGTCGCCAGCGGCTTGATGCCGCGGCGGGCCGCTTCGCTTTCAGCCATGAGCACGAGCGCGCTGGCACCGGTGTTGAGTCCTGGCGCGTTGCCCGCCGTTACCGTCGGGCTCTGGTTGACGGTCTTGAGTTTGGCAAGCCCCTCGAGCGTGGTGTCTGGGCGCGGCGACTGGTCCTCGGAGATCACGACGTCGCCTTTCTTGGTGTGGATGACGTAAGGCTTGATCTCATCCTTGAATTTACCGGCTTTGAAGGCGTCCTGATAGAGCATCTGGCTGCGGTATGCCCATTCGTCCTGCATTTCGCGGCTGATGCCGTACTGCAGCGCGACCTCGCCGGCCTGTTTGGCGCGCGGTTCGCCGGTATAGGGGCAGGAGACGACCATGATGTCTTTAAGCGTGATGTCGCCGAGGCGTTTGCCCCAGCGCAGGTCTTCCACGAAGTAGGGGACGTTGCTCATATTTTCCGAGCCGCCGCCGACGGTGATCTTCGCGTCGCCGAGTTCGATCGCGCGCTTCGCCATCGCGATGGCGACCATCGAGGAGCAGCAGGCGCGGTCTACGGTGGTAGAGTTTGCTTCGGGCGGCATCCCCGCGGCGAGGGATATCTGTCTCGCTATCGAGCGGTTCGCGGTGGGCATGTTGATGCCGATATATGTTTCCTCTACCTCCGCCGGATCGACGGCGGCGCGCTCCATCGCCTCTTTGACGACGAACGAACCCAGCGATACCGTGTTTTCACCCTTCATCAGGCCGCCGAATTTATCGAACGGCGTACGTACGGCGGATACTATTACTACCTTTTCCATATCTTTCATCCTTCTCTCTTAATCTCTTTTATATGATCTTCTTGTCATGCAGTTCGGCGAGGCGTTCATCTGAGTAGCCAAGCTTTTTCAGCACGTCGTCCGTATCGGCGCCAAGGTTCGGCAGCGGGCTGTAAGCGGCTTCGTGCTCCTCCATTTTTATCGGGCAGCCGACGACGGTAAGCTCGCCGACGACTGGGTCGGGGATCTTGACGAGCATCTCGCGCTTTTTGGTGTGCTCGTCGTTGGCGACGTCCTGCGAATTCTGTACCGGTCCGCAGGGAAGCCCCTGGGCCATAAATATCTCGCAGGCTTCCGCCTTCGTCTTGTCGGCAAGCCATTCGTTGATGATCGGGCGGATAAGCGTCTCCATGTGGGCGCCGCGTCCCGGTCCGGACTGGATGTCGGGGTTATCGAGCAGTTCTGTATGGCCGATGGCCGTAAGGAACTTTTTCCACATCGACTCCGTGGGGACGATGATCGCCACGTAGCCGTCCTTGCACTTGAAGGGGCCCCAGGGAGCGATGAGTTTGTCCGGGCCTCTGGTGACGACGTTGCCGGTGAAGGCGTAGACGTTGTGCGAACGTTCGGCGAGGGCGATCATGCAGTCGTACATCGAAACGTCGAAGTATTCGCCTTTGCCGGTGCGCAGCTTATTGATATAGCCGAGCATGGCCGCGTAGGCCGCGTAGACGCCCGTGCCGGAGTCTCCGAGCGCGAAGCCGAGCCATGTCGGCGGCCCCTGCGCGTCGCTGCCGCAGGTGTACATAAGTCCCGCCATCGCCTGCGCGATAATGTCGTAGGCCAGACGCTTCGCATAGGGCCCCTCATGCTTCTTGGAACGCCCAAAGCCGCTGATGGCCACATAGATCACGCCGGGATTGACCTCTTTGACCTTCTCATAGGTAAAGCCGAGTTTGTCCATCAGCCCGGGCTTCACATTTTCGATAATTATTTCCGTATCCTTGATGAGGTCCCAAAGGACGGCCTGTCCTTCCGGAGACTGCATGTCGATCGTCACGCTCTTTTTGCCGCGGTTGAAGCGCGCGAAATACCCGCTCTGCGCCTCGCCCTTGTCGTTTTTGAGCATCGGCGCCATTTCGCGCGCGGTGTCTCCGCTTCCCGGACGCTCCACCTTGATCACGTCCGCGCCCTGGTCGGCGAGCATCATCGTACAGGTCGGTCCCGCGACCTGCTGCTCTATACCAAGAACCTTTACTCCTTCAAGTATCCCTGCCATGTGATTGCCTCCTTATTCCTTTTCTCTATATATTTGAAGCTTTGTTAGCCATATCGGTGAGCGCCTGCTCCGCCATATCCTCGGCCTTCGCGAGCGCCACCTGCTCAAAGGTGAATTCGGTCACTTCGTCGAGCGGGGTGCCCGGTCCAAAAACGCCGCTGACGCCCTTTTCCATGAGACCGGGAATGTCCTGCTGCGGAATGATGCCGCCGAGGATAAAGACCGTGTTCTCCATTCCCTCTTTTTCCTTTACCTTGTCGACCACTTTCGGCATCAGCGTATTGTGAGCGCCGGAAAGGAGGCTCACGCCCACGGCGTCGACCTTCTCTTTCGCCGCTATTTCGGCGATCTCGTCCGGCGTGGCCTGAAGGCCGGTGTATATGACCTCGGCGCCGGCTTCCTCAAAGGCGCGCGCGACGACCTTCGCTCCGCGGTCATGGCCGTCAAGGCCGGGTTTTGCAATGAGAACTTTCACCATAACGAACCCTCCGTTTCCTTTAATAAATCTTCATCGGCGTATATTTGCCGTAAACTTTTTTGAGCACTTCGCAGATCTCGCCCAGCGTCGCGTAGGCGCTTACCGCTTCGATCATGTATTCGCCCAGGTTTTCGTCGTTCCGGGCCGCCTTTTCCACGGCGGCGAGGGCGCGCTTCACCCTCTCGTTGTCGCGCTCCGCCTTCAGCTTGTTGATCTTCGCCGCCTGCTTGATAGCGACGTCCTCGGGGACCGTAAACTGGGCGGGCTCTATGGGCTTGCCGTCCTTAAACTCGTTGACGCCGACGACGATGCGTTCCTTGTTGTCCACGCTCTTCTGGTACTTGTAGGCGTTGTCCGCCAGCATCCTCTGCTGGAATCCTTCTTCGATGCACTTCAGGGCCCCGCCCTTTTTCTCTATCGTCTCAAGTAAGGCGAGGACCTCTTCCTCAATGGCGTTCGTGAGAGCCTCGACCGCGTAGGAGCCGCCGAGGGGATCGACCGTCTCCGTCAGGCCCGACTCATAGCCCACGATCTGCTGCGTGCGCAGCGAGACCGTCACGGCTTCCTGCGTGGGCAGCGAGATCGCCTCGTCATAGGAGGAGGCGTGGAAGGTCTGGATACCGCCCGCCGCCGCCGCCATCGTCTGAATGGCGACGCGGACTATGTTGTTGATGGGCTGTTCCGCCGTCAGGGCGGAGCCGCTTGTGAAGGCGAATATCTTCAGGCGCTGCGGCTCCTCCGCCGTCACGTGATAGCGTTCCTTCATGATCCGCGCGTAAAGGCGGCGCGCGGCGCGGTATTTCGCGACCTCCTCCAGGAAGTCCAGCTGCGCGCCGAGGAAGAAGTAGCTGTTCGCCGTGGCCGCGACGATGTCCACTCCGCGCTTCACGGCGGCGTCATAGTATTCGATCATATCCGCCAGCGTGAACGCCAGCTCCATCGCCGCCGTGGCTCCGGCGTCCCGGATGTGGTAGCCGGAGACCGCGATGGGCGTCCAGTGGGGAAGGTGTTTGCCGCAGTATTCCAGCACGTCGACGGAGAGCTTGACGCCGGCCGCTGGCGGAAAGATATACGTGCCGCGGCACATGTATTCTTTGAGGATGTCGTTTTGCAGGAAGAAGCCGATCGTATTTGGGTCGATATTGTTTTTCTTCGCGAAGGCCACGTAAAAGGCGAGCATGATTATCGAGTTGGCGTTCGCCGTCGTGCGGATCTGGCGTACCTGTTCAAAGGGGATTCCTTTGAACAGAGCCTCGATGTCAGCCAGGGAGTCGATGGCGACCCCGACCTTCCCAACCTCGCCCTCAGACATAGGGTCGTCGGAATCGTAACCCATCTGGGTAGGCAGGTCCAGCGCGACGGAGAAACCTGTGCCCCCCTGCTCAATGATGTAACGGAAACGCTTGTTGGCCTCCTCCGCGGAGGCAAAACCGGCGTACTGTCCCATCGTCCACAGGCGGCCGTCACGGTACATCTCCTCGCGGATGCCGCGTGTGAACGGGAAGTGCCCCGGTTCGCCAAGCTGTGTCTTGGGGTCTTTTCCTTTTATATCGTCTTCCGTGTAGACCCTTTTCAGCTCGTAGCCTGATAAAGTGGTGTGTTTCTTCTCCTCCGCCATGTTAAGTTCCCCTTTCGTCCTTTTATGATCCGGCCTCATCGGTCGATGAAGCTTATCTTCATTTTTTTGTCGGTGAATATCCGTTCGTCCATCGTCTTCAATTCGGGAGATATCAGCGGGACGAACTCCATTTTCGGCAGGATGTCTTTTTCGATGTCCATGCCGGGCGCGATCTCGGTCAGAGTCAGGCCGCCGGCTTCAAGCCGGAATACGGCGCGTTCCGTTATGTAGAGCACCTCTTGTCCGTTTTCCCGCGCATATCTTGATGAAAAAGTCACCTGCCCGACTTTTTTCTTGAATTTCACGTATTCAGCGTCTTTTTCTATTGATAAGAGGCCGCCGCCGGTCTTGTAATCCATGTGTCCGGCGGTAAAGGTCCCCATGAAACAGACTTTCCTCGTATTCTGGGTAATATTGATGAATCCTCCCGGCCCGGTGCAGCGGCTGCCGAATTTTGAAACGTTGACGTTGCCCTCTTCGTCCACCTCGCCAAGCCCCAGGAAGGCCGCGTCCAGCGCGCCTCCGTCGTAGATGTCAAAGCTGTCGGTGATCGAGAGGATGGCGTCCGGGTTTACCGAGGCTCCCAGCCCCACTCCGCTGACGGGGACTCCGCCGTAGACGCCGGTCTCGATCGAGAAGGTCACCTGATGGCTGATCCCCTCTTCGTTGGCGACGCTCGCGACGCTGTCGGGCATACCGATGCCAAGATTGACGAGGCTGCCGCCGGTTATTTCCAAAGCCGCCCGCCTGCCGCAAATTTTTCGCGGCGAGAGCGCCATCGGGCTGATCATCTCCAGCCGCTGTCTCACGTCGCCGATCAGCTCGGGGCGGAAAACGGAGCCGTCGTAACATTGCAGATGGTTTTCCGGCTTCGCCTGCACAACGTAATCGACCAGCGCGCCGGGGATCGACACCTGCCGCGGGTCGAGCGCGCCGCGTTTGAATACGTTCTTTACCTGCACGACCACGATGCCGCCGCTGTTGTGAACCGCCGCGGCCATCGCCGCCTGCTCGCTGTGTATCGCCTCCTCCTCGAGGGAGACGTTGCCGTACTCGTCGGCATAACTTCCGCGAATGATGCAGATGTCCAGCGGGAACGTCTTATAATGGAGGTATTCCGCGCCGTCGAACTCTACCAGAGAAACGACTTCGCGCCCCGACTCCCTGGCCTTGTCGTTGACCCGGCAGCCCTCCAGCCGCGGGTCGCAGAAGGTATGCAGTCCGATGCGCGTCAGCACGCCCGGTTTTTTCCCGGCGATGGCCTTCAGCAGATGTCCGTAGACTCCCAGCGGCACGGTGTAGCCCGCGATCTGGTTTGCGCTGACCGCCCGCCCTATCGAGGGCGACATCCCCACATGCGAGGCGTAGATCGAGGCGATGATGCCGGGCTCCTTAATGATGCTCAGGCCGTAGCCGTTTTCCGTGAGGTCGCCGGGAGAGATGCCGGAAACTACGTGCAGTCCCTTCGGCCTGCCGTGGGTGAAAAAAGATTTCGCCAGCTCGCGCAGTATCTCGTCGGGGGCGGAAAAACCTCCGAATCCCCCGATACCGATCACGTCGTTATCTCTAATTAGTGATATTGCAGCAGCAGACGAAATAATTTTGCCCATCTTCTCTCACCTCACGTTTTTTTTTGGGTTTTCCCGCCGCACAAGGCGGCGGGAAAATTAAAACAGTCCGATTTAATTCGTTTTGTCCGTGACAACGCCGCTGCCGAATTTGCCGACCACAAACTTTGTGATGTAGGGGAAGACAAAGATGCAGAAGACCAGCGTCACCGCCATCTGCGCCGTCGCCGACTCCACATAGGGCTGATACTGGGGCAGACGTTCGCCGATGATCCTCGGCGCGACGACCGACAGCCCTCCCAGGCAGGTGGCCGCGACCGCGGCGTATCCGGGGCGTCTCAGGATAAGTTTGTCCGCAGTTATCATTATCGGCAGGAACACGCAGACGATGAGCCCGATCAGCACGATGTTGGCAGCCCCGGCCTGAGAGAGCGCTCTAAGGTTTATGCTCGCGCCCAGACAGCAGCCCAGGAAAAAGAGGACCACCGGCGTCGCCGTCGAAAAGAGCTTGCGTATCTTCTCGTCGGAATTGGCAAGGACCATGCCGAGAACGAACGGAACGAGCGAAGCGACGGCGCTCATGTAGTCAAAGCCGGTGCCGTCGGCTATGCCAAGGATCACCAGAGGGGTGGCGGGAACGGCGATCAGGTTGAGAACGCCCATCGCCGCTTTATCGACGTTGTCTCCATAAGACTGCATCAGCCCCGCGTAGACTCCGGGGTTGCAGCTGGCGAGAGAGATCGTGATCGCCAGCGCGGAGGCTCCGCAGATACCGCCGATGCCGAAGAATTTCAGCGTCAGCCAGGCTCCGGTAAAGGCCACGGCCAGGCGGACGACCACCAGCAGGCCGCCGCGCGCGCATACCGCGCCGAGGTCGCTGTATTTGGTTTGGCTGCCGGCGACAAAGAGCAGCATACCGATGGTCGCCATCGCTCCCGCGCCGCTGAAAGCCGCGGTAGTGGGGCCGCCTATTTTGAGCACAGCCGGAATAAATGTGTTTATCAGCGCGGTGATGATCATCGGTACGACCATGATGCCGCCGGGTACTTTATTGACCTTGCCTAGAATATCCATAGCCTGCCTCCCATCTCTCTTGATACCGCCTCTTGTTCGCGCGGCCCGGCGAGCAGCGGGGCTTGTTTTTCAAGGAAAGCGTTTTTCCCCCGGCCCCCTCATCGGTCCCGCAACAAAGGGTATCTCTGAATTCCACTCGGATCACCGCTCCCGGCTTTCCGTCGTCAGTTTTGCTGGGCGGCTTTGCGCTCCGCGATCTTGTCGGCGATGACACAGTTGACCGCTTCGTGCCTCTGGTCGCGCTCAAGACAGCCGTTGCAGTAGACGCACTTCACTATCTCTTTCTCGCGCCCCTCGACCTGCTTTTTGATCCAGTCGGGATCGGCGAGCGCCGGGCGGCAGACGCCGATGAGGTCGGCTTTGCCTGATTCGAATATCTCTTCGCCGTGCTGAAGGTCCTTCACTTTGCCGGAGACTACCACGGGGATATCAGATTTGATCTCGCGCAGCGCGTTCTTGATGCCCTCGGAGAGGTAGACATGGAGGCCCCAGGGGTATTCGGCGGTCGGCATGCAGCGGTTTCCGCTGTAGCCGGTGTACCAAGCGCCGTCTTCCGTCTTGCCGCCGGCGGAAACGCTGATGAAGTCCATTCCCGCGCCAGCGAATATCTTGGCTATTTCCGTCGTCTGTTTAAGCGTATTGCCGCCTTTGACGAACTCTTCGCCGGAGATGCGGCAGCCCACGCAGTAATCGTCGCCGACCTCTTTGCGGATATCTTCCATGATCTCCGTCACGATGCGGCAGCGGCCTTCGGTGTTGCGTCCGTATTTGTCCGTGCGCTTGTTGAGCAGCGAAATGAATGAGGAAAGGGTGTATCCGTGCGCCACATGCAGCTCCACGCCGTCAAATCCGGCTTCCCTCGCTCTGATGGTGCTCTCGACGAACTGGCGCTTGCAAAGGTCGATATCTTCGTAGGTGAGGTCTTCCACGGCCTGCTTCCATCCCGTGCGCACAGACTGCTTCACGTAGTGGATGAGCTGCACCGTCATTTTGCAGCCTTCGGCGTGGACGGCGTCGGTCATCTCTTTGAGGCCGGGGATGAACTTGTCGTCGCAGATGCGGAGGAGGTTGGGGCTCTTTCTGTCGAGCACGCCGCAGGCTTCGACGTCGATAAGGCCGAAGCCGCCCTTGGCGCGCGCCACGTGGCGTTCGATGAGAGCGTCGGTTACAAATCCGACCTCGTCGGCAAGACAGGTGACGGCGGGAAGCCACACCAAACGGTTTTTAAGTTCGAGATTTCTGAATTTTACAGGCTCTAATATTTTCATGGAATTATACCTCCAAAATTATTTTATTAGGGGTGTGAAGGGCTAAAGAGCCCTTCACGCGTTTTATGGGTGGCCGAACAGGGAAGTGTTCGTATTACGCCTTATTTTTTTCCTCTTCCGCCATGATCGCGTAAATTTCCTGGCGGAGCTCCTCTTTCTTGACCTTGCCGATGTTCGTATGCGGCAGATCGTCGCGGATCTCAAGGCGTTCGGGAAGCTTGAACTTCGCGAGCTTGCCGGTGAGGAACTCGACTATCTCTTTAAGCGTGATGGTCTCTCCCGGGTTCCTCATGGAGACGAACAGGCAGGCCTTCTCGCCCAGCACGTGATCCGGCATCGGCACGAGCGCCGCGTCATGGATCTTCTCATGCTTCAGGACCAGGTTCTCCACCTCTTCGCAGCTGAACTTCTCGCCGCCGCGGTTGATGGCGTCCTTGATGCGTCCCATAATGACGAAACCCTTGCCGCTCTTGTGCATAGCGGCGAGGTCTCCCGAACGGTAGAAGCCGTCGGCCGTAAAGGCCTTTTTATTGTGGTCGGGGGCGTCATAGTAACCGCGTATCGTGTAGGGGCCGCGGAAGATTATCTCTCCCGGGCGCTCCGTTTCGCCGCGGAAGACGGCGCTGCCGTCGTGTACGCTCTCCGCGATCAGCTCGCCGTTGTCCTTGTCGATGATCTTCCACTCGTCCGCGGGCGATACCGGCAGGCCGATCGTGTTATAAGTGACCTCGTCGTCGTCAAAGAGGCTAGTCTGCGTAATAGTACCCTCGGACATGCCGAACTGCGAGATGAGGCGGCAGCCCAGTTCCGGATATACGCGCGCGGCGACGACAGGCTCGATCTTGGAGCCGCCGTTGACGACGATCTTCCATGAGGAGAGGTCATACTTCGCCCTGTCTTCAAAATTCAGCATGTTGATTATCATTGCCGGAACCATCGGGATGTGGGAGATCTTTTCTTTCTCGATCAGTTTGCAGATATCCTCGGTGCGCGGAGAGGTGCTCATGACGACCTTGCCGCCGAAGGAGAAAGCTCCCTGTATTCCCGGGGCGGCCAGTACCATGTTGTGAGCTACGGGTGCCACCGCAAGCTGCACTGTGTACATGTTATAGCCAAGCTCACGGCTCGATTCTTCCGCCACATAGCGGTAGGCGTTGTATTCGCGCGGGATGAGCTTCGGGATTCCGGTCGTGCCGCCGGAGAGCAGGAGGATGCAGACGTCGTGCGGGTCCGGCAGATATTTTCTGAGAAGGTCGGGATCATCCTCACCCTCGGCCGGAGCGGCCAGCAGATCATTGACATAGAGGTATCCCGCGGGGATCTCCTGGCCGAGGCCGGCGATCATCTTATATTTCATTTCGGGCAGCTCAGCCGCCACCTGATCTACTAATTCCACATAGTTATATTTATTTGCAAAACCGGGTATAATATAGCCGACCGCTTTCGCCTTTGCCGCGATCTGTGATATCTCCGTATATCTGTGCTGTGCCAGGCACATAACGGGAATGACGCCGATCTTCTGCAGTGCGAGGTAGATAAAAACAAACTCGGGTATGTTTGTCAGCTGGATGATTATGCGATCTTCGTGCTTAAGCCCCATCTTCAGGAAGTGCAGGGCAAGGCGGTCCGAACCTTTCTTGAGTTCTCCGTAGGTAAAACGCTGTTCGCCTCCTACAAGAGCCTCGCGGTTCCAGAAACGTTCCGCAATATTATCAAAAACCTGTGAAAAATTCTCTTTCTTCCAATAGCCTTTCTCTTCGTAAGACTTTGCAAGTTCGGGTTGATAAGCGGTCCAATGTTCTAGCATGGTTCCCCTCCGTTCGAATAAGTACATAATGAGACGTCCTGGTTTAGTGCGATTGTGTGTGGTCTTTGCGCTCTGTGAAAAATTTCATTTGCTGAGATAACAGAAAAGAAACCGCACCGCATCCCCCCTCCTTTTATTTATTTTTAAGCATACAACATTTATGGAAATATCACTAATTAGTGGTATTTCTTGAAACAAAATCAGTAAAAGCCGTTAAGCTTTTTTTATCGCAGTTTCTTCAGTATAGAGACGACCTGTTCTTTCTCCGCGGTCGTCAGTTTTGAAAAAGCCTCGGCAAGGTTGGACATATGTTTTGCAAAGGTAGCGTCCATCAGTTCCTTGCCCCTCTGAGTTATCCCAATGAGATAAGAGCGCCTGTCGTGTGGATTATCGCGGCGGTAAACCAGTTCCATTTGCTCAAGGTTCCTTACCACCACCGTGATGTTGCCGCTGCTTGAGAGTACTTTGTCGATTATCTGCTGTATCGTCTGCTCTCCTCTATTATAGAGAAGCTCTAGTACCGTAAACTGCGGCAGAGTCAGCCCCTTCTCGCGGAACAACTCATTCGATCTCCTATGCGCGTTGCGATAGGTCCTTCCAAGAGCGATGATGAGTTTGCCGTTTAACCTGTCCTTGGCGTTCATCCCAAACCCCTCATCTCTATTTAATTTTCAGTGGATTGACTTATCTTTTGTTAGCAGTAGAATAACACTAGTTAGTGATATTGTCAACATAATTTTCAGATTACTTGGACTAAATTAAATATAATTTACAGGTTTTCAAGTTTATTTTTTAAAGATCTTATTCGCGAAGGAATGAACGCAGATGCTAAAGAAAATAGTTTTCTTTTACGGGCCTAAATATAACTTCAGACGCCGCCTGCCAAGGAACAAGCCGCTGACCACGATCAGCGAGCTGGCGATATACAGCGATAAGAAGATGAGGGAACATACCTTTAAGATACAGGGCAAACGCGGCGGCGACGCCGCGGAAAAACAGGAAGAACGCCTCTCCGTCCCCTGCCTTGTGGCTTATTCGGAGCAGTACGCCTCCATCAGCGAGAGCGCGCTGCATTCTTTTTTGAGCTTCATAGACCAGTTCGAGGTGGAGTCGCTATACCTGCAGAACCCGCCGGCACACCTTGCGGCGCAGTTCAGAAATATGCACAGCCGCGTGAAGGTCATAAAGCACGAATACAAAACTTTGAACTTTGAGAGCCTCAAAAGGATAGACCGCGAATATCAGCTGGCAATCATCGGCCAGGAAGAGGTAAAACGGAGGCTCCTCACCGCGCTATACCCGCTGGCGGCAAAAAAGCTCTCAAAACCGCTCGTTCTGCTCTTTTACGGCCCCACGGGAGTCGGCAAGTCGGAGACCGCGAAATATATAAGCGGGGTGGTCGGACAAAAACTTTTCCGCCGGCAGTTCTCGATGTTTCACAGCAACGAGTTCGCCCCCTACCTCTTCGGCGGCCGCCACACGGGCGACTCTCTCGCGAAGGACCTGATGGAGCGGGAATCCTCCGTCATCCTCTTCGACGAGTTCGACAAGCCGAACCCGCTCTTCCACAGCGCCTTTTATCAGCTGTTCGACGAAGGGATATACGAGGACAGGAACTACCGCGCCGAAGTGAAGAACGCCGTCATCATCTGCACCTCGAACTACGCCTCAGCGGAGGAGGCGAGAGAACGGCTCGGAGCTCCGCTCTTTGCGCGCTTTGACGCCGTGATCGAATTTCGCCCGCTTTCGGATGAGGCCCTTGGCGTCATCCTGGCAAAGAGCTGCCGTGAGGAGGCGGAGCTGCTTACGGCGGAGGAAAGGGAGATAATATCCGAGGAGGAGCTTTGCGCATCCCTCCGGCCGCATGTCGCCGCCGGCGGCGACGGGGTGCGCGGCGTCAAGAGGCTGGTGCGCGAAAAGATATCAGAGGCGCTTCTGGACAGGGCGCTCCGCGGCTGACCGGCGCCCCCGGCAGACTGCGTTTACTTAAAGACGGAATCTATCAGCCTTACGTCGTCAAATACGGGAAATTCGCGGCGCGTCTGGCGCACGGTCTCTGAAAATACTTCCCCTTTGACCGTGCCCTCTTCAGGAATGGCCTCCGTGACCATCTCTCCCCAGGGGTCGATGATGCCGCTCTCCCCCACCATCGACAGATGCCTGTAAGGACCGATCAGGTTGCATGACAGAAGGTAAGCGGAATTCTCCATCGCGCGCACCCTGTTGAGCATCTTGAAGGCCGTGGCGCGCGGGTAAGGCCAGGCGGCCGGCACGATAAACATCTCGGCTCCCATGCCGAACGTCATCATGCGGAACAGCTCGGGGAACCTTATATCATAGCAGACGGCGAGGCCGAGTTTGCCGAACTCTGTATCCGCCACCGCCGGCTTCGTTCCGTGCGTGAAAAAATCAGCCTCGCGCCCGTAACATGAGAACAGATGTATCTTGCGGTATTCCGCGACGTCGGTGCCCTTTCTGTCGAAGAGGATGCTGGTGTTGAACATCTTATCCCCCTCTTTATGGACGAAGCTGCCGCAGTGGATGAAGGCCCCGAGCTCCCTTGCCTTGTCAGAAAGGCGGCTCATCAGCGGCCCCTCCTTATCCTCCGCGAAGTTCCGGATCGTCCGGTAGCTGAGTATCCCGATATGCCACAACTCGGGAAGCACGATCATATCGGAGCCGCGGCAGCCGTCGATCAGCCCGAATACGCGTTCGATAAGCTCCTCATGGGGCTCCCCCTCTTTTATTTCCAGCTGGATAAGCGATGCTTTCATCTGTGTCCCCTGTTCAAATTATATTTTCCGCTTATCCTATAATGTTTTTTCGTTCGGCGCAACATATTTTTGAGACACAGGCAGCCCGCTTCAAAATTTAACGCTGTTGTTGATCATACCGGAAGACCCGCGCCCTCTCGTCGCCCTTGAGTATTCTGTAGGCTCCGTGCGCAAGCGACTCCATCTCATTTTCTCCGGGATAGAGCATCACCGGCGCGATAAAGCCTACCCGGCGTTTGATCTCCTCCGTAAGCATCTTCGAATGCGCGAGGCCGCCGGTGAGGATGACCGCGTCGGCCCTGCCGCAGACCGAGGCCGCAAGGTTCGCGATAAACTTCGCGATCTGCAGCGCCATCGCCTCGTAGACCAGCCTCGCCTTTTCGTCGCCTTCCTCTATCATCCTTTCGACGCGGCGCGCGTCGCTCGTGCCGAGGTATCCGAAGAGCCCGCTGTCGCCGCGCATGACGCGCAGCTTGTCGCGCATATCGGTCTTATTTTTCATCACCAGATATTTTATCAGTTGGATCACCTGTTGGCCGCCGGCGCGCTCCGGAGAGAATGGCCCCTCGTCGTCGCCGACGACGTCGGCGACGCGTCCCTTCTTATGCAGCGACATCGAGATGCCGCCGCCGAGATGCGCGACGATGAAGGTGCAGTCGCCGTAGGCTTTGCCCATGTCGGCGGCGGCGCGGTGAGCCGTGGCGCGCATATTGAGACAGTGAGTGACGGAAACGCGCGGCATATCGGGGATGCCGCTGATACGCGCGATCGGCTCCAGCTCGTCGGTCGAAATGCCGTCATATATATAGGCGTGAGGGATACCGTATTTTTGCCGCAGCTCAAAGGCGATGCAGGCGGCGACGTTCGAGGCGTGCTCCTCCGCGCAAACGTTGAGCAGATAGTCTACCATCACGTCGTTGATCTCATATCCTCCGGCGTGTATCGGCGGCAGGATGCCGCCGCGCGCGACGATGGCGTCGAAACGCCCGTACTCCTCCGCAGACTCTTTCATAAAATCGTCGGCCAATTCCTGACGCATCGGCAGTTGGTCCGACATGTAGGGGTATTTTTCAAGAAATTCTTTTGTATGTTCAAATTCCTTCTGGGTAACTTTTTTATCGTCAAAGTATACCGCCATCTTTGTAGATGTCGAACCCGTATTGAGCACCATGATCTTATATGCCACCGCGTTTCGCCTCCTGAAACATCATTTTCAGACTAATCTTATCTATTACATTTTATCACCTTTTTAACGAATACCACCATATAAATTAAGTCATATATCATTTTCTACCGATCATAGATACGCTTATAACATATCATTGATAATTAAAAGAATTTTTTCAAGACATCGCCAATAAAACCATTAGCCTCAAATTATAAACAAAGTATCATTCAGTGTCCCAGCGCATGGCGCATGGCCGCGGGCCGCCGCGCAAAGCCGGTAAAATAGCTGCATTTTATATGTAAAATAGTACGGCGTCTTTCTTTTACCGTTAGTTTTTACGTTATTTAAGTTATTTGCGCCCGATTTCCACATTAACCTCGCGCAGGAGCCTTATCTTTCTCGCGGTTTTTCCATAATTTGATTATTTCTATTGACAACAAGGTCCTTTTTATTTATTATACTTTCGAGCTGCAGTCAATGCAGAACGCCCACATAGCGGAGTTTCCGCCGTGTGGGCATTTATTTTGACGGCAGAACGCCCACTTCGCGGAGTCACCGCGATATGGGCGTTTTTTATTTTTAGGAAACGGGTGAAGAGAAAATGAGAAAAATTCTTATGTTTGCGTTGATGTGCTTGTTCATTCCGGCCGCCTCGGCGGCGGACGACGGCGGGGCGGTCACGATGGGGCAGACGATACGGCGCGCGCTGGAAAGCTATCCCGAGGTACAGGGGAAACTGCACGCCTTCGGAGCGTCGCGCCACGACCTCGAAGGTTCTTACTCAGGCTACCGGCCGAAACTTGACGTTTACGCCGGCGTGGGCCGCTACAACCTCGACGGAGACGGATACAGGTATACGCTCAACAATATGTACAATCACGACTATGACGGATTCTCCGCCGTCGCGACACAACCTGTATACGACGGCAACCTCACGAACAGCTCCGTGAAACGCTACAAATACGCTAAGAACATGCGCTACTTCGACCTGCTCTCCACAATGGAACAGGTCAGCTACACCGCCTTTCGTTCGCATCAGGACGTCGTCCGCTACCGTGAACTCACGGCGCTTGCGAAAGAGAACCTCGCCCGGCACGAAGAGGTGCTGGAAAAGGTCAGGAAACGCACGCAGGCCGGCGTGGACAGTTCGGTGAACTACGACACGGCGTACGGACGCGTCGCTCTCGCGAAGGTCAACCTCATAACGGAGGAGAGCAACCTCCACGACGCAGAGACACAGTATATGCGCATCGTCGGCGTCGCGCCGTCCGCGGAGCTCGAGGACCACATGATCGAGATAGCCCTGCCGGCGCTGCCGCAGGAGAGTCGCAAAGCGGCGCTCGCGGGAAACTATCAGCTCATCTCTTACGCTGAAAACGCGGAATCCATGCGTCACGTCGTCGGAGAGCAGGCCTCGCGTATGCGTCCGAAGGTAGACGTGCGCGCGGGGACCTACCTCAACCATGATGAGGACGGCACGGAAGGGCGCAAGGATAAAGCCTTCATCGAGCTGGTGCTCCACTGGAACCTCTACAACGGCGGGCTCGACAAAGAGAATATCAAAAAGGCTGTCGAACAGTACAAGGAATCCGAGGAGCTTTACAACAAACTCGAACGTGACGTCGTGCAGTCTGTGCTGATCGCCTATAACGACATCAAAAACATCGAAGCGCAGATGCCGAACCTCGAGGCGCACATGAAGGCGGCGGACGTGACGCGCGCCGCCTACACCAAACAGTTCGAGGCGGGACGCCGCAGCCTCTTCGACCTGCTCGACTCGGAAAATGAATACTTCCAGGCGAAGATGAGCTACGCGAACGCCCAATATAACCTCAAAAACATGAAGGCGGAATACCTCGCGGCCACGGGAACGCTGCTGAGCCACTTTTCGATAGAGGTCCCCGCCATACCCTCGCTCTCCGAGGCGAAGATAGACATGGACAAGGTCGTAGCGGAGCTGGCCAAGAGACAGAACGATGAGGCAAGATAACGTTTCGGAACACTCATCCCAGGAGAACCTCAGGGAAATCGCCGCGCCGGCAGGGGCCGCAAGCCTCTCCGGCGGGCCGCTCGCGGCCTCCCTCACGCTGATCGCGGCGCTCCACGGACGCCGCGTATCCCGCGACTCCCTGCTTTCCGGGCTGCCGATGGAAAACGGGATACTCTCCCCGGCACTTTTTTCGCGCGCCGCCAAACGGGCGGGACTCGCAAGCAAGATAATAAAGAGCCCGCTGGAGCGTATAAACGGCCTGCTCTGTCCCGCGGTCCTGATACTTTCCGGCAGCCGCGCCTGCGTTCTCACCGCGCTCGACGCCGCGGCGGAAAAGGCCTCGGTCATCTTCCCGGGCGAGATGGACGAAGGCACGGCGGAGCTCTCCTTCGAGACGCTGCGCGATATCTATACCGGATACGTGATATACCTAAAACCGCAGTTCAAGTTTGACGACCGGGCGGCGGCTCCCAAAGAACGCCGCGGGCACTGGTTCTGGGAAACTCTCGGAGCCGAAAGGAAGATATACAGGGACGTCGTCATCGCCTCCCTGCTCAGCAACATCTTCGCCTTCGCCATGCCGCTTTTTGTGATGAACGTCTACAACAGGGTAGTGCCGAACAACGCCGTCGAGACCCTCTGGGTGATGGCGATCGGCGTCTTTATTATGATAACGGCCGACTTCGCGCTGCATATGGCGCGCGGTTATCTAACAGACCTCGCCGCCTCGCGCACGAACACGCGCCTCTCCGCGGACATGATGGAACAGGTGCTCGGCATGCGCAGCGAGGCGCGTCCCGCCTCCGTCGGCTCGATGGTCAACAGCATCCAGGGCTTCGACAGCGTGCGCAGTTTCATTTCCTCGGCGACGGTATTCGCTTATGTCGACCTGCCATTCTCCATCTTTTTTATCATCGTCATCGCGGTCATCGCCTGGCCGCTAGCGGTGCCTATCCTCATCGGGGGGATACTCGTGCTCGCCGAGGCGGTCATGGTGCAGAGGCAGATGCGCGAGCTTTCAGAGACGACCAACCGCGCGAGCTCGCTGAAAAACGCGACGATGGTCGAAAGCCTCGTCGCGATAGAATCCGTCAAAACGCAGAATCTTGAAAGCACCGTACAGAACCGCTGGGAAAAGACCGTCGCCCATCTCGAGGCGGCAAACGTCAAAATGCGCCTGCTCTCATCGGCGGTCGTCAGCTGGACCCAGTGGGTCAACGTCACGATCTCGATCGCGACGATGGTGATCGGCGTCTACCTCATCCGCGCCAACGCGATAAGCATGGGCTCGCTGATCGCCGCCTACATGCTCTCCTCGCGCGCGATGATGCCCATCAGCCGCGTCGCGGGGCTCCTCATGCAGTACTATTCCACCTCACGTTCACTCTCCGCGCTCGACGATATCATGAACAAAGAGACTGAACATGGGGACAGCGCGACATTTCTCAGCCGTCCGGACATCGCCGGCGGGATAGAATTCAAAGACCTCTGCTTCTCATACCCGGAACAGGAGCGCCGGGCGCTCTCCGCGCTGAATTTCACAGTCAGGCCGGGAGAGAAGGTCGCCGTCGTCGGCCCCATCGGCTCCGGCAAGAGCACCGTCTTCAAGCTTATCCTCAAGCTCTTCCGCCCGACAGAGGGGGCGATCTTCATAGACGGCACCGACAGCCGCCAGATTGACCCCGCGGAGCTGCGCCGCGCCGTCGGCGTCGTGCCGCAGGAGGTGATGCTCTTCTACGGGACGCTGCGCGACAACCTCGTAATGGGCAATCCATACATCACCGACCAGGCGCTGCTTCAGGCGGTGCAGATCAGCGGCGTCGACGTCATCGTGCGGAACCACCCGAAGGGCTTCGACATGCAGGTCGGCGAGCGCGGCGCCAACCTCTCCAGCGGACAGCGGCAGGCGGTGGCTATCGCCCGCGCCGTCCTGAAAAATCCCTCGCTGCTGCTGCTCGACGAGCCGACCTCGGCGATGGACTCCGCGAGCGAAGAACGTGTGCGCCACAACCTCAAAATATTCGCGAAAGACAGGACGCTGCTCCTCGTCACCCACCGCACCGCGCTGCTCGACCTCGCCGAGAGGATCATCGTCCTCGACGGCGGCAGGATCGCGGCGGACGGCCCCAAAGACAAAATACTCGCGGCCCTCAAAGAGGGCTCGATCGGGAGGGCGTACTGACATGATAGAGCCCATGAATAAAGATAGCTTTGAAAAGACGGGAAAAGTCATCGCAAGGCTGGAAAATTTCGGCGGCGGCGTCACTCGCCGCGTCTTTGACCTATTAATTAAAGAAAACACGCGGCGCGCCGGAGATTGGGCCGGCGACGCCGCCTGGGCCGAAACGGAGGAGAGGCCGCTCAAGGCCAAGGCCGTCATCTATATCGTGCTCGCCGCCTTCCTCACGCTGCTGCTCTGGATGGCCGCCGCGCGGGTGGACGAAGTTGTCACCGGCAGCGGCAAGGCCATCCCCACCTCCGGGACCCAGATGGTCCAGGCGATCGACGGCGGCATGGTCGATGAGATACTCGTCAAAGAATCCCAGGCCGTCAGCAAAGACGCCGTTCTTGTGAAGATAAACCAGACACGTTTCTCCTCCTCGCTCGGCGAACGCAGCGCCCAATTGACGGCGCTATCCGCGAAGGCCGCGCGCCTCGAGGCGCAGACACAGGGCAAGCCCTTCGCCGTCCCCGCGGAGGCCGCGGACTCGATGCAGAACATCATCGAACACGAACGCCGGCTCTACCAGACGAGCCTCGAAGAGATGCGCTCCGCCGTCAAAGTGGCGCGCGACCAGGCATTCCAGCGCCGCCAGGAGCTTGTCGAGGCCAACGCGCGCCTCTCCCAGCTTACGGGAGCCTGCGAACTGGCGGAAAACGAACTTAAAGCGACGAAACAGCTTCTGTCGTCGGGAGCCGTCTCCGAACTCGAAGTGATCCGCCTCGAAAAAGAATCGGCGCGCGCAAAGGCAGACCGCGACCAGGCGAGGGCCCAGATAACACGCACCAGAGGCGCGATACAGGAGGCCGAAGGACAGATAAAGGAGACCGAACTGCGCTACCTGAACAGTTGGCGCAACGAGCTCACCGCGACGCTGCGCGAGCTCGAAAGCCTCGAAGAGGGAAACAAAGCGCTCATCGACCGCGTCTCACAGGCAGAGATAAGGGCCCCTATCAGCGGCACGATAAAGCGGCTCTTCGTAAATTCCAAGGGCTCCGTCATCATGCCAGGCGGCGCGGTGGCCGAGATCGTCTCTGACCGGGACGCGCTCGTCGTAGAGGCGCGCCTCGCGCCGAACGACAGGGCCTTCGTCCGCCCGGGCCTGCCGGTCGTCGTGAAAGTCACCGCCTATGAATACGCGGTCTACGGCGGCCTTGAGGGGACCGTGGAACACATCGGCCCGGATACGATCACCGACGAAAAAGGCAGCACCTACTACACCGTCCGCATCAGGACGAAAGAGACGGACTTCGGCCCCGACCGCCCCATACTTCCGGGAATGGTGGCGCAGGTCGACATTATGACGGGAAAACGCACCATACTAGCCTACCTTTTACGGCCGCTCTTCCGCGCCAAAGAAAAGGCATTCAGAGAACATTAGACAGGGGGAGACCGACATGGCAAAACAGATCGTGACAAAGGCGGAGGGAGAAGCATACCGGATAGAGGCCGACGGAAGCAAAATAAAGCTTCGCGTCGGAGACCTCATAGACGACGGCGCGCGGATAATCACCGAAACGGGAGCATCCGTGCGCTTCGAGGACGAAAAAGGCGTCCCGCTGGAAATCGGTGAAAACACCGGGACGATACTCTTCAGCGACGCCGGGCCCGAGCTGAGCGGCACGCTCCTGGCGGCCGCCCCGCAGGATGCGCCCGCCAAAGAAACAGACGCCCCGACGCCCGATGACGCCGGAGCGCAAAATCCCCTGCCCTCCGACAGCGAGGGAGAGGACGACAGCGAAGCGCACTCCTTCGTCGAACTGCCGCGCATAAAATATGGCAGCGACATAAATCTGCAGTACGCGCGCGACGTGAACGTCACCGACCAGATAGAAGGCCGCGCCTCGCTGAATCCCAGAATAAAATATTCATACAACCTCTCGATCGACCAGGAGATACAATCCTATAAAGACACCCGCTTCCCCTTCGACGGAGGCGCCAAGCCTTTCGAACCTGAACGTCCCACAGCCGGCGACCCGCCCGCGCCCGAGACCGACGGCACGAAAGCCGTCACCGCCGAAGATACGGGGATAACAGTCGATCCGCTGGAAAATTTCGTCACCCCCGCCGGAGTGGAACTCACCGTTACGGGGGCCGCGGCACAGCACGGCACAGTGGAAATACTGCCGGACGGCACCCTCAAATACACACCCGCCCCGGACTGGTTCGGCACGGACGTCGTTAACTGCACCTCGACGGACCAATCCGGCAGAACATACAATTCCACCGTCGAAGTGACGGTGACCCCCGTCATCGACACGAGAGACGACGACGCCGGCACAGTCAGGGAAAATTCCGCCATCGACACCGACGTGACGGCAAACGACCTCTTCGCCGACCATGAAGGAGCGAAAGTCGTGAGCGTGACCGACGGCAAATACGGGACGGTGACGATAAACGAAGACGGCACGGTAAAATACACGCCCGCCATCGACTTTTTAGCCGCAGGCGAAACCATCACCGACCAATACACCTACACAGTCCAGACAGCGGCCGGAAACCTTGAAAGCGCGACCGTCACGGTAACCATCACCGGCACAAACGACGCCCCCGTCGTCACCGCGATCACCGGTACGGCGACGGAGGACACAACACTCACAGCCTCCGGCGACATCATCGCCGACCACGTGACCGACGCCGACAAAACTGATACGCACGCCATCGTCAAAGTAGACGGTGACACTTCAAAAGTCGGAACCTCCGTATCCGGCATATACGGCAGTATCACGGTCAACGCCGACGGCACATACACATACACTTTGAACAACGGCACGAACGGCGACGGCGGGAACAACGTTCAGAAACTCGCCGAGGGCGAACACTACGACGAGGTCTTCTCCGTCACCGTCAGCGACGGACACGGAGGCGAAACGACGCAGAACATCACCATCACCGTACACGGCACAAACGACGCGCCGACGGCGGCGCACAACGCCGGCTCCGTCGTCGAAGATACCCGAGTCAGCGTAACGGACACAGACGGCGTAAACACGGACGGCAACATCCTCGCCAACGACGACGACATCGACAACGGAGCTTCACTCTCAGTCTCACAGGTCGGGGGAAGCGCGGCGAACGTCGGAACCTCCGTTGACGGCACATACGGCAAAGTGACGATAAACGCCGACGGTACCTACAAATACGACCTAAACAACACAGACCCGAACGTACAGGCGCTCCGCGTCGGACAGACTGTCACGGACACATTCGACGTCGTCGTCACCGACGAACACGGCGCGGCGGTGACGGAGACGCTGACGATAACCATTACCGGCACAAACGACGCTCCGAAGATATCCGTTGGGACAGGCGACAGCGACAGCGCCGCGCTCGCTGAGACGAACTCCTCCCTCACGGAGTCCGGCACTCTCACGCTCACCGACATCGACGTAAAAGACGCCGTCTCCACCGTCAAAGTCGACTCCATCGTAAAGGGCGGCACATACGCCGGCACTCTGCCGACAGACGGCGTACTCAAAGATATGCTTTCGATATCGAACGGCGCTCTCACGGACAGCGAGACAGGCGGCAAGATAAACTGGAACTTCAACTCGGGAAGCGAACACTTTGACTTCCTCGCGGCGGGAGAAACTCTGACCCTCACATACACCGTGAAGTCGACCGACGATTCCGGCACGGCGAACGACAACGACACACACGAGATAACGGTAACCATCACCGGCACGAACGACGTCCCCGTCGTCACCGCGATCACCGGTACGGCGACGGAGGACACAACACTCACAGCCTCCGGCGACATCATCGCCGACCACGTGACCGACGCCGACAAAACTGATACGCACGCCATCGTCAAAGTAGACGGTGACACTTCAAAAGTCGGAACCTCCGTATCCGGCACATACGGCAGTATCACGGTCAACGCCGACGGCACATACACATACACTTTGAACAACGGCACGAACGGCGACGGCGGAAGCAGCGTTCAGAAACTTGCCGAGGGCGAACACTACGACGAGGTCTTCTCCGTCACCGTCAGCGACGGACACGGCGGCGAAACGACGCAGAACATCACCATCACCGTACACGGCACAAACGACGCACCGACGGCAAAGGACAACGCCGGCTCCGTCGTCGAGGATGACAGGACGTCGACGACGGAAGGCCACACGACCTCCGACGGCAATATCCTCGCCAACGACGACGACATAGACAACGGCCACACCCTAACAATAGCGGAAGTCGAAGGCAGCGCGGCCAACGTCGGCAAAGCGACGAACGGCGAATACGGAACCGTCACGATAAGCGAAAACGGAACGTATAAATACGACCTTGCGAACGACGACCCCCGCGTCCAGGCCCTCGCCGAGGGAGAAACGCTCACGGATACGTTCCGCATAACCACAACCGACGAACACGGAGCGACAGTAAACGAAACGCTGACAATAACGATAACGGGTACGAACGACGCGCCTGAAATCTCCGTGATAACAGGTTCGGTAACGGAAGACGTCACGCTCACATCGTCCGGCAACATCATCACGGAACACGTGACGGACCTTGACGCGACGGATACGCACACGATAATCAAAGTCGACGGAGCCGAAAGCAAGGTAGGACAGGAAATAACGGGAACCTACGGCACAATCGTAATAAACACGGACGGCAGCTACACATACACGCTGAACAACGACGCCGACAGCGTGCAGTCGCTCGGAGAGGGAGAGAGCCACGACGAAATATTCAGCGTCACGGTAAGCGACGGCCACGGCGGAGAGGCGACGCAGAATATAACGATAACGGTCAATGGCACAAACGACGCGCCGACGGCGGCGCACAACGCCGGCTCCGTCGTCGAAGATACCCGAGTCAGCGTAACGGACACAGACGGCGTAAACACGGACGGCAACATCCTCGCCAACGACGACGACATAGACAACGGCCACACCCTAACAATAGCGGAAGTCGAAGGCAGCGCGGCGAACGTCGGAACCTCCGTTGACGGCACATACGGCAAAGTGACTATAAACGCCGACGGTACATATACCTATGAACTTAATAACGGCGCCGATAACGTACAGGCGCTCCGCGTCGGCCAGACTGTCACGGACACATTCGACGTCGTCGTCACCGACGAACACGGCGCGGCGGCGACGGAGACGCTGACGATAACCATTACCGGCACAAACGACGCTCCGAAGATTTCTTTGACTGGAACGGATCATGACAGCGCCGCGCTCACGGAGACTAACGCCTCTCTCACGGAGTCCGGCACGCTCACACTCACCGACATCGACGTAAAAGACACCGTCTCCACCGTCAAAGTCGACTCCATCGTAAAGGGCGGCACATACGCCGGCACTCTGCCGACAGACGGCGTACTCAAAGATATGCTTTCGATATCGAACGGCGCTCTCACGGACAGCGAGACAGGCGGCAAGATAAACTGGAACTTCAACTCGGGAAGCGAACACTTTGACTTCCTCGCGGCGGGAGAAACTCTGACCCTCACATACACCGTGAAGTCGACCGACGATTCCGGCACGGCGAACGACAACGACACACACGAGATAACGGTAACCATCACCGGCACGAACGACGTCCCCGTCGTCACCGCGATCACCGGTACGGCGACGGAGGACACAACACTCACAGCCTCCGGCGACACCATCGCCGACCACGTGACCGACGCCGACAAAACTGATACGCACGCCATCGTCAAAGTAGACGGTGACACTTCAAAAGTCGGAACCTCCGTATCCGGCACATACGGCAGTATCACGGTCAACGCCGACGGCACATACACATACACTTTGAACAACGGCACGAACGGCGACGGCGGAAGCAGCGTTCAGAAACTTGCCGAGGGCGAACACTACGACGAGGTCTTCTCCGTCACCGTCAGCGACGGACACGGCGGCGAAACGATGCAGAACATCACCATCACCGTACACGGCACAAACGACGCGCCGACGGCAAAGGACAACGCCGGCTCCGTCGTCGAGGACGAGAGGACGTCGACAACGGAAAGCCACACGACCTCCGACGGCAATATCCTCGCCAACGACAACGACATAGACAACGGAGCTTCACTCTCAGTCTCACAGGTCGGGGGAAGCGCGGCGAACGTCGGAACCTCCGTTGACGGCACATACGGCAAAGTGACGATAAACGCCGACGGTACATATACCTATGAACTTAACAACGACGCCGATAACGTGCAGGCGCTCCGCGTCGGACAGACTGTCACGGACACATTCGACGTCGTCGTCACCGACGAACACGACGCGGCGGTGACAGAGACGCTGACGATAACCATTACCGGCACAAATGACGCTCCGAAAATTTCTTTGACTGGAACGGATCGTGACAACGCCTCGCTCACGGAGACTAACGCCTCCCTCACGGAGTCCGGCACTCTCACGCTCACCGACATCGACGTAAAAGACGCCGTATCCACCGTCAAAGTCGACTCCATCGTAAAGGGCGGCACATACGGCGGCGCTCTGCCGACAGACAGCGTACTCAAAGATATGCTCACGATATCGAACGGCGCTCTTACGGACAGCGAGACAGGCGGCAAGATAAACTGGAACTTCAACTCGGGAAGCGAACACTTCGACTTCCTCGCGGCGGGAGAGACTCTGACACTCACATACACCGTGAAGTCGACCGACAATTCCGGCACGGCGAACGACAACGACACACACGGGATAACGATAACCATCACCGGCACGAACGACGCCCCCGTCGTCACCGCGATCACCGGTACGGCGACGGAGGACACAACACTCACAGCCTCCGGCGACATCATCGCCGACCACGTGACCGACGCCGACAAAACTGATACGCACGCCATCGTCAAAGTAGACGGTGAGAGTTCAAAAGTCGGAACCTCCGTCGACGGCACATACGGCAGTATTACGGTCAACGCCGACGGCACATACACATACACTTTGAACAACGGCACGAACGGCGACGGCGGGAACAACGTTCAGAAACTCGCCAAGGGCGAACACTACGACGAGGTCTTCTCCGTCACCGTCAGCGACGGACACGGCGGCGAAACGATGCAGAACATCACCATCACCGTACACGGCACAAACGACGCGCCGACGGCAAAGGACAACGCCGGCTCCGTCGTCGAGGACGAGAGGACGTCGACAACGGAAAGCCACACGACCTCCGACGGCAATATCCTCGCCAACGACAACGACATAGACAACGGAGCTTCACTCTCAGTCTCACAGGTCGGGGGAAGCGCGGCGAACGTCGGAACCTCCGTTGACGGCACATACGGCAAAGTGACGATAAACGCCGACGGTACCTACAAATACGACCTAAACAACACAGACCCGAACGTACAGGCGCTCCGCGTCGGCCAGACTGTCACTGACACATTCGACGTCGTCATCACCGACGAACACGGCGCGGCGGCGACAGAGACGCTGACGATAACCATTACCGGCACAAACGACGCTCCGAAAATTTCTTTGACGGGAACGGATCATGACAGCGCCGCGCTCACGGAGACGAACGCCTCCCTCACTGAGTCCGGCACGCTCACACTGAGCGACATCGACGTAAAAGACGCCGTCTCCACCGTCAAAGTCGACTCCATCGTAAAGGGCGGCACATACGGCGGCACTCTGCCAACAGACGGCGTACTCAAAGATATGCTTTCGATATCGGACGGCTCTCTTACGGACAGCGAGACGGGCGGCAAGATAAACTGGAACTTCAACTCGGGAAGCGCACACTTCGACTTCCTCGCGGCGGGAGAGACTCTGACACTCACATACACCGTGAAGTCGACCGACAATTCCGGCACAGCGAACGACAACGACATACACGAGATAACCATCACCATCACCGGCACGAACGACGCGCCCGTGATTACCGGGACTTCCTCCGGCGCGGTAACGGAAACAGACGCTGATCACCTGACAGACAACGGCACGCTCACTCTCACCGACGCCGACTTCACCGACACCGTCACCGTCAGCGTGGACAAGGTCGAAGGCTACACGGCATTGGCCGGCAAGGGCGCGCCCACACTCGAAGAAGTCAAAAACATGCTCACCGTCGCCAAGGCCGGCGAGATTACATACGGGTCCAGTGCCGAGGTCGTCGCCTCCGGCGAAACCGGCGCGGCGGACAATCTGCTGTGGAAATTCGACACGGGGGACGCGACCTTCGACTACCTCAAAAAGGGCGAGACCGTCACGCTGAAATACACGCTGACCGCGGAAGATTCCAGCGGCGCGAAGGCGACGCAAGTCGTCACCGTCACCGTCACCGGCACAAACGACACGCCGGTGCTCACTGTGAATCCCGGGGACGGCGACTCGGCCTCAGCCCCCGGCCTGACAGAATCGGCGGCGGCGCTGACCGCCACGGGTAATATCAGCGTATCCGACGAGGATATAAAGGATACTATCTCAGAGAATATCATCGATTCCGTAAAAACAGAGGGAAGCACCGCCGGATTAACGCTCAGCGAAGCACAGCTCAGGGCGCTGCTGACGCTCAATACGACGGGGCTCACGGATGCGAACGACAGCGGCAAGCTGGAATGGAAATTCGACAATACGGGCAATACCCACGCCTTCGACTATCTCAAAGAGGGCGAAACGCTGACAATAACCTACGACGTGAAGGTAAAGGACTCATCAGGGCAGGGAGCGGCCTCCGGCGCGAACGAAGCGGATACGTCAAATATCGTACCGATAACCATTACTATCACCGGCACCAACAGCGCGCCGGCGCTGGCTGACGATACGAATTCCGTGACGGAGGACAACGGCCTGCTTAATGGGACGATACCGCCTGTTGAAACCGCCTCCGCGAGCGTCATCACCGCCGCCGACACCGACGCCGATTACAACGGCAAGGATGCCTGGCTGATCACCTCCGCGAAAGAGACGTCGGCAGCCGGAAGTACGGCTGTCGCTGCCGGCGGAACAGCCGCCGACGTCGCCGGCAAATACGGCACGCTGCACATAAAGGCGGACGGGAGCTACACCTACACGCTTAGCAACAGTTCCGATCAGATACAGCAGCTCGGCCACGACGGCAGCCTCGCGGATGAGTTCTCCGTCACCGTGACAGACGGCAGCCTTACGGCGACGCAGACGCTGACGATAAACATCGGCGGCACAAACGACAAGCCGACGATTGGCGTAGCCGCCGGGACCGGCGACAGCGCCGCGGCGGATGTGATCGAGGGGAACATCGACCCCTCTGTTGACAAAGCGGAGGCGACCGGCACGCTCACCTTCTCCGATATTGACCTCGGCGATACTGTCACGGTGACGAAACTGGCTTTGAGCGACGCTGACTTTACCATAAGCGGCCCGCAGGACGGCCTTATCTCGACGCGAGCGGAGCTTTACGATATGCTCACGCTGACCGACACGACCTTCACCACCGCCGGCGGAACTAATTCGCACCAGCTCACATGGACCTTTGAGAGCGGAGACGAACGATTCAATTATCTCAAAGCGGACGAAACGCTGACGCTCACTTACAAGGTACAGGCGAAGGACGATTCCGGAATAACCGCGAACGACACAAGCAAAACGCAGAACATCGTCATCACGATAAAGGGCAGCGATTCGGCGACTGGCAGCAACCCGTCGCCCGACACGGGAACTGTGGCGGAGGACAAGACTCTCACCGTGAGCGGGCATCACGGCACGTCCGGGGCGAACCAGAACCTGCTCTACAACGACGACTCCGACGGCGCTATCGCCTCCTTCAAAGTGAAAGGAGACGATACGCAATATGGCGTCGGCAAAGATGTCGATGTAAAGATCGGCGACAACACGATCGGCACGATAAACATAAAGGCCAACGGCGACTACACATTCACGCCGGTGAAGAATTACAGCGGCCCCGTTCCGCAGATAACCTACACGACGAGCGACGGAAAAACCTCGACGCTGGACATCACCGTCACCCCCGTCGCCGACAAGCCGACATGGGAGACCCCGGCCCCGTCGACGGACGGCACGGAGGACGCGAAGATCGCGATGAACCTAAAGCTGCCGACGATCACGGACGCCAAGGACCTCAACGGCGCCGGCACCGGCGACCATCCAGAGCGGCTCGGGTACATCACGCTGGAAAATATCGGCAAAGCCACTGTTTATTATAATGGAGATAATGGAGATACCGCACTCACCGCCATAGGCGGCAAGATAACGATAGCCATCGTCAACGACGAGGGCGCTCTGGACACGAACCTGCACTACACCGGCCTCGACATCAGCGGTACCAACATCGTGAAACTCACGCAGGCGCAATTCGAGGCGCTCACGATACAGCAGGAGGCAGATAGCGGGAAAAACATCACCGGCCTCAAGCTCAGCGTCACAAGCTACGAGACAAACGACAGCGGTGTACCGATCTCAGGCCTCGACGGAGCAACGGGCACAAAGACATTCAACGTCAACGTCCTCGCCGTGACGGACGCGACGCCTGACGTAAAACTCGGGGGCTCCAACAGCACGCCAACCGAAAGTGATTTGACAACCGCAATAACCGACGGCCACATCACCATAACCGATACTCAGGGCACAGCAACGGGAACCATCTCCGCGAAAACAGAGGGCGGCAGCGGCGCGATCGTCATTGAGGAAGACTGCACGATGAAAATAGACGCGGACTATCTCAAAGCGTCGGTGTCCTCAACCGATACCGACGGCAGCGAAAAGTATGTCGTTACCGTATCTGGGCTTGCGGCGGGAAGCGTGGTCAACGGCGTCACCGCGGGAGCGGACGGTACGGTGACGCTCACGGCGGAAACATCCGTCAAAAGCGGCTCTATCGACATTTTCACGAGCGGCCTCACGATCACGCCGCCGGAAAACTTCAGCGGCAAGATGGACGGAGTCACGATCAAGGTCGAGACCTACGATACCGACGGCGATTCCAGCGGCACTATAGCCCACAACACCGCCGAGATGACACTGCCTGTGCTGGTGGTCACGCCGGTCGTCGACGGCGTCGACACCCTTGCGGTGAAGCAGGCGGTCGGCAACGAGGACGAACCGATAGCTCTGCATATAAAACCGAGCTGCAGCGACGGCTCGGAGACCTTCAACGTAAAGATAGAAAAGATACCGGATGACGCGAAGATAACTTACGACGGTACCGAATACACGGCGGCAGGCGGCAGCGTCACGATAAACGGCTTTGACAGCACGAAACCCCTCACCGTCACGCCGCCGCTCGACAGCAACGCCGACTTC